>JAEUKT010000002.1:1200000-1500000 GCA_016794125.1 Alphaproteobacteria bacterium | reverse complement strand
CCAATGATTGTATTGGCAAGGCTGTTGCCGATGCCGTCGGTATCGGCGCTGCCGGTCAGGGTCAGGTTTTCGATGTTCGCCGACAGGGTGAAGGAAACGCTCGACTGCACGCCGTCTGTGCCGGAAGCCGCGTTTTCCGAGACCGTATCGCCGAGATTGTCGACGATATAGGTGTCGTTGCCCGTACCGCCGATCATGACATCGGCACCCGCGCCACCGTCCAGCGTGTTGCTGCCGGTGTTGCCGGTCAGCGTATTCGCCGCCGAGTTGCCGGTGCCGTTGATGTTGCCGGCCCCCGTCAGCGTCAGGTGCTCGAGGTTCGTGCCCAGCACCCAGGTCACACCCGACTGCACCGTGTCCGTGCCTTCGGCCGCATTTTCGGAAACCACATCGGTTGCCGAATCGACGATATAGGTGTCGTTGCCCGCGCCGCCGATCATGGTGTCGTTGCCCGCGCCGCCGTCGATGGTGTTATCGCCGCTGTTGCCGGTGATGATGTTGTTGCCGCTGTTACCGGTCGCGTTGATATTGGCGGAACCCGTCAGCGTGAGGTTTTCAAGGTTCGCGCCAAGAGTGTAGGAGATCGACGACCGCACGTTATCCGTGCCTTCGCCAAGGTTTTCCGTCACCACATCGCCCGAGTTATCGACGAAGTAGGTGTCGTTGCCCAGGCCGCCGATCATGGTGTCGGCACCAACACCGCCATCCAGCGTGTTATTGCCGCTGTTGCCGGTCAGTGTGTTGACGCTGTTATTGCCGGTCGCGTCGATGTTCGAAGACCCCGTCAGCGTCAGGTTTTCCGCGTTGGTCACGGCGAGAGAGAAGGTCACGCTCGACTGCACGGTGTCGGTGCCCTCGCCAGCGATCTCGCTCACCACGTCGCCGATGTTGTCGACGATGTAGAAGTCATTGCCCGCGCCGCCGATCA
Organism: Alphaproteobacteria bacterium; assembly: GCA_016794125.1. Lineage (GTDB taxonomy): Bacteria > Pseudomonadota > Alphaproteobacteria > Micavibrionales > UBA2020 > JAPWJZ01. The sequence goes on along the minus strand of JAEUKT010000002.1, from coordinate 1,499,072 downwards.
TGATGTCCGCGCCCGCCATGCCGTTCAGCGTGTTGTTGGCCGTGTTGCCGGTCAGCGTATTGTCCGCCGCGTTACCCGTGCCGTCGATCACGCCCGCCCCCGTCAGCACGAGGTTTTCGAAGTTCGCGCCGAGGGTGAAGGTCAGCGAGGACAGCACGGTGTCCGTGCCTGCCGATGCGCCCTCCGAGACCACATCGCCCGCGTTGTCCACGACATAGCTGTCGTCGCCCAGGCCGCCGATCATGGTGTCGGCGCCCGTGCCGCCGTCCAGCGTGTTGTTGCCGGAGTTGCCGGTCAGGGTGTTCGCGCCGGTGTTGCCGGTGGCGTTGATGTTGCCAGTGCCGGTTAGCGTGATATTTTCCACGTTCGCCAGTGCCGCGATGCTGTAGTTGATGCTCGACATCACAAGGTCGGTGCCTGCGCCCGCGCCTTCGCTCACGATATCGCCGACGTTTTCGACGACATAGGTGTCGTTGCCCGCGCCGCCGATCATCGTGTCCGCACCCTCGCCGCCATCGAGCGTGTTGTCGCCCGTGTTACCCGTCAGGGTGTTGACGTCCACGTTACCGGTCGCGTTGATGTTCGACGAACCTGTCAGGGTCAGGCTTTCGATATAGGCCGACAGCGTGTAGCTGACGCTGGAGCTGACCGAGTCAGTGCCTTCGTTCAGGTTTTCCACGATCACGTCGCCCGCGTCATCGACAGTGTAGCTGTCGTTGCCCGCGCCGCCGATCATGGTATCCGCGCCCGCCAGGCCGTTCAGGACGTTGGCTGCCGAGTTGCCGGTGATAATGTTGACCGCGCTGTTACCCGTGCCGTTAATCGCCGTGACGCCTGTCAGCGTCAGGTTTTCGAAGTTCGCCAGCAGCGTGTAGGTCAGTGAAGAAAGCACGGTATCAGTGCCTTCAGAAGCATTTTCCGAGACGATGTCGCCGGCGTTGTCGACGACATAGGTGTCGTTGCCAAGGCCGCCGATCATCGTGTCGGCACCCGTGCCGCCATCCAGCGTGTTGTTGGCGCCGTTACCGGTGAGCGTGTTCGCGCCGGTATTGCCGGTGGCATCGATGTTGCCCGCGCCTATCAGGGTGATGTTTTCGACGTTGGCCAGTGCAGCGACGCTGAAGCTGACGCTCGACAGCACAAGGTCCGTGCCGCCTGCCGCCGCTTCGCTCACCACATCGCCCGCATCGTCAACGATATAGGTATCGTTGCCGGTGCCGCCAATCATGACGTCCGCTCCCATACCGCCATCGAGCGTGTTGTTGCCCGTGTTGCCAGTCAGGGTATTGACATCATCGTTACCGGTTGCGTTGATGTTGGTAGCACCTGTCAGCGTCAGGTTATCGACATTCGCGGAGAGCGTATAGCTGACCGACGAGTTGACGAGATCCGTACCTGCGCCCGCAAGTTCAATCACCACGTCGCCGGCGTTATCGACGGTATAGGTGTCGTTACCCGCGCCGCCGCTCATGGTGTCGGCACCCGCGAGACCGTCGAGCGTGTTGTTGCCCGAGTTACCGACGATGGTATTGTTCAGGGCGTTACCTGTGCCGTTGATCGCGCTGCTGCCCGTCAGCGTCAGGTTTTCGACGTTGGCGACCAGGGTGTAGGTGACGCTCGACATCACAATATCTGTGCCTTCAGAAGCGTTTTCGGACACGAGGTCAGTCGCGCTGTCAACGATGTAGGTGTCGTTGCCGAGACCGCCAATCATGGTGTCCGCGCCAGCGCCGCCGTCAAGCGTGTTATCGGCTGCGTTACCCGTCAGCACGTTGACGCCAGCGTTACCGGTCGCGGTCGATGAATCTCCGCCGATCAGCGTGATGTTTTCGACGTTCGCCAGCGCTGCGATACTGTAGCTGGTGCTGGACTGGATCGTGTCCGTACCGCCGGCCGCGTTTTCGCTCACCACATCGCCGGCATCATCGACGATGTAGGTGTCGTTGCCCGTGCCGCCGATCATGATGTCGGCACCAGCGCCGCCATCCAGCGTGTTGTTGCCGGTGTTGCCGGTAATAGTGTTGACTTCCGCGTTGCCGGAGCCGTCGATGTTGGCGGCACCCGTCAGAACCAAGTTCTCGATGTTGGCCGAAAGTGTAAAAGTTACGCTCGAGCTGACAGTTTCAGTGCCATCGCCCGCCAGTTCGATCAGCACATCACCTGCGCTGTCGACCAGATAGGTGTCGTCACCCGCGCCGCCGATCATGGTATCCGCGCCCGTGCCGCCGTTAAGCGTGTTGTTGCCGCTGTTGCCGGTAATGATGTTGTTGAGCGTGTTGCCCGTCGCGTCGAAGTTGCCGGTGCCCGTCAGGGTCAGGTTTTCAATTGCTGCCAGCGATGCCAGCGTGTAGGTAAGGCCGGCCATGACGGTGTCAGTGCCCGCACCAGCGCCTTCACTGACCACATCGCCCGCGTCGTCGACGATATAGGTGTCATTGCCGACACCGCCGATCATCGTATCAGCTCCTGCGTCGCCATCCAGCGTGTTGTTGCCATTGTTGCCGGTCAGGATGTTGACATCGGTATTGCCCGTGCCGTTGATACTCGCCGCGCCAGTCAGAGTGAGGTTTTCGATGTTAGCCGACAGCACGTAGGAAATGGAAGACTGGACGGTATCTGTACCCTCGCTGCTGTTTTCGACGACCACGTCGCCCACATCATCGACCGCGTAGGTGTCGTTGCCGTTGCCGCCGATCATGGTGTCGGCGCCCGCTGCGCCATTCAGCACGTTGTTGCCGGTCGTGCCGGTGATGGTGTTGACCAGCGCGTTACCCGTACCGTTCAGGTTGCCTGCCCCGGTCAGGACAAGGTTTTCAAGGTTTGCGCCCAGCGTATAGCTGTTGGAAGACATTACAGTGTCTGTGCCTTCGCTGGCATTTTCGCTGATGACATCGGTGCCGATATCGACGATGTACGTATCGTTACCCAGACCGCCGATCATGGTGTCGGCACCGCCTGCGCCATCCAGCGTGTTGTCGCCGCTGTTGCCGGTCAGGATGTTGACCGATGCGTTACCCGTTCCGTTCAGGTTCGAAGTGCCGTTGAGGACAAGGTTTTCGACGTTGGCCGACAGAGTATAATCAACTGAAGACTGCACGATGTCCGTGCCTTCCGCGAGATTTTCAACGATGGCGTCGCCGATGTTATCGACGATGTAAACGTCGTTGCCCGCGCCGCCGATCAGGGTGTCAGCACCCTGTCCGCCGTCAAGAGTGTTTACCGCAGTGTTGCCGGTGATGGTGTTGTCGGAGGTGTTGCCTGTCGCATTGATCGCCGCGACGTCGGTCAGCGTCAGGTTTTCGATGTTGAGCAGGCTGGACATGTTATAGCTGATGCTGGACTCGATCAGGTCGGTGCCTTCGTTGGCATTTTCGATGACCACGTCGTTCACATCATCGACGATATAGGTATCGTCGCCGTCGCCGCCGAGCATCGCATCCGCGCTCGCGCCGCCGTCCAGCGTGTTGTTGCCGGAGTTACCGATCAACTGGTTGACGCCCGCGTTACCAGTACCGTCGATGTTGGCCGTACCGGTGAGAATCAGGTTTTCGACGTTCGCCGCAATCGTATAGCTGATGGCGCTGCGCACGGTATCGACGCCGCCATTCGCGTTTTCAACGATCGAGTCCGCAATATCATCGATCAGGTAGGTGTCATCGCCGAGACCGCCGATCATGGTGTCAACACCCGCGCCGCCATCCAGCGTGTTATTGCCGGCGTTGCCGGTCAGCGTGTTGGCATCGGCATTACCCGTGCCGTTGATGTTTGCCGTGCCGGTCAACACCAGGCTTTCGACGTTTGCTCCGAGGGTATAGGAAATGCTTGATTGCGCCGTATCCGCACCTTCGCCCACGTTTTCAACGATAGTATCGCCCGCATCATCGATGACATAGGTATCACCGCCCTGACCGCCGATCATGGTATCGGCACCGGCCATACCGTTCAGCGTGTTTGCGCCCGAGTTGCCGGTAATTGTGTTGACGCCCGCATTACCCGTTCCGCTCAAGGTGGCAACACCCGTCAGGACGAGGTTTTCGACATTCGCTCCCAGCGTGTAGCTGATGCTCGCCATGACCGTGTCCGTACCTTCGGATGCCAGTTCCGAAACCACATCGCCCAGCACATCGACGACATAAGTGTCGTCACCGTCGCCGCCGATCAACGTATCGACACCTGCGCCGCCGTCCAGCGTGTTGGCCGCGGCGTTACCTGTGATGACGTTCGTGGCAGCGTTACCCGTGCCGTCGATCGCGCCCGCACCGGTCAGGGTCAGGTTTTCGACGTTTGTCGACAGGGTGTAGGAAACAGAAGCCTGCACAAGGTCGGTGCCGGCAGATGCCGCTTCCGAAACTATATCCGCGCTGTCATCAACAATATAGGTATCGTTGCCAAGGCCGCCGATCATGGTGTCGACGCCAGCACCGCCATCCAGCGTGTTAGCAGAAGCGTTACCAGTCAGGACGTTTGCTGCGGCGTTACCCGTGCCGTTGATGCTGCCGCTGCCAGTCAGCGTCAGGTTCTCGACCTCTGCGCCCAGGGTGTAAGTGACGGAAGACAGTACGGTATCCGTGCCTTCGCTGGCGAGTTCGGTGATGGAATCACCCACGTTGTCGACGATATACGTATCGTCGCCGTCGCCGCCAACCATCGTATCCGCGCCCGCCATGCCGTTCAGCGTGTTGTTGGCCGCGTTGCCGGTCAGGATGTTAATGTCGGCGTTACCGGTTGCGTTGATCGCGCCCGCGCCGGTGAGTGTCAGGTTCTCGATATTGTTCGCCAGCGTGAAGGTGACAGAGGATTGCACGCTATCGGTGCCGGCCGCCGATGCTTCGACGACGACATCGCTGGTGGAATCGACGATGTATGTGTCATCACCCGCGCCGCCCGCCATGGTGTCGGCACCTGCGCCGCCATCCAGCGTGTTGGCTCCGCTGTTGCCGGTCAGGACGTTCACGAGGATGTTCCCGGTCGCGTTATTGTCAGCCGTGCCGGTCAGGGTGAGATTTTCGACATTCACCAGCGCCGCGATGCTGAAAGTGACGTCGGATTGCACGGTGTCGATGCCGCCATTGACCAGTTCGGAGACGACATCGCCTGCGTTATCCACGATGTAAACGTCGTTGCCCGCGCCGCCGATCATGACGTCTGCGCCCGCGCCGCCGTCCAGCGTGTTAGCGGTCGCATTACCTGTCAGCGTGTTGTTCAAAGCGTTGCCCGTACCGCTGATCGCGGCGGTACCGCTTAATACGAGATTTTCAACATCCGCGCCCAGCGTGTACGTAACGGTTGAATTGACAGTATCCGTGCCTTCCCCCGCGTTTTCAACGACCACATCGCCGACATTATCGACGAAATAGGTGTCGTTGCCGTCCCCGCCAATCATGGTGTCCGCGCCGGAGCCCCCGTTCAGCGTGTTCGCGGCGATGTTACCGGTAATCGTGTTGTTCGCGGTGTTGCCCGTGCCGTTGATGGCTGAAGCGCCTGTCAGCACGAGGTTCTCAAGGTTTGAGGCAAGCGTGTAGTTGGCCGATACACGCACTTCGTCAATGCCGCCGTTCACGCCTTCGCTGATGATGTCGCCAGAGCTATCGACGATGTACACATCATCGCCCAGACCGCCGATCATGGTATCTGCGCCCGCGCCGCCGTCCAGCGTGTTCGCACCACTGTTACCAGCCAGGGTATTCGCCAGCGCGTTGCCGGTCGCGTTAATATCGGCCGTGCCAGTGAGAGTCAGATGCTCAATGTTGGCGAGAGATGCAAGGCTGTAGGTGATAGATGCTTGCACGGTGTCGGTGCCGCTCGCGGCGTTTTCGGAAACAACGTCGCCCGCGTCATCAACCACATAAATATCGTTGCCGAGGCCGCCGATCATGGTATCAGCGCCAGCCATGCCGTTCAGAGTGTTATTGGACGCGTTGCCGGTAATAACGTTGTCGTCGGCGTTGCCTGTACCGACGGCAGCGGTGCCGTTCAGCGTCAGGTTCTCGATATTCGCGCTGAGGGTATAGTTCATCGTCGTAATGACGGTGTCGGAACCCTCGCCCGAGTTTTCGTTGATGACGTCGCCCGTGCTGTCAACATAGTACGTGTCGTTACCCTGTCCGCCGATCATGGTGTCAGCGCCCGCCATACCGTTCAGAGTGTCATTACCGGCGTCGCCCGTCAGGATGTTGACGCCCGAGTTGCCGGTGATGGCGTTATCAAGCGTGTTGCCCGTACCGCTAATCGCGCCAGTGCCGGTCAGGATGAGGTTTTCGATGTTCGCGCCAAGCGTGTAGCTAGCGGCCGACGAAACAGTATCGGTGCCTTCGTTGGCGGCCTCCGATACGACATCACCCACGTTGTCTACGATATACGTGTCGTTGCCGTCGCCGCCGATCATGACGTCCGCGCCCGTACCACCGCTCAGCGTATTGTTGCCCGTGTTGCCGGTCAGGGTGTTGTTGAGCGTGTTACCAGTCACGTTGATGTTGGCCGTACCGGTAAGCGTAGCGTTTTCAAGATTTGTGCCCAGTGTATAGGTAACGGAAGCCATAACGGTGTCAGTACCTGCGCCCGTACCCTCGGTGATCTTGTCGGCGATATTGTCAACAACGTAGGTATCGTTGCCGGTGCCGCCAATCATGACGTCCGCACCCACGCCGCCGTCCAGCGTGTTGTTGCCAGTGTTACCGGTCAGCGTGTTGACAAGCGTATTACCCGTAGCGTCAACGTTGCCGGTGCCGGTCAGCGTCAGGTTCTCCAGGTTCGCGCCAAGCGTATAACTTGCGGCGGAACGCACAAGGTCGGTGCCCGCGCTTGCATTCTCGGAAATCACGTCGCCGACGTTGTCGATGATGTAGGTGTCGTTGCCCAGGCCGCCAATCAGCGTATCCGCGCCAGCGCCGCCATCCAGCGTGTTATTGCCGGCGTTGCCCGTGATGACGTTGTTATCCGCGTTGCCGGTGCCGTTGATCGCGGTCGTGCCGGTAAGCGTCAGGTTCTCGACGTTGGCCGCCAGCGTGTAGGTGATGCTCGACTGAACCGTATCCGTGCCTTCGCCCGATGCCTCGGAAACGACATCTGTCGCGCTTTCCACGACAAAGGTATCATCGCCCAGACCGCCGATCATGGTGTCGTTACCGGCAAGGCCGTTCAGCAGGTCGTTGCCGTCGCCGCCCGTCAGGACGTTTTTCGCGCTGTTGCCGATAATCGTGTTGTTGTCGCTGTTGCCGGTGCCGTTGATGACGCCCGTGCCGGTCAGCGTCAGGTTTTCGATATTGGCTGCCAGCGTGTAGCTGATGCTGGACTGCACCAGATCCGTGCCTTCACTGGCGTTTTCGGAAACGACATCACCGACGTTATCGACAATAAACACATCGTTGCCCTGGCCGCCGATCATGACGTCCGCGCCGGCCATGCCGTTGAGCGTGTCGTTGCCCATGCCGCCATCGAGCGTGTTGACGCCCGTGTTACCGGTGATGGTGTTGTTGAGCGCGTTACCCGTGCCGTTGATCGCGCCGACGCCTGTCAGTGTGAGGTTTTCAACGTTGTTGGCGAGCGTGTATGAGATGCTGGACTGGACGAGGTCGGTGCCTTCGCCTGCGTTTTCGTTGACGATATCGCCCGCGTCGTCGACGACATACACATCATTGCCCAGCCCGCCATTCATGATGTCGGCACCAAGGCCGCCGTTCAGCGTGTCATTTCCCGCATTGGCGATGATGATGTCGGTCCCGGCAAGGCCGTTAATGGTGTCGTTCGAGGCTGTGCCATTAAGGGAATCGTTATTCGCGGTGCCGTTGATGATCGCCATGATGGTTTTCTCCCATGAAAATTCTGATGGGGCGTTCTACCCCGCTTCCTATAATTTCCCATGAGGCCGCTTAACGAGTGCTTAACTTCCGTGGAAATCGGCGGGCATTTTTATAAATTTTTATAAAAGTTCCTAATTTCTGGAAAAAATAAAAAAATCCATTTATTTACGCTATGTAAATAAATTGTACTGACTGTCCCGCGCATGACCACGGAAATGTTCCGTCGTGAGTGTCGCGCGGCCGGTCAGTCCATAGCGCCTTTTGGCGATGTCGAATATCTGCGACACTTGTGTTGCGTAAAATCCCTCCCCTTTCATGCGCGACCCGAATTCGGCATCGTTGAGCTTGCCGTCGCGGATGGATCGGATACGGTTCAGCACCTTCTCGGCACGATCGGGAAAATGTTCGTGCAGCCATGTCTGGAACAAATCCTTCACGCCATAGGGCAGCCGCATCATTGTGTAACCCGCCGAGGTGGCTCCCGCCTCTGCCGCCGCCTGCAGTATCGCCGGAATTTCGTGTTCGGTCAGGCCTGGCACTACTGGCCCGATCATGACATTCACCGGAATTCCAGCTTTAGACAATTGTTCTATCGCTTTGATACGCATGGATGGTGTCGAAGCGCGCGGCTCCATCCTCCGCGCGAGATCGCGGTCAAGCGTCGTGACCGACATATTAACGGAAACGATATTCAGCGCCGCCATCCGCGACAGGATATCGATATCGCGCGTCACCAGATGGTTTTTGGTGATAAACGAGACAGGGTTGCGAAAATCTTCCAATATTTCAAGGCAACTGCGTGTGATCTTCATCTTTCGCTCGAGAGGCTGGTAAGGGTCGGTCACGCCGCTCATGAAGATCACGGCGGGTTTCCAGCCGCGGGATTTCAGTTTTTCCTCCAGCAGCCTTGGCGCGTCGGGCTTGGCAAAAATCTTCGTCTCGAAATCCAGCCCCGCTGACAGGCCCAGGTATTCATGTGTCGGCCGTGCGAAACAATAGATGCAGCCATGTTCACAACCGCGATACGGGTTGAGCGTCGCATCCATCCCGATATCGGGGCTGTCATTGGTCGAAATGATCGATCTGGATTTGTCCCGGTAAACTTGAGTCCGGAGCTTGGGCGGTGGGAAATCATCTTCCCCCTCGACAGGCACCAAACCTTCAAGATCCGCCTCGACCTGCAACGGCTCGAAACGGCCAGCCGGATTTTCCAGCGCGCCGCGACCCTTGATGTTTTCCGGAAGATACAAAGACGGTTTTTTGTTCATGACTTATATATATCATGAACATACCACATGTTCTAGTTTTGTTCTTAATACGCAGAAAAAATCAGCAACCACCCTGCAAGGGCTGCTCGAGCAAATCCGGCCAGATTTCGGCCCAGCCATCCGTGTGGCCTGCCGTATCGATCACGGTCAGCCCAAGACAATCGGGACGGCCCGAAGCCTCGATGAAACTGTTGCCCACATCGGCGGTGACTGTTTTATCGCGCGCGCCGACAAAATGCTTCTGGCCGAGCGGCAATAATTTCGCGGCGACATCGACAGGATTGAGAGAACCATCCAAAGCCGGAAGATGATGCAGGCGGCCATACACCGCCGTATCAAGATTTCCCGCAACCGTGCGCAGGCTCAGCACATCGCTGCGCTGTGCTGCGACCAGCGCAGCCACCGTCGCGCCAGCCGAAAAGCCGACAAGGTTGAAGCCGAAAAAATTATGCTGCTTCTTGAGCGTATCAAGCGCCGTGCCGACCGCCGCGATCACTTCGGGCGAGAAACGCTTTGCACCGCGGAATTCGGGGGCGCAGGGTGCGTCGTTCTGGCACGGGCGCGTCAGGAAAATAACATTCGCGGATTTGTCGCGCGCGGCAAGCGCGGGCGCGACACCCGCATCCGGACCGTCGCCGCCGATATAAACAGCCGCCACCTGTCCCGGACTGCGGATTTTTTCATGCGCGACCAGCGTAAACGGGCCGGTCGTGATTTGCCGCTGCGTGAAACCCGCAGGCGCCGTAACCAATGGCGCAGACGGCGGGGGCTGCATCCCCATCAGGGAGCAGCCCGCCAACGCCAGCGAAACAACAAATGCGGTAAAAAGACGCAAAGCTTATATCAGTTTTTCAGCAATGCATCGAGCGCGGCCGGGAAACCCTTCATCGACAACGGCGCTTCGATCTGGTCTTCCTTTTTCGGGGAAGTGCGGTATGCGACCAGCAGGCGTTTGCCTTTTTTCAGGCGGTCGATATGTTCTTTTTCCAGCGTCAGGTCGGTCATGCAACCAGTGCGGCCGCACATAAAATACGGCACGATGTTCTGTTTTTCTTCATCCAGCTTGAAGCCGATATTGCTGGGCAGCCACGAACCGAGCGGCGTGATGAGACGCATATGCGGCGTTTTTTTGCCGTCCTTGCTTTTCATCACTTCGACTTCGCTTAAGACAGCCATGGCTTTTTTGCCGTCGACGGTCGCGAAAGCCTTTTGGTACAGGCCGCAATATTTGCCTTTGGTGGAGGTAATGCACTGCATCGTCCAGTCGTCGAACTTCGTGGTGACGGGCGTAGGGCGTGCTGCAGCTGCAGGCTTGGTGGCGGCGCCGGTTTCGGACGCGGCAACGGCGGGCGCTGCGGATGCCAGCAGGGCCAGCGCAGCGATCATGAAGATTTTTGTTTTCATTGGTTGTCTTTCTTTATTTCTGTAGGCGTTTTTAAAAATTCTGCCCGCGTCACATTCGCAGATTCGCTTTCTTTCCGGAACAGCAGCGTGCAATTATTTTAATTAACATAACATAATTACAGTAAGGGAAAACCTTTTGACATGCGGGGCGTTGATCTAGTCTGGAGCAGTCTCGGATTCAAGGATCAATACGCATGACGAACCCCTCCCCGCGCGCATTCTATAGCGGCGTTTTTATCCTGAGCGGCCTGCTGATGATGCTGCAGGTGCTGCAGGCGCGGATTTTTTCGGTGACGACCTGGTATCACCTGTCCTTCCTTGTCATCAGCGTCGCCATGTTCGGCCTCACGCTGGGCGCACTGCATGTGCACAAGGGCAGCGAGACGGAACAGCGGGAGAATTATGCGCGGCTGATGGGCGATGCCTGCCTGAACTTCGCGGTCTTTACTGCCTTCGCGCTGGCTACGCACATGTTATTGCCGATTGTGGCGGCCAGCCTGAAAAAAACGCTGATGACATTGCCCATGACGGCGCTTTGCACCGTCCCGTCCTATTATTTCGCGGGTTATGCGCTATGTCTTGCGATCACGCGCGCGCCATACGCGCCTGCGCGTACCTATGCCTTCGACTTGCTGGGCGCGGCGGCGGGCTGCCTGGCCGCGCTCGGGCTGATGGAAACGGTCGATGCGCCCTCCGCCATCATGATCGTGGCGGCGGGCGCGGCGCTCGCGGCGCTGTGCTTTGGGGCGCCGGACAGGCTGCGCGCCTGTGCCACGGCGGCAGTGCTGCTGGTGCTGGCACTTTGCAACACGCAGCTCGCGCGGCCTTTCGTGTATCCGCTCTGGGTGAAAAACCATATCGTCACGCAAGGCAGCCTTGCGCATGACCAGTGGAATTCCATCTCGCGTGTGACGGTCGACCATGCGGTGGAGAACGTCACACCGTTCCTGTGGGGGCCGTCGAAAACGCTGCCCAAAGACATGACATCCTCGTTTTATGTTCTCAAAATCGACGGCGACGCGGGCACGCCCATCAACAAATTTGGCGGCGACTGCCGCAAGGGACTGGAGGATCTTGATTACGATGTCACGACGATCGCCTATGCCCTGCCTCGCTTGAAAAAATCCGGCATCATCGGCGTAGGCGGCGGCCGTGATGTGCTGTCGGCCTGCAAGGCGGGCATCCGCGATATCACGGCAATGGATGTCAACGATATCCAGATATCACTGCTGTCAGATATCGAGCCGTTCAAAAGCTACGCAAATATTTCGACGCTGAAAGGCGTTAAACTGATCCACAGCGAGGCGCGCAGCTGGTTCGCCAGTCACCCCGACACTTTCGATATCATACAAATGAGCCTGATCGACACATGGGCATCGACGGGCGCCGGGGCCTTCGCGCTGTCGGAAAACGGGCTTTATACGGTCGAAGCATGGCGCACATTCCTGTCGCGTTTGAATGACGGCGGCGTGATGACGGTCAGCCGCTGGTATATCAGCGACGCGCAGAGCGAAGTTGAGCGGCTGGTTTCGCTTGCCATGGGCGCGCTACTGGAACGGGGCGTAACCGCGCCGCAGAAACATATTTTCATGGCGGCATCCGACCGTATCGCGACGCTGGTGCTGGCCAAAGACCCGCTGACGGCGGAACAACTGGCCGCGCTTGAAAAGCGCGCATCCAGCATGAAATTCAGGGTGCTGATTTCGCCGCAGCGCAAAACGGCGAAGGGTGACCTTGCGAATATACTGGCGGCAAGGACGCGCGGCAGCCTCGACAGCGTTGCCAGCGCAAGCGCCTTCGACATCAGCCCGCCGACCGACCAAAGGCCGTTTTTCTTTAACATGGTGCGCCTTGCGCAGCCGTTTGCGATTTTCAAGCTGATATCGGAAAACAACGCCAGCGCCATGCTGGGACATGCGAAGGCGGTGCTGAACCTTTATATCATCATCATTTTCTCCCTCGCCATGGCCGCAGCTGCGATCATCTGGCCGTTGCGCGATGCGGTCAAAAGCCTGGACAAACGCTTCGTGATAGGCGGCACGGCCTGGTTCGCGCTGATCGGCGCGGGGTTTATGTTCATGGAAATCGCGCTGCTGCAGCGACTCAGCGTTTATCTGGGGCATCCCGCCTACGCGCTTGGCATCGTGTTGTTCAGCCTTGTGCTGTCCACTGGCATCGGCAGCCTGGTCTGCGACCGGCTGCCGCTCGACACAGCACGTGCGCGCAATGCCTGGGCGGTCCTGACTGCGATTGCCGCATTCGCCGCGATCTTTGCGATCAATACGATCACCGTGCATTTCGCGGGCGCGCAGCTTGTCACCCGCGCGCTGCTTTGCATCAGCGTCACACTGCCGCTTGGCTGCCTGCTGGGGTTCGGCTTCCCGACCGGCATGACGCTGGCGCGCACCGTCAGCACACAGCCTGCCGCATGGTTCTGGGGCATCAATGGGGCGGCGGGGGTGACCGCCAGCGCGGTTGCGGTCGCGCTCAATATCTCGCTCGGCCTCAACGTGACGATGTCGATCGGCGCGCTTTGCTACCTTGCCTTGCTGCTGCCCGCGCGGCTGATGAAATAGCCAAATATAACAACAAATTAACCTGTGATTTGCCCAAACCCGTGACCTCGCCTATACTGTGATGGCATGAAAAAACTGTTTAACGCTGCCGCGGCCAAATTACGCCGCCTGTTCGGGCAAGAGCCTGCGCAGGACGCAAAGCATGGCCATTCCATCCTGCATGATGCCGCGCAAAATAAATCGACGGGTTTCACCCGCGACGAACGCGATGCGCAGGGTTTGCGCGGGCTGCTGCCGCACAAGGTGACGACGCAGGACGAACAGGTCGCCTCCGCCCTGGCGCAAATGCGCGGCAAACCGACAAGCATCGAAAAATATATTTACCTGTCGTCGCTGCAGGACCGCAACGAGCGGCTGTTTTATAAACTGGCGCAGGAAAATGTCGAGGAAATCCTGCCGTTGATCTATACTCCGACGGTCGGCGAAGCAAGCCAGAAATTTTCCCACATTTTCCGCCGTCCGCGCGGGCTGTACATCACGCCCGACGACAAGGAAAAAATCCGCGAGATACTGGACAACTGGCCCGAAGCCGATGTGCGCCAGATCGTGGTGACCGACGGCCAGCGCATCCTCGGCCTTGGCGACCTTGGCGCAAACGGCATGGGCATCCCGATCGGCAAGCTTGCGCTTTACACGATTGCGGGCGGGCTCGACCCGCAAAAGGCGCTGCCGGTGATGTTCGATGTCGGCACGAATAACGACATCATGCGCAACGACCCCATGTATTTGGGATATCCGCACAAGCGGCTGGAGGGTGCGGCATACGACGAACTTATGAAGGAATTCGTTGATGCCGTGAAGGACAAATTCCCCAAAGCCATGCTGCAGTTCGAGGATTTCAAGACCGAAAACGCTTTCCGCCTCATGAACGAATACCACGATAAAATTACGTCGTTCAACGATGACATTCAGGGCACGGCTGCGGTCGCGTTGGCGGGGGTGCTGGCATCCAGCCGCATTACGGGCACGGATTTCAAGGATCAGCGCATCATGTTTCTTGGCGCGGGATCCGCTGCAACCGGCATCGCCGACCTGATGGTCAAGGAATTGCAGGCGCAGGGATTGACCGAAGCGGAGGCGCGCAGCCGCATTTCGCTGGTGGATTCCAAAGGCCTTGTCACGCAAGGCCGTGCGAAGATCGAGGACAACAAAGCCCCCTTTGCGCAAGACCACGCGCCCGCAACGCTGCTGGAGGCGATCAACGACCTGAAGCCGACCGTATTGATCGGCGCGACAGGATCCCCGAACACATTTACCAAAGAAGTCATCGAAGCGATGAGCGCGATCAACGCACGCCCCGTCATCTTCGCCCTGTCGAACCCGACAAGCCACGCCGAATGCACGGCGGAGCAAGCGTATAGCTGGAGCGGCGGCAGAGCCGTGTTTGCCAGCGGCAGCCCATTCGGCCCCGTTACGGTCGATGGCAAAACCTATCAGGCCGGTCAGGGCAATAACGCCTATATTTTCCCCGGCCTCGGCCTTGGCGTAAACCTGAGCGAAGCCACGAAAATAACCGACAGCATGTTCCTTGCCTCCGCTCGCGCATTGGCAGGCATGGTCAGCGATGAAGACCTGAAAAACGGCACGCTCTATCCACCGCTGAAAGACATCCGCAAGGTGTCCGCGAAAATCGCCGAGGCCGTGATTGTGACAGCGAACGCGGAGAATGTCGCAAGCGTGCAGCAACCTGCAAACCTTGGCGCCTTCATACAGTCAAAGATGTATGACCCGTCCTACGACGCGGTGAAGCCCGCTGCGCCGAAATCAGGCCTGAAAGCCGCCCCATAAATCGAGTGCATGGATCGCGCGCAGGCTGGAGACGAGCAAATGCGCGTCGCGCACGCGTTCCAGCTGCGCAAAGATTTCCCGCAACGGAACGAATTCCAGCATTTCCGACAGCTGGAACACATCCGACATGCCATCCAGTATCACGGCATACGGATAGACGCGCTCCGGCGTCATGCCGAGCGAGGAGAAATACCCCTCACCCAGTTTCGCGACCGCGCGGCGCGGCTGCAGGAATTTTGCAGCGACGTATTCTGCGGCCTTTTCAGGCGTGAGAATCGCGGGCGGCAGTCTGAAGGCCGGCAATACGCATATTTCAGCGTCGCCTTCGCGCAATTGCGGCGCGGGCAAGCGGCGGCGTTCTACACCGATGCTGACTTCGCCCTGATCGTCTATCGCCAAAACGGCGACCGAGGCGACATTTGCGCTCGATTTCGCAGGTATCACGAATTCCAGTTCGCGGCGCGCCAGTTCGGTTTTTGCGGAGCGGTCGGAAAATGCCGAGCGCAGGCAGCGCAAGTATCCCGCCCCGTCCGGCGATGCCTCGAAGCCTTGCGTGTCCTGGCGCTCCAGCATCGCCTCGATGCTGCAGGTGTATATATCGACCTGCCCCAGGCGCGGCAGTTCGGGACCCAGCCATTTATCGGGGCGCTGCCCCAGTTTACGCAGCAGCGCATAGATGTTCATTTCCAGACGCGCTTCGGGCAGCAGGCCAACCTGCGACGCGCGCAGCAAATCCTGCGCGGGATAAAGCCGCACTTCACCGCTGGTGCTGAAGCCCGAAATATCCGGCGATATTTTATAGCTATGCTCCGTGCCGCCGCTTTGCACCGGCGCGAAGACCGAACCCACGATTTCGTCCATCAAACCGGCAGAGGGGTAATAACGCAGGCCTTCCTGCAATTCAGGCATCTGCGTCGTCGAAAGCCCCGCGCGTTCCGCAAGACGCGCCAGCAAATGCACGCTTGAATCGGCGATCGCGACAGGTTCCACCACATGGCCCGACCAGACTTTTTCGTCAAGGTTGGGCGAACTGCGGGGCACCAAGTTGGTCAGCGGGCGCGGATAGCCGTGCTTCGCATAGACCATCAGCCGCCCGTCGGCGCCCGTCAAATACGGCAGGCAATCCGTGACCATGCCGGGGCGCGCGACCATATCGTAAAGGGTGCCCGTTTCTGTGCTTTTCCAACTGGAAAATTGAAGGTATTTCGGCGGAGTCAGGGCGACGGCGCGCTCGGCCAGTATCAGGCTGGCATCGGACGGCACTTTTTCAACGACGGCGATGTAATTCGTCGCGGGGAAATTGCGCGGCGCGCCGTTTTCGTTGTATAGGCGGATTTTATCGCGAAAGCGGTTTTCGACGATCCACGGGTTCCAGCTGGGTGCCGCGTAGATCACGCGTCCGCCGATGGCCGCCAGTTCACGCCTGTAATCGGCGGGCGTCCACCATGCATATTCCTCCAGCACCTCTGCCGCCCAGTCGGTGCGGTAATTCTTGCGCAGCGCGAATTCAGCCGCCCATTTCGCGGGCAGGCGGAAACGGCGGTAGCCTGTCGGCGCGACGATGGACTCCTCGATAAAAAATCCGCGGTCTCGTTCCGGCCGCAGCGACCGCGCCGTCGCCGAGAACAGGACTAGCAGGTCTGCGTCGCTCATCGTCGCAACCTCGTACCCTTCGCCGTCGGCCAGCACGTCGAGCGTGACGAATTCATCCTCCGGCTCGGCGCAGAAATCACGGATAACCATGATGCCGCCTTCTTTCAAAAGCGCCATCTGGTTGCGCAGGGCGTTCACCACATGCGCGGCGTTATAGTCGTTGAAGGAATATATATGGTGCAGCACGCTGGAATTCAGGATGCCGTCATAACTGCCGGGCGCGCCCGCCGGTTTTTCGACATCGCCGATCTCGAAACGCAGGTTTGGCAGTTTATAATTGTCGGACGCGTATTTGACCGTGCCGGGATTGATGTCGATGCCCACCACCTGCACCGTCGGGTTCAGCTGCGCGAACTGGAATGACCCAAGGCCGGAGCCGCAGCCCATATCGGCGATGACAGCGCCCGGCCGCAGCAGGAAGTGGGCGGCGGTCACGGCCAGTTTTTGCTGCATGGTTTTGTCCATGCCCGCGAAATAACGGTCGTAATCGCTGCCGCCGCCGCGCGCCTGTGGCGAATATGCGCCTTCCGAAGCGGTCATTTACGTGACAACCAGATTGCCGTTCAGGACCATGGTATCGACATCAGGCAGGCCCGTTACACCCGTCAGGTAGGCGACAGTACTGTAATTTGCCGCGATCCCCGATCCCGTAACATCAACCTTGACCAGCGTCTGCGTGCCTTGCTGCACCAGCATGACGAAATCCGACAGCGCATCTACTCCCGCCGTGTAATAAGACAGGATGTCGGCCAGATCGAGCACATCGCCGTCTGCCACCGTAAAGTCGCGTATAGTATCGACGTTCAGCGCGGAAACGGCACCGCTGATGACAAAGGTATCCGCACCCGCATCGCCATACATGACATCGGACGCCATTCCGCCATCGAGCGTATCGTCGCTGTTACCTCCATAAAGAGTGTCGCGCCCGTCGCCGCCAATGACCGTATCGCTGCCGTTTTCTCCACGCAGCACGTTTGCGGCGGCATTACCCGTGATGACGTTATCAAGGCCGTTGCCGGTAATCCGGATAGTCGCAGGGCCGAATGCCGTCGCATTCTCGATGAAATCGTCCATCGTGTAATTCACGACGGCGATGACCGTATCTGTGCCTTCGCCCGCAAATTCAATCACCCTGTCTTGCGTGAAGTTATAAATGATGACGTCATCGCCCAGGCCGCCCATCAGCGTATCCGCGCCGATGCCGCCTTCCAGCGTGTCGTTACCATCGCCGCCGATCAGCGTGTCGTTGCCCGCAGCGCCGAACAGCGTGTTGTCACCGCTGTTTCCCGTGATGACGTTCGCATTCAGGTTGCCGGTGGCGTTAATGTTTGCCACGCCGGTCAGTGTCAGGTTTTCGATGCCGATTGCCAGCGTGTATTCCACAGACGAAAGAACTGTATCATTGCCCAGCGTATCGCTCACCTTGTCGCCGATGTCATCGACGATAAAGCTGTCGTTGCCAGCGCCGCCTTGCATGATATCGGCACCTGCGCCGCCGTCGAGCGTGTTATTGCCGGCATTTCCGGTCAGCGTGTTTTTCAGCGCGTTGCCCGTGCCGTCGATATTCGCCGCACCGGTCAGCACGAGCACCTCAAGCTCCGCCCCCAGCGTATAGGCGACCGAGGAACGAACCGTATCCGTACCCTGCGACGCAAGCTCGGTGATGGTCTCGGCCGAGTCATCGATAATATAGACATCGTTGCCCGCGCCGCCGATATAAGCGTCGATCCCGCCCCTGCCGTCGAGCGTGTTGTTGCCGGCATTGCCGGTCAGCGTATTGACAAGCGCGTTGCCCGTGCCGTTGATGACACCCGCCCCGGCGGTCAGGACAAGATTTTCCATGTCAGCACCCAACGTATAGGTGAAATTCGCAACCACGGTGTCGGTGCCGGAAGAATCCACAATCACATCGGTTTTGCCGATCACATAGGTATCGTTGCCCGCACCGCCATTCAGCGTGTTGATCCCGCTGTTGCCGATCAGGGTGTTGTCGTTGCCGTTG
Source organism: Alphaproteobacteria bacterium (assembly GCA_016794125.1). GTDB lineage: Bacteria > Pseudomonadota > Alphaproteobacteria > Micavibrionales > UBA2020 > JAPWJZ01. Next base: position 1,480,582 of record JAEUKT010000002.1, on the reverse strand, counting down.
CCGGTCGCGTTGAATGCGCCGGTGCCGAGCAGCATGATGTTTTCAAGATCCGCACGGCCGGAAATATCGAAATTTCCAGCAAAAGCAACCGTGTCACTGCCGCCCGTATCAACAGCGATGGTATCCAGCGCATCGATGACATAGGTGTCGTTGCCAAGGCCGCCCGTCAGCAGGTTAGCAGCGCTGTTGCCTGTCAGGGTATTGTCGAGCGCGTTGCCCGTGCCGTCGATGGCGGATGATCCCAGCAGGACGAGGTTTTCCAGCTCGCCCACCAGCGTGTAAGTGATGGTCGCGTTGACGGTATCTGTCCCCTCGCCCGCGTTTTCGACGATAGTGTCGCTGCCGTCGTTCACGATATAGACATCGTTGCCCGCCCCGCCCCGCAGCGTGTCGGTGCCGCCTGCGCCGTCAAGCGTGTTATTGCCGCTGTTGCCGGTAACGGTGTTGTCGAGCGCGTTGCCGGTGACGTTGAAATTGCCCGTGCCGGAAAGCTCGACATTTTCAAGACCCGCGGCCAGCGTGTAGGTGAAACCGGCACGCACGGTATCCGTGCCGCCCGCATCGATGATGATGTCCTTGCTGTCGATGATATAGGTATCGTCACCAAGCCCGCCGTCGAGCGTATTGATGCCCGTATTGCCGCCCAGCGTGTTGTTGCCCGCATTCCCGCTGGCATTGATCGCCGCCGTTCCCGTCAGGATGATGTTTTCGGTGTTCGCATCCAGCGACCACGAAACGGACGACATGATGGTGTCGGTACCTTCGCCGCCCAGCTCGACCACGGTGTCACCCGCGCCCACGACATAGGTATCGTCACCGTCACCGCCGGTCAGCACGTTCGCGCCGGCATTGCCCGTCAGCGCGTTTGCCTGCACGTTGCCGGTGCCGTTGATGGCGGCCGTGCCCGTCAATACAAGGTTTTCCACTTCCGCGCCCAGGGTATAGCTGACGGATGCACGCGCCGTATCCGTACCTTCGCCCGCCAGTTCGATAATCGCATCTGCGGCGTTATCGACGATATAAATATCGTCGCCGCCGCCGCCAACCAGCGAATCCGCGCCGGCTGCGCCGTCCAGCGTGTTGTTTTCAATGCCGCCGATGATCGTGTTGTCGCCAGCATTGCCCGTGCCGGCCAGCGCTTTTGCGCCGCTGAGCGTCAAGACTTCGACATTCGCGGAAAGCGTATAGCTGACGGTGGAAATAACGGTGTCGGTGCCCTGGCCGGCCAGTTCGGTAATCAAATCCTTGTTATCGACCAGGTAAACATCGTCACCCAGCCCGCCCAACAGCTTGTCTGCGCCGATGCCGCCGTCCAGCGTGTCGTTCCCGTCAAGCCCCGCAAGGGTGTTCACCGCATCGTTGCCCGTGATGGTGTTGTCGGCCGCATTGCCCGTGCCATTGGCAGCAAGTTTGCCGGTCAGCGTCAGGATTTCGATGCCCGCTGCCAGCGTGAAAGTTGCGCTCGATTGGACGGTATCGATGCCGCTGCCACCGGTTTCATCGGCGATGTCGCCCGTGGCATCAACGATGTAAAGGTCGTCGCCATTGCCGCCCAGCATCCGGTCATTGCCCGCGCCGCCAATCAGCGTATCCGCGCCGTCGCCGCCGTTCAGCGTGTCATTGCCGAGCCCGCCCGCAAGCGTGTTATCGAGCGCGTTGCCGGTGATGATGTTGGTGCCCGCATTACCGGTGCCGGCCAGCGCAACACCGCCTGTCAGCGTCAGGTTTTCCACACCTTCGGCCAGCGTGTAATCGACGGATGATTCAACGCTGTCGATATCGGTGCCGGTTTCGACGATCAGATCGTCAATATCATCGACGATATACAGGTCGACGCCGGTGCCGCCTTCCATGCGGTCAGCCCCCGCCAGACCGTCGAGCGTATCGTTGCCCGCAAGCCCCACCAGCAGGTCGCGGCCCGCAAGCCCGTCCAAAGTGTCATTACCGGGTGAGCCTGCAATGCGTGCCATCGTCGTATCTCCTGAACATGAAAAATCCTGTGCAGCAGGATACCCCAAACGCCGGCCCATTTACAGGGGCAGGCGCGGTTCTGAAAACAATATTCCGGAAATTACCCGTGCTTGCGGATGACGTCGAGGAAGATCTGGCCGTAGCGCTCCATCTTGCGCTCGCCCATGCCGCTGATCTCCATCAGGGCGGAACGCGAAGCGGGCTTGAACACCGCCATTTCGCGTAGCGTCTTGTCGTGGAAAATGACATAGGGCGGCACGTTCTGCTGCTTCGCCAGTTCCATACGCGCCTCCCGCAGCGCGTCGAACAGCGGCTGGTTCATTTCCTGACCGTAGAAATCCTCGGCCTCTTTTTTCATCAGCGCCTTGCGCGCCTCTTTCCGGCTTTCCTGCTTGCGCAGTTTGACGGGCGTTTTTTCTTTCAGGAAGGCCTGCCCCGCCGTCGTGATAAACAGCCCGCCATGTTCAGCAGTATCGACGGCGAGCAGGTTCAGCGCGACCAGCTGGCGGAAAATGCCCTGCCATTCCGTCTTGCTGTATTCGCCGCCGATATTGAATGTCGTGATCTGGTCATGGCCGAATTTTTTCATGCGCTCGTCCGCCTTGCCCAGCAGCACATCGATGACATATGACACGCCAAAACGCTGGCCGGTGCGATAGACACAAGACAAAGCCTTTTGCGCCGCGATCGTGCCGTCGAAAGTTTCGGGCGGGTTTTGGCAGGTGTCGCAATTGCCGCAGGGTTTCGCCTTGTCGCCGAAATATTCCAGTATCACCTGACGGCGGCAATGCGCCGCCTCGCACAGCCCCAGCAGCGCGTTCAGCTTCTGGTGTTCGATGCGCTTTTGCTGGTCGGAGGCGTTCGATTGCTCGATAAAATTGCGCTGCATGGCGGAATCATTCAGGCCATAGACCATGAAGGCGTTCGACGGCAGGCCGTCGCGCCCTGCGCGACCCGTTTCCTGATAATAGGCCTCGATATTCTTCGGGATGTTCATATGCGCCACGAACCGCACATCGGGCTTGTCGATGCCCATGCCGAAGGCGATGGTGGCGACCATGATGATGCGTTCTTCGCGCAGGAATTTCTGCTGGTTTTTCGCCCGTACCTCCGCCGACAACCCGGCGTGGTAGGGCAGCGCCTTGAAGCCTTCCTCGCACAGCCATGCCGCCGTATCCTCGACCGACTGGCGCGACAAGCAATAGACGATGCCGCTGTCCTTGGCGTGGTTGTTCTTGATAAATGCCAATATCTGCTGCTTGGCGCTGTCCTTGACCGCAATCGTGTAATGGATGTTCGGGCGGTCGAAGCCGGAGACGAAACTGCCGCCGTTCTGCAATTGCAGGAAATTCACGATGTCGCGGCGCGTCGGCGCATCGGCGGTTGCGGTCAGGGCGATGCGGGGGATATGCGGGAAACGCTCCGCCAGCTGGCTCAGCTGCGCGTAATGCGGGCGGAAATCATGGCCCCATTGCGACATGCAATGCGCCTCATCGATCGCAAACAAGGCGATTTTGGCGTTGTCGATCAGCCGCTGGAAATCGTCCATCAGCAGGCGTTCCGGCGCGACATAGACCATGTCGATCTCGCCATCCACCAGCATCCGTTCCGTCTGGCGCTGCTGGTCGGGCGGCATGGCGGAATTGAGCGCGGATGCCCGGATACCCAGCTGCTTCAGCGCCTCTACCTGGTCCTGCATCAGCGCGATCAGCGGTGAAATAATGATGCCAACGCCGTCACGGATCAGCGACGGGATCTGGTAGCACAGCGACTTGCCGCCCCCCGTCGGCATCAGGACGAAGGCGTTTTTGCCCGAAATCACATGATCGATGATTTCCGCCTGCGGTCCGCGGAAACTGTCATATCCATAGGTTTTGCGCAGGATATCGAGCGGGCTTAACGAAGCCGGAGGTCGCTGTTGCGGGAGTGTCATAACCAGATTATACTGCCAAAACCACCACAGGAGCAACATGGCAAAACGGCGTCTGACCCCGGGCGAAACCGCGCTTGCGAAAACCGTATTCGGCGACAGCGTCGATTATGCGGCCGTCTGGCTGCACGACAAGCGAATCCTGCCGCCCGGGTTTCAAAAACGGGAACAGGCAGTCGCCAACGCCAACCACATCTCGTTCCCGCGCGGCGCTTATAGCCCCGATTTTTCAGCCGAGACGGATGCGAAAAAGCAATCCGTTTTCATCCATGAAATGACCCATGTGTGGCAGCACCAGAACAAGGTTGTGCGCACGCCCGTCGCCGCGATCAAGGAAACGCTGAAGCATAAATTCAACTACCAGAAATGCTATTTGCACAGCCTCGACCCTGCAAAAGACCTTGTGCAATACGGCTTCGAACAGCAGGCGGCGATCGTGCAGGATTATTTCCTGCTGACCCGCCATGCGACACCGGAATCGTTCAAGGCGCGCCGCACTGAAACGCCGGCCGACCTGCTGCAGAGATATGAGGCGGTTTTGAAGAATTTCCTGAAAGACCCGAACTACGCGAAGCGCGGCAGCAGCCGCAAACCGGCTGCGCCGAAACCCTGATCCTTACATCTTCGGCGCGGGCGGACGCTTGGGCGCAACTGGCGTGGGCGCCTTGACCGCGTGTTTTGCGGCCAGTTTCTGTTCTGCGTCCGCATATTCCTGTTTCAGGCGGTCGGCCAGTTCCTTGACCGACGGCACGTCGTCGATATTCACCGCGCCCTGCCCTGCCGACCAGATGGTTTTCCATGCGGCGGCTTCGTTGGCGATGGGTTTCAGCTTGCCCGATGCGCCGCCTTCTTTCTTCAACTGTTCAACGTCAAAGCCGGCCTTGGTCAGGCTGTCCTTCAGGAAGTTGGCGGGAACGCCGCTGACGGCGGAGGTATAAATAATGTCGGACGGTTTCGCATCCAGCACCATTTGTTTATAGGCGGGATCTGCGCTTGATTCCGTGGTGCAGATAAAGCGCGTGCCCATATAGGCGAAATCCGCGCCCATGGCTTCGGCGGTGAACACATCGCGACCAGTCGTCAAACCGCCCGCCAGCACGATCATGCCGTCGTAAATGCCGCGCAATTCATTCACCAGCGTCAGCGGGTTCATTGTGCCCGCATGGCCGCCCGCGCCCGCCGACACGGCGATCAATCCGTCAACACCAGCCGCAATCGCTTTTTTCGCATGGTCGATATTGGTCACGTCATGCAGCACGATGCCGCCATATGAATGCACTGCATCGACAAGGTCGGATACCGCGCCCAGCGAGGTAATGACGATCGGCACTTTGTGCTTCACGATCAGGGCGAGATCTTCCTCCAGCCGCGGGTTAGATTTATGGACGATCAGGTTGACCGCATAGGGTGCGATTTTGGCGCCGGGATTGTTTTTCTTCAGCTCCGCAATACCGTCATCCATTTCGGTCAGCCATTTGTCGAGGCCTTCCGCCGTTTTCTGGTTGAGCGCGGGGAACGAGCCGACGATGCCTTCCTTGCAGGCGGCCAACGCCAGCGTGGGGTTAGAAATCAGGAACATCGGCGCTGTGATCAGCGGCAGGGCCAGTTGGTCTTTGAGCTTGTCAGCAGTCGTTTTCGGCGTGGTCATGCGTCGATCCTTCCGGCAGTGCAGCAATTTGTAAGAACTACCGTATTTCCGCATGACAGCAACGCAAAGTCAACAGCCGCTATTTCGGCAGGCTGAAACGGCTCAGGAACGCCCAGGCCAACTCGCCGGCATCGGCATCCGCGCTGCCGGGCCCGACGATTTCTTTGTAACTGCTGCAGATTTTCTTGTCAGGGTCTTTTGCACAGACAGTCGGGCCCTTGTCGGTCGCCCCGGCCCAGCGATGCCCCATTCCGGCGAAAGTGCACAACGAAACCGCAGCCTGAACGCCGCATTTATACTGCTCGCAGGTCAGCGCGCCTTTTTGCAGCGTCACTTCAGTTGTCATTTCGCATCCGTTCAGCTTGGCGACATCCTGCACAACTGTGCGCACAGGCAGGCAGGATCGGTCTTTTTCAACATTAAAATGCAGGAATTTCGAAAAACAGCCGCCGCATTTTTCGCCGCCGTCATATAGCGCACAGGGATCTTGCGTACCGTGCATATGCAGCACGGGCACAGGCCTTTTGAATTTGCAATCCACCATCGGCCGCTGCCCGGCATTCGGCGCGATCGCGGCGATGCGGTCGGACATTTCGCAGGCAAGGCGATAGCTCATCATAGCACCGTTGGAATGCCCCGTCGCATAGATGCGCGATGCATCTATTTTATATTGTGCGATCAGCGCATCGATCACAGCGCCGATATAGCCCACATCATCCGAATTCTTTTTGGCAGCCGGACCACAGCAATCACCGGCATTCCATGTGCGGATACGGTCCATAACGGGAGAGCCATACCCCTCCGGATACACGGCGATAAACCCTTGCCCGTCAGCCACATCGTTCATGCCGGTCATGGCGCGCATGTTTTCGGCATTCCCCCCGCCGCCATGCAGCACCAGCACAACCGGCAGGTTTTCTTTCGCCCCGCCTTGCGGCAGATGCACGATAAACGGCCTGCGCTGGTCGCCCCAGTCGAGCGCGACGCTGTCATCCGCCTGCGCGGGTTGCACGGCAAAAACCAGCATAGCCAAAAGGATAAAACGCAAAATCATGGCAAACTCCGTTATTGCATGATTATAGACTTTTACCTATATTTCAATCATGTCCCTGCGCATCATTTTATTGTTATTTATCGCCGTTTTCGTCACGGTATCCCTGCCCGCTGGAGCCGAAAAAGCCTGCACGCAAATGTGGTGCCAGGAGGGCCTGACGCTGCAATTCGACGGCGGCACATGGCCGGCGGGCGATTATACCTTTACCGTCGCCATGGACGGCGCGACAACCACCTGCAAGGGCAGCCTGCCGTTCAAATCCTGCGACGGCAGCGTGACCTGCGACAGCGAAGACGTGAAAATCGGCGAATCCGGCTGCGCGATGCCCGCGAACACGCACAGTTTCTATGGCGTGCTCTCGCAAAAAACGCCCAAGCAATTATCGGTTAATATCACCCGCAACGATGGCAAATCGTTTTCATATGTCAGCGAAGTGAAAGGCACATGTTTTTATCCCAATGGCCCGTCCTGCGATGAACGCCAATGCTGCTCCGCCGTCGTGACCACGCCGCTCGTTTGGAAATAATTCAGGCGATCTGTTTCACCAGCTTTTCCGCCTCGTCCCAATTCACCTGTTCCGGCGCCGAAATGCCCGCGCACAGCTTTTCAAGGATTTTATCCTGGATCGCGCCGCGCCGCTGCGCCTCGGCATAGGGGATGTCGGGGTGGAAAATCACCATCGAATAGCGCGGGATGAATTTTCCCGGCCAGCGCTTTTCCAGTTCGAACCCGACTTTCTTTTTCAGCAGGAAAACCGGATCGGTCACGCTGTCGCGCATTTCCGTGAAATTTTCGACAGCCATATCGGCAATAGCATCGGCGTTCGGCTTGCGCAGTTGCGTGAATTGCGTGAACACCCTTTCCCAGTCGGGGTTTGTTGAATCGATCAGGCTGTTCAGCACCGCGCAATCCTCGAACCCGCTGTTCATACCCTGCGCGAAAAATGGCACGATCGCATGGGCGGCATCGCCGATCAGCACCGCCTTGCCGCCCAGATTCCACGGGCCGCATTTGACGGTGACAAGCGCGCCGGTCGGGTTGCCGAAGAAATCGCCCGCCATGCCCGGCATATGCGGCACTGCATCGGGGAAGTCGCGGTTGAAAAACTCCGTCACTTCCTGCGGTGTTTGCAGTTGCGCGAAACTGTCCTTGCCCTGATTGGGATAGAACAGCGTGCAGGTGAAGCTGCCTTCGGTGTTCGGCAGCGCAATCATCATGTAATTTTTGCGCGGCCAGATATGCAACGCGTGTTTTTCGATACGGAACGCGCCGTTGGCAGCGGGCGGAATTTCCAATTCCTTGTAACCGTATTCAAGGAAGCTTTGCGAATAATTGAAATTTTCGATGCGGCTCATGAGCGACTTGCGCACCGGCGACCACGCGCCGTCGGCCGCGATCACCACTTCGGCTTGGACATCCCTGCCGTCAAACTGCAACAGCGATTTATCCGGGTCATATCCCGTGCAGCGCACGCCGAAATTTATTTTCAGGTTTTTATACGTTTCCGCCGCGTACAGCAGCATCACGTTCAGCAGGCTGCGCGAAGCCGCGTAAATCACTTCCGCATCCGTCTGGCCATAGGGTTGCAGGTTGGTGTTTCCCTGCTGGTCATGCACCATCCGCCCGCGCATGGGGATGGAAATGGCAGATACTTTATCTTTCAGCCCCACTTCCTGAAGCGACCGCCAGCCGCGCGCCGTAATCGCAAGGTTGATCGAACGCCCTGCATCGACCGCGCTCTTGCGCATATCCCCGCGCCGTTCATGCAATTCGACTAAAAAGCCTTTTTTAGCGAGGTAAATCGCCATCAAAGGCCCGACCAGCCCTGCACCGACGATATGAATGGTGCGCGTCATGCTGCGGCTCCCTTGAAAATTTCGACGAAACGATAAACATCGGTGAAACTGTTATACAGCGGCACGGGCGCAACGCGGATGCAATCGGGCTCCCGCCAGTCGCAGACAACACCCGCCTTTTGCAGCGCTTCGAACACTTTGCGTCCGTTCCCCTGCACGGTGATCGACAGCTGGCAGCCGCGCTCTGCGTCGTTTGCAGGGGTCATGATTTTCAGGCTGGCGAGTTTCAGGCCGTGCAGCAGAAATTCCAGATAGCCCGTCAGTTGCGCGCTTTTTTTGCGCAAATTCTCCATGCCCGCTTCGCGGAATATATCGAGCGACACGCGCGCGGGCGCGAGCGCGAAGATCGGCGGATTCGACAGCTGCCACCCCTCCGCACCTTCCATCGGCTGGAAGTGCGGTCCCATCTTGAAACGCACGGATTTATCGTTGCCCCACCAGCCCGCGAAGCGCGGCAGGTCGAATGATTTTGCATGGCGCTCGTGCACAAATACGCCCGCGACCGCACCGGGGCCGGAATTAAGGTATTTGTAACTGCACCAGCAGGCGAAATCGACGTTCCAGTCATGCAGCTTCAGCAGCACGTTACCGGCGGCATGGGCAAGGTCGAACCCCACCATGCAGCCCTGCTTATGCCCGGCTTCGGTGATGCGCGCGATATCGAAAAACTGGCCGGTGTAATAATGCACCCCGCCGATCAGGATCAGCGCGATGCTTTGCCCCTCGCGCGCGATCACTTCCTCGATATCTTCTTGCCGCAGCGTATGTTCGCCGCCGCGCGGCTTCATCTCGATGATCGCATCGGCAGGATCAAAACCGTGGAATTTCGCCTGCGACTGCACCGCGTAAATATCGGAGGGGAACGGTGTGTATTCGATGAGGATTTTATAACGCGCTTTCGTCGGGCGGTAGAAAGACACCATCATCAGGTGCAGGTTGGCGGTCAACCCGTTCATCATCACGACTTCGGACGCTTTCGCGCCCACGACATAAGCAGCATTTTCGGCGACGAATTCATGATACGGCATCCACGGATGCTTGCCGTGGAAATGCCCTTCGACGCCGAGGTTTTTCCAGTCTGCCAGTTCCTGCGCCATCGCGCCCTCGACGGCCTTGGGCTGCAATCCCAGCGAATTGCCGCAGAAATAAATGCAATCCCTGCCCTCGTGCTGCGGAATGTGGAACTGCGCGCGGAATTTCGCGAGCGGGTCTTGCGCATCCATCTCGGCGGCAAAAGCCGCATCAGGGGGATATTTCATTTCGACACCTTATATAATACCGGACGGCTGGGCGCAGCGTCGCCCGCGAACGCGGATACTTGCAGGTTCAGCAGGTAACTGCCATTCTCCACGCTGTCGGGTGCATAGATCAATTCGGTTACCGTGCGGCGCGACGGTTTATCCGCCTGTTTCGCGCCGGGCTTCAGATCCCAGAAAATACGGTGGTTCGACAGCATACCGTCATCATCGGCACGGTCGATGGAAGGTATATCCACCAATAAATGCTGCACGCCCAGCGCAACGATATGTTCCATCGCCTCGGTCGAGAAAAACGTGGCGGGGACTTTCGCATAGTCGCGCAGAGGCTTTCCGGCGTCATTCGGAAAGCTGCGTACAATCAGCGCGGTCATGAATTCCCTGGAATGATACTGCAGCGCATCTTTCAGCGCATCGCAGCTGATCACCATGTCGTTACGGCGCAAGCTTGGCGAATAGCGGTCATTACTAGTCGCACCAGGCACGGGGGTGACAGTAACGAGCGTCGCCGGCATCAGGCTGTCGCGCAACACATCCTGCACCCGGATGCGCGCATCCGTCACATGCCCCACGCATTCGGTATGCGTGCCGTGCAGGTGCGGGCTGAAATGATACACTTCGCAATTGCAGCTGCCGCCAAGTCGCACATCGCCCACGAAATTGCCGACCTTGTACGCGTATTTGCGCGCCGGGCGGCTGGCAAAGGCGGACAACTGGTTCATTTCAAAATTTACGGGGATGGAGATGTCGATGGGATTATCGATATCCGCCTTGTAACCGCCCAGACTGACCGCCACCTGCATCATGCCACTCCCAGCCATTCTTTCGCCGTGCCGGAAAGAAGGCGTTGCTTTTGTTGATCGGTTATATCCAGATGTTCGATCGCATGGCCGGGATAAATTCCCTTAACCTGCTGATAGCTTGTCTTATGCCCCAGCGCGCTGACATGCGTTTGCGCATCGAACGGGTCGATTTCACCCAATGGATAGGGATAATCCGAACCCATCGCGACACGATCCACGCCCAGCATTTCGATCAGCGCTTTGAGCATGGCGGGATTGTGCACGAGCGTATCGGCATAGACGCCGCATTTTTTAACTGTATCGAACGGATTAAGCTGCGAGGCATCCTTGAACAGATCAGGGCGGCAATACGCGCCGTGTTCCAGCCGGCCGAGCAGCGCGGGAAATGCCCCGCCGCCATGCGCATACATCACGCGCAGTTTCGGCAGGCGTTCATGGACACCGCCGCTGCGCATGGAATCAAACGCCAGCGCAGTTTCCATCCCCATGCCGATCAGCCACGGCCGCCAGTTGCGGTTGGCATTCATGCGGGATTTCAATTTGGGTTCCGCCGGCGACATAAACCCGCCCCACGGATGGATAAACACGCCGACATTCAACGCAGCCGCCGCCTGAAACACCGGGAACAGGGCGGGATCGTCCAGGTCGCGGCCATCGACGTTGGAATTGATTTCGATGCCGCGCATATTGTGGGATTTGACGATGCGCTCCAACTCTCGCACCGCGCGGTCGGGGAATTGCATCGGCAGCGCGCCCAGCGCCATAAAACGCGACGGGAAACGCGCAACCGTCGCTGCGTTATCATCGTTCAGGATGCGGCAGATGGCTTCGGCATCGTCGGCATTATCGACATAATCGGGGATCATCATAGGTGTCGGCGACAGCACCTGCAGCGTCACACCGTGCTTGTCGCATTCGCCGATGCGCACCGCGCCGTCATAGGCGTTGTCTTCCAACTCGCGCTGCACCGCGCCCGCCGCATTCACCATTTCAGCGCAGCAGGGCTTGATTGCATGTTTGCGCACGCGGATGAAATCGGCGTAATGGGCGAATTTTTCCAGCGCCGCATAGGTATCCGGCGAGAGTGTCGTATGGGTATGGACATCCCATTTTTCCATCAGGCGGGCTTCTTCTGGCGGTTGGGCGGCAGCGGCATCACATGACCGCAGGATTTGCAGGTACGCGCCGCTTCGTTTTCCCAATAACGGTCGAAGGCCTTGGGCAAGTCCGTCACGATATTCTGCATCTGGAAATATTCTTCATGCAGCTTGGTATGGCATTGGTCGCAATACCACAGAAAGCCGTCCAGTTCACCCGCCGCGCGCTTGCGTTCGACGACAAGGCCGACGGTATTTTCCTTCCGCTGCGGCGAATGATGCACATGCGGCGGCAGCAGAAACATGTCGCCCTCGCGGATATCGATATCGCGGGGTTTGCCGTTTTCCATGATGCACAGCACCATGTCGCCTTCCAGCTGGAAGAAAAATTCCTCGCCGGGGTCGTCGTGGTAATCCTTGCGGCTGTTTGGGCCGCCGACAGCCATGATGATAAAATCGCCGTCCTCGAACACCTGCTTGTTGCCGACGGGCGGCTTCAGGCTGGCGCGGTTTTCTTCGATCCACTTTTTAAAATTGAACGGCGCGCGCATTTCATTAATCCTTGATGACAGCGATGCATTTCAATTCGATCGCAATCGGCGTCGGCAGTGCCGAAACCTCCAGCGTCGTGCGGCAGGGCGGGTTCTTGCCGAAATATTGCGCCCAGAGTTTATTATAGGTCGGGAAATCGGCCTTCATATTCGTCAGGTACACGGTCACATCGACAAGATCGTCCCAAGTCGCACCCGATGTTTCGAGGATATTTTTAACGTTTTCAAAAACGCTGTGGCATTGAGTTTCGACATCATACGAAACGATGTTGCGGTTTTCGTCCAGCGTCACCCCGGGGATTTCCTTGCTGCCTTTTTTGCGCGGGCCGACGCCCGAGAGGAACAGCAGGTTGCCGACTCGTTTTGAATGCGGGTATGCGCCGACGGGTTCGGGCGCCTTGTCTGAAATATGGGTTACGACTTGCGTCATTTTGATCTCCTATGCTGCCGGACGGCAGATTGTTTTTTCTTCGGTAAAGAATTCCAGCGCATGCATCCCGCCTTCGCGCCCGACGCCGGAATTTTTCATGCCGCCGAAGGGCGTGCGCAAATCGCGCATGTTCCAGCAATTGATCCACACGATGCCGCTGTCGATACGCGCGGCCACGCGCTTTGCGCGGTCGGGGTTTTCCGTCCAGATAGATGCGGCCAAGCCATATTGCGTGCTATTCGCGATCTCGACCGCTTCGTCTTCATCTTTAAAAGGCATCAGCGTGACCACAGGCCCGAAAATTTCTTCCTGATTAGTGCGGCATTGCGCAGGCAGGCCTTCGATCACGGTGGGTTCGATGAAATAACCGTTTGCGCAGCGCCCCGCCACGATGCGGCGGTTGCCACCGACAAGGATTTTTCCGCCTTCCTGCTGTGCAAGGTCGATATATCCCAGCACTTTCTCCATATGCTGTTTCGATACCATAGCGCCCATCAGCGTATCAGGCGCGAGCGGATCGCCGATGGAAATCATCTTCACCTGCGCCACGAACTCATCGCGGAATTTATTGTAGATACCCTGCTGCACAAGGATGCGGGAACCGCAAAGGCAGATCTGCCCCTGATTGGTAAACCCGGCCATTTTCGCGCCCTGCAAGGACAGGTCGTGATTGGCATCGTCGAAAACCACAGTCGGATTCTTGCCGCCCAGTTCCAGCGACACTTTTTTCAGCTGCGCCGACGCTGCCTGATAAATCCCGCGTCCCGTCACCGTACCGCCGGTGAAGGAAATGGCAGGAATGCGCGGATGGTTCGTAATCGCCGCGCCAATCTGCGCCCCGCGCCCGTGCAGCACGTTCAGCACGCCCGGCGGAAATCCCGCTTCGGTTGCCAGCGCCGACATCAGGTAGGCCGTCATGGGCGTTACTTCGCTGGGCTTGGCAATCACGCAATTGCCCGAGGCGAGCGCGGGCGCGAGTTTCCACGTGAACAGCAGCAAGGGCAGGTTCCAGGGCGATATGGTGGCGACCACGCCATAGGGCTGTCGCAGCGTATAGCTGAATGATTTTTCCGAAGTAAATTCCTGCCCGTGGAATTGGGTGCCGAGATCGGCGAAGAAACGCAGGTTGTTAATGCTGCGCGGAATATCCATCGCGCGCGCAAGGCTCAGCGGCTTGCCGTTATCAATACATTCCGCCATCGCGAAATCGTCGATGCGCTGTTCCATTAGGTCGGCGAGTTTATGCATGACCGCCGCGCGCGCCTGCGCGCCCATGTCGCGCCAGCCGGAAGCCGCGTCATGCGCGGACTGAACGGCGCGCTGCAAATCCTTTTCGTCGGAATCCGGCACCTGAGCATAAACCTCGCCGGTGGCTGGGTTTTCGCAGTCGAAATACTTTCCGGACATCGGCTCGACCAGCTGGCCGCCGATGTAATTCCGGATATTTCCGCCGAATGCCGCCATTTACAAACCGCCCGTGCGCCCGCCGTCGACGGGCAGGTTGATGCCGTTGATATAACCGGCGGCCGGGCTGGCAAGGAAAGCTATCGCCGCGCCCAGTTCATTCGGCTGGCCGAAACGCCCTGCAGGGATCGCCGCAATTTCCTCCGCCTTCACATCGGCCTCGCTCTTGCCGGTTTTTTTCGACTTGCCCGAGATAATTTCCTTCATGCGCCCCGTATCGGTTGCGCCCGGCAGCACATTGTTGACGGTAATGCCGTGGCCGCCCAATTCATTCGCCAGCGTTTTCGCCCATTGCGCGACCGCGCCGCGGATCGTGTTGGAAACGCCCAGCCCCTTTACCGGCTGCTTGACCGATGTGGACAGCACATTAATTATGCGCCCGTATTTCGCTGTAATCATGCCCGGCACCACGGCCTGCGCCATGGTTTGCGCGAACAGCATATGCTGGGTGAAGATCGCGGCGAAATCATGCACGCTGGAATCGATCGCCGCGCCCGCAGGCGGGCCACCCCCGTTATTGACGAGGATATGCACCGCACCATGTTCGGCGACATGCTTTGCCACCTTCGCCGCCACGTCTTCGGTATCCATGGAATCCGCGACGATATAATGGTGCGTTTGCCCCTTGGACGTATCGAGGGTTTCCACGACCGCCTTCAGCCCCTCTTCGCTCCGCGCCAGCACAGTCACGCTTGCGCCCAGCAGCGCCAGTTCTTCGGCAGCCGCGCGCCCGATGCCTTTGCTTGCGCCACAGACGATCGCCTGCTTGCCGGTGAGGTCGAGGTTCATATGCACATCCTTTTTTAAGGTGAATTGGTTGTAACATACTGGCAGGGAAGCATAAAACGATAGTTGCATCCCGCGTTTCTTGATTATTTTCCGGAAATTGGGCATAATATACTGTATTCAATCGTTTTTCAGCCGAGGGTCGCCCATGTCATCCCCCGACAGCCAAAAAATTCCCGATCCGGCAGAACTGGCGCAACGCTGGAAAGATCTCGTGGAAAAATTCGACAAGGAACTCCGCGACAAGGGGCTTACCGACGAACAGCGCGAACAGCTGTTGAAAGAAATCCTGGAGGGTGACGACGCATGAGCGAATACCGCGAGAAGGTCGTGCTGGATACCAACATCATGCTCTCCGCCCTCATGAGCCCGAACGGCACATCGGCCGCCGCCGTCGCCTCCGTCCTTATGAATAACGATGTCGTACAGAGCGCCCAGACCTATGCCGAGCTTGGGGAAAAACTGGCCAGCAAGAAATTGCAGAAATACATCCCCGCCGATCTCCGCCAGCAGGCGCTCGATTTCTTCGCCGCCGCCGCCGAGTTTGTGGAAGCGCCCTGCAAGCACACCGCATGCCGCGACCCCAAGGACAACAAGTTTCTGGATATTGCCGATGCCGGTGGCGCGACTACTTTAGTGACCGGAGACAAGGATCTGCTGGCGCTGCAGGGGCAGGAAAAGGCGCTTGGAATGAATTTCAATATTATGTCCGGCCGTAACTGGCTCGACCTGCATCCGCTGCCGGTCCAGCAGGCGGCCAATGATGCCAATACCAGCGTGCCGAGCATGTTTACGGTGCGCCAGCCGGTTTTGGGCTAGTTCATTTATTGCATTATTATTTTTGAACAATTCTTTGATTTATCGAAGAACCGTAAGGCGTATTGACAACAGCTTAAGCGTATCAAATACTTTAATTACGTTTAACAATCATATGATTTATCAAATTTAACTAGGCCGCCGGCCAGATAAAAACCCCCAGCTGCAAGAAATTACTTTAACCGTCATTTCTTCTAGCATGATCTTACTTCATTAATTTGCTTCACATGAAACAGATGCCCGCCATCTTGACCCCGCCCTGTTCCGCAGATAGGCTTTGCTTATTCACAGGAGAGTTACGGATGAGCACCCTCGACGAAGCCCGCAAGGCCAAGACCAAGGTTGGTAAATTACTGGCAAACGCATTTAACCGTGCCGCAAAAAACCCTGTGAACGGTATCGGCATTAGCAATGTGAAAGACGATTACCATGTCACCGTCCGGCTGGAACGCCAGCCGACGCCGGAAGAAACCGCCAACCTGCCGCGCGAATGCGATGGCGTTGCCGTAAAATACAAAATCACCGGCCCGATCGTCGCCCAGTAACCCTTACTCTTTTTGCGGTAATGCTTTCACGGTACCGGCGGCGCCGTCGATGCTCAGCCACAGCTTTCCCTGTTTTTCGGAAAGCGCCTGAATGTCGCGCAGGAAATCCTGACCGATACCGGTGACGCAGGGGATGCCCTGTTCCCGCGCCACGGTGCAGGCATGGGACAGCGCCCCGCCTTCGGCAAACAACAGGCCATAGGCATGGGGAAACAGCTCCACCGTTTCCGGCCGCGCGCGGGGAAATACCAGAATAGGGAATTCGGACGGATCGAGAGCGGAGAGGCTCGCCTCGGCATTTTTCAGGATAATCGCCCTGCCTGTTACCTGCCCGCCGCAAACGGGCAGGCCTTTCCATTCTGTCGCCGCCGCCAGAGGGGTTTGCGCCACGGGCGCGGTCGCGGTTTCATCCGGCTTGTCCCAGAAAAAGGCCGGTGTATCCGGCTCGACCGACCGCGCGGGGCGCGGCGGGAAAATTTCCAGCCAGGCGGATGACAGCTGCGTGCGGCGTTTCTGGATGCCCTGGATCTGCATCATGGTTTTCCGCACCGTAAAGGGCGATTTGTCGGGCGCCGCCAGCCATTGCGCGAATTCCTGCGGGCTGCCCGACGGCAAACGCTGCATCAGGGCCTGCAGCGCAAGGCCCAGCGCCGTGCTTTCCAGCAGCTTCGCGTCGCGCCCTTGCGGCAGCGGCGACCGGCAGGCGTTATCGACGTATTTCTCGATGCGCCATTGGCTTTTGACGAGCGCGAAGGTGCGCAGCAGGTTGTTGCGCTGCGTATAGGTCCAGCCGCCGCCGCGTTCCGTCACATACATCCAGCCGCAGCTGACCGTTTCGACGATCTCGCTCCAGTTCACATACGGCACGGTTTTGTACCAGCTGACCAGCGGTCCGCGCGACGGCGGCAGCGCCAGCACATCCAGCGCGCGCGACCAGATGGATTGCGCATTGGTCGGGTCATAGACATCTTCCAGCAGCTGCTGTTCCTGCGGCGTAAAGCTGGACGGCAGCGAGGCATCTTCGGAAAATTTCATCCAGAGCGTCTTCAGCACGATCAATCCCCGCGTGTCAGCAAATGAACGCCGCCATAGGCCGTGAAGTCATGGGGCGTTGTCACATATAACACATCGCGGTCGAAAACGGGAGCGGCATAACCGCCCTGTGTTTTTTTGATCTGGCGTATTTCCGTGCCGTCTTCGGCATTGCGGATGGAAATAACGCCGTCCGATGTCATGCCCGCCAGCAACGGCGGATTTGTGCCGGCGCGCAGGCCTGCGGGGGCGAGGAATTCCTTGCCCTGCTTCACTTGCCAGACCTTGCTGCCGTCCTTGATATTGAGCGCGATCAGGTCGCCGCTCTTCAGCGTATGGATGACGAGACCTTTATCCGTCAGCACGGCGGCTTCCGGCAGGGGCATGCCGGGCAGATCGACCGACCAGATGATTTTGCCGTCGGTGCCGACCGCGTGCGACCATCCCTTGTCATCCGCTTTTTGTGGCCCGACTTGGCCGACTGCGGTTGTCAGCAGGATGAGATCCTTGCCGCCCATCTGCGGAGAACCCATGGTATTGCCCGGCAGCGCGGTTTTCCATTCAATATCGCCGTCATCGGGATCGAGCGACGATAATTCCGCGCCCACTTTTTTTTCGTCCGGCTGTGCAGAAATATACAGATGATCGTCATGCAGCAGCGGCGTCGCATCGGTATGTCCGATTTTATTGCGCCACAGGACCGCACCGTCCTTCATGTCGAGCGCCCAGACGCCTTCTTCTCCCGCACAGGTAAACAGGCGGCGGTTGGCGGCATCCGGCGTCGTTTGCGATTCAACATGGCTGCGGAACTGGCGTTCCCATAGCGGCTTGCCGTCGGGCAGGTAAAACGCCGTCAACGCTGCGGCGGGCGCGGTGTGCAGCCCCTCCCCCACAAACGCCATATCCTTCAGCACGGCGGCATTGGTGAAGATCGGTTCGCGCTTTTTCAGCGACCATGCCAGCTTGCCATCGGCGCGCGCGTGGGCATCCAGCGTGGACTCGAACGTGCCCAGCAAAATCAGGTCGCCCGCGATAACGGGCGATGCCAGCGTTTCGTTTTTCGTTTTTACCGACCAAAGCTCGGAAAATGAATCATACTTTTGGTCGGTGGGCGCAGCGGCGTTGCCGTGCGTTTCCAGTTTGGACATATCCGCCGCCGCCAGCAGCCGCGACCCTTCCGCTTCGCTGGGTTTCTGCGTGTGGCTCCAGACCACCGTCGCGCCAGCCGCGATAAAACAGACCGCCGCAAAGCCGAGAATCTTGCGGCGATGCCGCGACCAGAACGCCGCCTGCGACGCCCCCGCCACCGCGCCCACCGCCGTCAGCAGCCACGGCAAAATCTCCACCATCGGGATCAATGCGGGAAAGATATAGAGATGTCCGGAAAGACGCGGAAAAGGCGGGACGGTTTTCTGGTCAGCCATGCGAAATACTCCCTGTTCCACCATAAGACGATTCTGGCCGGCGGATCCTTGGCGCGGATATAGTGATATATGCGGGCAGGATTGGCAACGTGCAAGTGGCTGATATCTGGCGGGTTTTAAAGCCGGTTAATTAGCCCATTGACTAAATAATAATGCAGGCGCAATAATAGTCTATTAGCTGTTTAGCTAAATATGAGTTACCAGCATGACCGACAAAATTGAAATCCTCTACGACGACCAATGCCCTGTTTGCCGAGGATATTGCACGAAGGTGCAGTTGAAGGATGCCGCGCAGGAAATCACGCTGACCGACGCGCGAAAGCCCGGCGCGCTGATAGACGAGGTCACGGCGCAAGGTCTCGATATCGACGAAGGCATGGTGGTCAAAATCGACGGAAAAATATATTACGGCAGCGAAGCAATGCGCGCGCTAGTGCCGCTGACGAAGGCCGGCATATTGCAACGCCTGCTGTTCAGCGCCAAAAACCTGTCGGCAGTTGTCTATGGCTTTTGCAAGGCTGTGCGCAACCTTTTGCTGCGCGCCCTGCGCATCCGCAAAATCGACAACCTCAAAGATCCTCGATATCGCAGTTGAGCGAATAACCCACGCCGCGCACGGTTTGTATCAGCTCGCTGGCGCCCAGTTTTTTGCGGATGCGGGCGACCTGGATGTCGATGGCGCGGTCGCCGACCTCAAAATCGCCTGCCCGCGCGCGGTCGAGCAGCTGTTCGCGGGATAAGACACGGTGCGGCGCATGCACCAATGCCTCCAGCAGGCGGAATTCCATCGGCGTCAGGTCGCAGGATTTTCCGTCATTGCCGAAAACCTGCAGCCTTGCGGCATCGAGCGTGTGCGCGCCAAACCGCGTGCGGCGGGGTGCGTCATGGGCATTCGGCGCGGGCCTGCCGCGATAGCGGCGGATGCCGGCCTTGACGCGGGCCGACAGCTCCTTCATCTCGAACGGTTTGGCCAGATAATCATCCGCGCCCATTTCCAGCCCCACGACCTTATCGACCCATGCAGCCTTGCCGCTGATGACGATCACGGGCGCGTCGGTCACCGCGCGGATGCGGGAAATCAGCGCAAGCCCGTCGGCATCCGGCAGCATCAGGTCGAGCAGGATCAGGTCGGCACGTTTCACATTCAATATCTTCATGGCTTCCGAAGCACATGACGCGTTGAACACGTCATACCCGTCAAGCTCCAGGTTTTCGCGGATCGTTTCGCGCAAGGGTGCATTGTCGTCGATGACCAAAACCGTCGGCTGGCTCACGCAAGAACACTCCGCACGGTTTTTTCCAGCTTGTCGATGTCGAGCGGCTTGGGCAGCACCGCATCCGCGCCCAGCTTTTTCGCCAGTTGCAGGAAATCGGCCGATTTGGTGCGCCCGCCGCCGGAAATGGCGATCAGGCGGATGGCAGGGTGACGGCGGCGCAGTTCCATGATCACCTCCAGCCCTTCCTTGCGGGGCATGATGATGTCGGTGATCACCACCTGCGGGGCGCAGGTGCCCGCGTCAATCATCGACAGCGCCTGCTGCCCGTCCGTTGCGACATCCACCTTGAACCCGCATTCGGCAAGATTTTCGCACAACACGTCGCGGACCTGGTCTTCGTCATCCACGATCAGGATGCTTGTCGTATGCGGCATGGTTAACCTCCTTGTTTGTCAGCGTTTCACGGGTTTGCGGCAGGTAGATGCGGAAGGTCGTGCCGCGTCCTGCCTCGCTATCGACCTCGATATGCCCGCCAGTCTGGCGGATAAAACCATAGACCATGGCAAGCCCAAGGCCGGTTCCCTCCCCTGCAGGCTTGGTCGTAAAGAACGGCTCAAAAATCCGCTCCCGCACATGTTCGGGCATGCCCGTGCCTGTGTCGGCAATCGATATCAAGACATGGCCTCTGTCGTTAAAAACGACCTGCCGCGCCGAAATCGACAGCGTACCGCCCTGTGGCATCGCGTCCCGTGCATTGACCGAAATATTGATAACGGCATTTTCCAGTAGCGTCGCATCGACATGCACCGGCCGCATGCCCTGCTCCGCAGTCAGTGCAAGGGTGATGCCCTTGCCCAGTGTGCGCTCCAGCAGCGCTACCGTGTCAGAAAGCACCGTGCCGATATCGACAGTCACGCTTTTCAATTCCTGTTGACGTGAAAAAACCATCAGGTGCCGCACAAGGTCCGCGCCGCGCTGCGCCGCGCTTTCAACCGCATCGACCTTGGGCGCGATGGCAGTTCCCTGCGCCGCCGGTATTTCGGCAAGGCGGCGGCGCATAATGCGCGTGTTGCCAAGGATGACTGTCAAAAGGTTATTGAAGTCATGCGCGATGCCGCTGGTCAGCTGGCCGACAGCATCCATTTTCTGCGCCTGCCGCAATTTATCCTCTGCGCTGTGGCGAGCCCTTTTCAGTTCGAACACCTCGCGCGCCTTCGAAAGCGCGATCAGCACGGATGGCCCGGTAATATGGTCTTTCACAATGTAATCATGCGCCCCCCAGCGCAGCGCTTCCGCCATGACGGCCTCGCCCCCCTGCCCTGTCAGCATCACGAAAGGCGCTGGCATCAGGTCGTTGGCGATATCGTAAAAGGCCTGCAGCAGAGAGGTGCCTTCCATGTCAGGCAGGCGGTAATCGACAAACACGCAGTCAAAAGGCCGCTCACGGAGCAGCGCGATGCCGGCGGCACCCGTATCCGCTTCGTGCACATCCGAATTCAGGGCGGCAGACTGTAAATGGCGGCGGAGCGCCATGCGGTCCGTCGCGTCGTCGTCGATCAGCAGCACCTGCAGCCTTTCCGGCATGCGCAATCCCCCATGGTCCTGTCACCATTTTTAGGGATAAACTTTTAAAATTCGTGAAGGATGGCAGCCGCTGCAGCGCCCTGACGTAGCACATCGGCATACGATAGACTTCACCCCCCCGCTGGAAGGCAATACATATGACGCAGGCCTGCATATGTTCGTATGACGATTTTTTATTGTTTTTGTTTTTTACGAAGGGTGGCCCAGCATGTCTTCCATCGACATGTTGCGGCGCGATACGCTCAGGTCGGCTTGATCGGCCATCACAGCCGCTCCGGAAATATAGCTGAAACCAGCTGCAATCGCCGCACAAAGCGCGGCACGCGTCGATACACCGTCCGCCATCGCCGCGCAGTTGATGCCGCCCACCTTGTCGGCAAAACGGTTGATGAGCCCGATGATCGCATTTTCATCGAGGTCTTCGGTGGTAAAGTTAACGACGCAGGCATGCAGCGTACCCCGCGCCGCGCCGTCCAAATTCGCGCCGCGGATGTCGGATGACAGCGCGACAGCACGGCACAGTCCGCGCATATCATTCTGCAACAGCTGCAAACGCTGTTTCGATGCGTAAGAGGGTATATTGTCCAGCTGCAGGACAATAAAGGATCGCTGCGCCTCCGGAATTCGACGCAACAGGCTTAGGTAATGGCCGCGAAAAGGATAGGCGTTCAGGGTTTCATAGCTGACCGGCACCAGAACGACCGATTTTTCGCCGCGTGACTGCAGGTATTCCAGCGACTGTACAGCTTTGACCAGCAGGCCAAGATCGCCGGAAGCCTTTTGGTCGGGCGTAGCATTTTGTTTTCTGGCCGCGCGGATAATATAGCCGCAGAGGTACTTTTTCTCGACATTCCAGATGGGGCGGAAACTGACATCAACATTTTTGCTGAGCGCTTCAAGCCCCGCATTATCGAGCGTAATCCGTACTGATCTTTGTGTTTGTGTGGATGTTGCCGTGTTCATCATAACCCGCCCCGCTCTTGAGTTGCATAATACCATGATGCAACAGGCGCATTGCTGCAGGTTTTCGCGATTGTTTCTGCCATGTTTCAGGAAAAAAGCGCAAGTTCCACAGTATTTTCAGTATCTTGATTTACGCGGGATTACTGTCGCCGGCAAAGAAATTGACGACAACACCGATTCCGCGGCTTTGCTGCAGGTCGTCATAATAGAAATGCATATGCACCTGTTCGGTGTTTTTCAGCAGTGGATTCTCGTCCGGCCGCGGGATAAAGGGGAAGCCCATTTCGGTCTCGAACCCTTTTTCGTTCAGGTACGCTTTCACCTTGCTGCAGACGATATTTGCGATTTCGCAGGCGATGTCGTTCTGCACGGGATTGTTGGCGAGGTATTCCTTGGTGAAAATCAGCGCCGCCGCCTGCAGCAGCAGCCCCATATCGAAGCGAAAGCAGAATTCGACATCGACATTTGCCTGATGAAGCTTGATCGAGGCATAGACGCTGCCCTTTTCCGAATGGATTTTCTGCGCAAGATCGCCGGCCGTGATCGACTGGCCGAACATGCTGTTGAACGTCTCGACGACGCCGTCGCTGACGACCTTTGAAATCTCTGCGCGCTCGGCGTCGATATCCTGCGGTGAAATGGGTTTCATGTCTGGTGATCAGCCCGTCTTTGCGGCGCGGTTGCTTTCGATCCATGCCAGCACGCGTTCGATCTTTTCCTTGAATGTCGCGGGCGCGATCGGCTTGGTGATATACATGGTGGCGCCCGCCTTCAAAGCCTCGCGCGTGTAGCGCTCCTGGCTTTCGGCCGTGACCATGACGAATGCGATATGGTCGTATTGCCTGTCTTCGCGGTATTCCTGCATCAGCGTGTAGCCGCTTTTGCCGGGCATGTTCCAGTCGAGGAAAACGATATCATAGGCGGCGACCGATATCTTTTCCTGCGCTTCGCTGCTGTTGTTGGCGGAATCTATATTCTTGAAGCCCATATTGATCAGCTGCATCTCGATAAGCTTGCGCACGACGACGTTGTCATCGACAAGCAGGACGCGCAGATCGGGAATATTCACGGCAGTCATACCATTACCTCTTCCGTCCAATATATAAGGCAAATGATAACAAATAGTTAACCTTTGCCGCTTTGCGGAAATCAGGCCGCTTTTAAACGCTGCGACTGTGCCCTGCGTATGACAAATCGCAGCAAAAATGCCGCCCCAATAACCTGCAGCGCGACGGGCGCAAGGCTGTCGCCCAGTTCTTTCAGCGGCAGGGGGTAATAGGCCGCAAGCGATCTGACCACGGGCGGCACCTCCACATCCACGTTCTGGCCATACATATAGCGTTGCACCCAGCCCGTCAGGCGCAGGTCCAGCTTGTTGGGCATCAGGGCGAAATGCAGCGTGGGCAGCATGGTATAGACCAGCACGTAATAAAACAGCACCTTGAACCCCGCGTGGCGGGTGCCCTTGCCGCCGATCAGCGCGTGGATCATCAGACCGTCGCGGATAACGAACAGCATCGCCGCCAGCATAAAGGCCGCCAGCGCGTCAAAACTCATGAACCTTCCCTGCGTCGGCACGTTGCTGAGCGTGACGACATAGCAGAACAGGATAAAGGGGATGGTGACCACCCATTTATGCGTATCCTCGAACGCGCGTCCGAAATTGCCTTCGCGCAGGCTGTTGAAGAAGCGGGCGTATTTGCGACCGTCCGATGCCTCGAAGAGCATCACCGCATAGGCCAGCACCAGAGCCACGACAAACAGCGCCATCAGGTGCGTGTAATAAAACGCATTGCCCGGATTTGCAAATCCACGCAGATACATCAACAGGGCCGCAACGAAGCCGATCCATGCCACGGGATAAGTGCGGTGCATGAGTTCCGACCGCGCGATGCGGTAACTGCCCAGCAGCGCCCAGCCGAGGAAAAACAGCATCGTCCATGTCACGAATGCGGGGCTGGCGTAATCCGCGCCGTACCATGTCACCGTACGGGTGGCCGCAAAGGGGGAGCTGTAGCTGGCGAGTTTCGGCGCCACTTCCTGACCCAGCGCGAAAACAGTCCAGGCCACGACCATGCCCAAAAGGAACGCGCCGCTGCCGCGCGGAATGCGCTTTTTACCCATTTTTCCTGCAAAACTGGTCATGTCGATGAAGCTGACCAGAAACGCGACCGCCTGCCCCGCCAGCCCCGCCATGATCATGTAAAAAATCACATAGCCGTCATTCGCATCCGCCCAGCTGTCGCCGCGCGGGTTGAGCGTATCACCGAAGTTGCCTGTGGCACTGACCTGCGTATAGGCGTAATAAAAAGGGATCAGCGTCAAAAGACCGACATACCACGCATAGGACGTAGCGCCCGCCAGCTTGCCCGCCGCCAGCTGGAACGGCGAAATGGACGACATGCGCTGGAAATCCCAGGTGTTGCTGCGCACTTCTTCCTGCAGCGCAACCGCCGCCTCGTACGTGCCCCAGACGCAGACGACGATGAAATAAAACCATTTCGCGCCCGACAGCAGCAGCTGCATGGCATAGTCTTTTTCGAACAGCACCGCGGCGACGGTTTTTTCAATGCCGCCTTTTGCATCGCTGCCGTCGGGCAGCAGGTTCAGGCAGATCATCGAGCAGATGATAAGAAACACCGGCGCCGCGACAAGCCGGAACGGAGATATCTTGAGCCAGAGGTTACGGTGGAATTCAGGGGTAAAAACGTAATTCATGATACGGCGTTCCTGTTAGTGGCATCGGTTTTAAGCGCAAAGCGGAAAAAGACAAAACATGCAAGCACCGCCTGCAGCAGCGGCATGGCCAGCGTCGCCATCCATTCATCAGCGCGGTGCGGATAGAAAATTTCCTGCACCTGCGGCAGCTCCAGATAGCTGAACACCGACCTGCGCAGCTGCAGCGTCGTGCCGGATGCCGCGAGGAAAATGACAGGCAAAACGGCATAGACCAGCACGAAATAAAGCGGCACCGCAAAGGCGGCACGCTTGCGCAGCGTGTTGTGCAGCGTATGGACGGCAAAACCGTCGCGCGCCGCGAACAGCAGCGCGGCCACGGCGGCAGGGCCGAATTGCGCGCTGGCGAACTGCTGCGACATCAGGCAAAGGCCGACCAGCAGCGCCCCCGTAAAGGCGACATAGGGCAGCGTGGTGATCCAGAGCGGCGTGTTTTCGAACGCCCTGCCCCATGCGCGCGCACGCAGGCTGGCGCCCAGGCGTTCATATTTGCGGCGGTCGGAAGATTCGGCCAGCAGCGTCGCATAGCCCAGCGTGAAACAGACGGAAAAAGCACACAGCGCGGGCGGGATCAGGTTGACGGGCTTGAATTCACCCAGCAGATAGGCGGGGCTGCGGGCGAAGATGCCGGAAATGGCGATCGTCACGGATGGCACAAAAACCATCCATACCCAGGGCCACATCCGGTACATCAGTTCCGCGCGCACCATGCGGTAGCAGCCCACCGCCGCCCAGAAAATAAAGAATGTCAGGCCGCAGGCCGTGGATTCAAGCCCGTCGAAATACTCGTTGTACCATTTCAGGTATGAATACGGGATGCCAGTCTGCAGCGCGTTCATCGCATAAGCGCGTGTCATGTAAAACGAAACAATAATACCCGCGATGCAGGGAAAAATGCCCGCGCCGCCGCCCTTGACCGCGCCGTGCCGCGCGCGCGCCGCAAAGGA
Organism: Alphaproteobacteria bacterium; assembly: GCA_016794125.1. Taxonomy (GTDB): domain Bacteria; phylum Pseudomonadota; class Alphaproteobacteria; order Micavibrionales; family UBA2020; genus JAPWJZ01. The sequence goes on along the minus strand of JAEUKT010000002.1, from coordinate 1,454,472 downwards.
CGACATGCTGAACAGGAACGCGACCAGATGCCCTGCGATGCCCGCCGCCAGCATGTAGAACATAGCATAGATTTCCGGCCGCAGCGGCACATCAAATGTTGTGCGATAGACTGCCATGCAAATCAGGCCCACATACCAGACATAGGCGGTGGAACCGAATATCTTGCCGAAGACAAGCTGCAGCGGGGAAATGGCGGAAACCTTCTGGTAGTCCCAGGTGCGGGAGCGTATTTCTTCATCCATCGCCGTGGACGCTTCGTAACTGCCCCAGACCATCACCACCAGAACGAACAGGTAAAAGATGCCGATTTTCAGGGCGTCGTTCATGCGCAGGCCGATGCCAAGGTCGCCGGTGGCGATGCCCCACATGACCAGCAGCAGCAGCGGCGCCGCCACCATTTTAAACGGTGGGCATTTCGTCCATATCTGCCGGTGGAATTCGGGCGTGACGAAATACGTCATCTGGCTATTTCCTGCCGCTGGTGACGTCCATATAGGCATCCTGCAGCGTATGCTGCGTGGTGGTGAAGCTGAAGACCGGCACGTTATCCGCCATCAGCTGGCGCAGCAGCCCCTGCTGTTCTTCCTCGGTGCCACTGAATTCGGCGACCACGACGTTGCTTTCCGTGCCCGTTACCTTCAGTTTCGGCACGCGCTGCAACATATCCATATGCGACACGCCCAGATTGGAAATGCCGATGCGCAGCACGCGCACGGTTTTCGCGGCGTATTCCTGCAACCGCACCTGCTGCGCGACGCGCCCGTCCTTGATGACCAGCATGTCCGTGCAGTAATCCTCCAGTTCGGTCAAAATATGCGACGACACGATGATGGTCTTTCCCTGCGCGCGCAATCCGCGGATCATCTGCGACAACGCAATCCGCGCATCAGGGTCCATGCCCGATGCTGGTTCGTCTAGGATCAGCAATTGCGGGTTATGGATCAGCGCAAGGCCGATGCCAAGGCGCTGGCGGTAGCCGCGCGACAGCGTGCCCGCCTTTTCCTCCAGCCGCGCGGTGATGCCCACCTGCTCCGCCACTTCGGCGACGCGCTTGGGCACTTCCGATGCGGGCACTTTCTGGCACCACGCCATGTATGTCAGGCATTGGCGCAGCGAGAGGCCGTCATAAAGCCCGAAGAAATCCGATAGGTATCCGGTCATATGGTGAACGTCGCGCGGGAAATCGGCCGCGTCCTTGCCGCCGATCGTAATCTTCCCGCTATGCGCGCGGTCGAGCGCGGCGATGCAGCGCAGCAGGGTCGTCTTGCCCGCCCCGTTGGGCCCCACCAGCGCGGTTACGCTACCCTCGTTAATAGTGAATGAAATATCATGCAAGACACGCTTGTCCGGGTAATCGAAATTCAGTTTTTCGACTTCAATCATGGCGATTGTCATATTCAACACCCTTTGCAAGTTAACCATGCAATGCTAGCCCAGTTAAAGGCCTTATAGAATAAAAGTTTTTGGCGCAAGGCGCGGGGCATGATATTAAAAAACCATGTCCTCAGGCCTTGTGATTCAAACCGTCAGCAAGACGTTCCCGTCGCCCACCGGTCCGGTGCGCGCCGTCGACAATGTTTCCCTCACCATCCAGCCCAACGAGTTCTTCACGCTGCTGGGCCCATCGGGGTGCGGCAAGACGACGCTTTTGCGGATGATCGCAGGCCTCGATATCCCCACTTCCGGCAGCATCCTGCTGGACAATCAGGACATCGCACCCCTGCCCGCCTATCAGCGCCCCGTGAACACCGTGTTCCAGAGCTATGCGCTGTTTCCGCACATGACCGTTTCCGACAACATTGCCTTCGGCATGAAGATGCAAGGTAAGCCGAAAACCGAAATCGACAAGGCAGTGAAGGAAGCCCTCGCCCTCGTGCGCCTCGAGGATAAAGGCGAACGCATGCCCGCGCAGCTGTCGGGCGGCCAGCAGCAGCGCGTCGCGCTGGCTCGCGCGCTTGTCAACCACCCGAAAATCCTGCTGCTCGATGAATCCCTTTCCGCGCTTGACTACAAGCTGCGCAAGGAAATGCAAATCGAGCTAAAACGCCTGCAACGTGAAACCGGCATCACCTTTATCTTTGTGACCCACGACCAGGACGAGGCGCTGTCGATGTCCGACCGCATCGCGGTCATGGAAAAGGGCAATGTCGCGCAAATCGGCACGCCGCAGGAAATCTACGACAAGCCCGCCACGCGCTTTGTTGCAGATTTCATCGGCATCTGCAATTTCGTCAAGGCATCCAGCCTTGGCCTCAACGACAACTGCGACATCGGCTTCCGCCCCGAGGACGCGTCCTTCACCGTCGGCCGCGGCATGGGCAAGGGCAAGATCCGCCACATCAATTACCGCGGCGCTGTCACGCATTACATCATCGAACTGGAAGGCGGCGAAACCATCACGTTGTCCGAGGACGATCCGCAAAATGTCGAGGTCAATGACGAAGTGTCGCTGGTCATCCCGCCCGAAAGGCTGATCCGATGCAAGGCGTAAGGAACGCCGCGCCGTGGCTGCTGTCGCCGTTCCTGATTATCATGGGCGTTTTCTTTGCCGCGCCGCTTCTGCTTGTCGTCGGCTATTCCTTCATGACGGCGCATTATCCGGGCGGCGTGGAATTGCCCGTGACATTTGATGCCTATGTCAAAATTTTCTACGATACCGATTTTGACGGCAACAAGGTGTTCGACCCCAGCTTCCTGCTGATCTGCTGGAAATCGCTGAAACTGGCGGGTCTTTGCACCATCCTGTGCCTGCTGGCGGGTTTTCCGATGGCCTATTTCATGGCCACTCGTCCTGCGCACCAGCGCAACCTGTGGATGATGCTGGTCACCATCCCTTTCTGGACGAACCTTTTGATCCGCACCTATTCATGGATTTTGATTTTGCGCGACGAAGGTCTTGTCAATAACGTGCTGATGTCCACCGGCATCACGTCCAGCCCCATTACGCTGATGTGCAGCGATTTCGCGGTCGGCCTCGGGCTGCTCTACAGCTACCTGCCATTCATGGTGTTGCCCATCTATGCGAACCTCGAGCGTATGGACTGGCGTCTGGTGGAGGCCGCATCCGACCTTTACGCAACGCGCTGGCAGACGCTACGCAAAGTCACTATTCCGCTGACCATGCCGGGCATTCTGGCGGGCAGCATCCTTGTGTTCATTCCCTCCATCGGCTCCTTCCTCGCGCCGCAACTGCTGGGTTGCGGGCAGCAGATGATGCTGGGCAACAAGATCGAAAATCTGTTCGGACAGGGCGGCGACTGGCCGTTCGGCTCGGCGGCGTCGGTTGCGTTGATGATTATCGTCATGATCGGCCTGATGATCATGTCGCGCCGCGGCGGCATCAAGGAGCTGGTGTAACATGACGGCATCCACCTCCCCTTCGCGCCTGCCGGGCGTTGCCACGACGGCTTACCTCAGCCTTGCCTTCCTTTACATCCCCATTCTTGTCGTCATTTTCTTTTCTTTCAACGCCAACAGCCTGATTACCGTCTGGCACGGTTTCACGACCGACTGGTATGTGAAAGCCTACGAAAACGAAGACCTGCGCCGCGCAACATGGAATTCGATGATCGTCGCGGTCGGCGCGACCATCTTCTCGACCATACTTGCGTTGATGGCGGCAATGGGCATGCGCGGGCGTTTACAACGCTGGCTTGGCGGCACATCGCAGATGATGATGACCCTGCCCCTGCTGATCCCCGAAATCGTGATCGCGATTGCGACGATGTCTTTCTTTTCCATCATCCTGCGCTCCGAATTCATGGCGGGCACGGCATTCCTGAAACTGGTCGATCAATATCCGCTGACGCAGGTGTTGATCGCGCATACGGTTTTCTGCGTGCCCTTCGCCTATTCCCCGATCCGCGCCCGCATCGAAACGCTGCCGCCCGCGCTTTTCGAGGCAGCGGCCGACCTTTATGCCACGCCGTGGCAATCGTTCCGCCGCGTGACCCTGCCGCTGATGATGCCGGGCGTGACATCCGGCGCGATGCTTGCCTTCATCACATCGCTCGACGATTTCATCATTACGCAAATGGTCGCCCCGCCCGGTGCGATGACCCTGCCCGTTTACATCTACAGCATGGTGCGCAAGGGCATCACGCCGGAGATCAACGCCGTGTCGGCCATTTTGCTCGTGATTTCAACTATCCTCGTGGTATCATCTTACGTCATTAATCAAAGGAAGGCTTCCTGACATGAAAATTAAATCTTTCATCCTCGCACTCTCCGTCGCCGCATTGCTGTCAGGCAGCGCTTTCGCCGAAGAAAAACAGAAGCTCTTCATCTACACCTGGGACACCTACAAAAACGACGACCTGTTCAAAAAGTTTGAAAAAGAAACAGGCATCGACGTTGTAACCGACATCTATTCCAGCAACGACGCGCTGATCGCCAAGATCAAGGCGGGCGGTGCTTATGACATCGTCATGCCGTCCGGCCCCTACATCCCCCTGCTGGCCGGTGAAAAGCTGCTGCAGCCCCTGCCTGCCGACCTGCAGGCGATGGGCGAAAAAATGGCCGCCAACGTGAAAAACCCCGGTTTCGACCCGAAAAACGAACATTCGCTGCCGCTGTTCTACGGCACGACCGGCCTTGCCGTGAACACGAAACTGGTCAAGGAAGACATCACCAGCTGGTCGCAATTCTTCACCCGCCCCGAAGGCGAGAAGAAAACACTGGGCGTGCTGGATGACACCGGCACCGTCATGGATATCGCCGCCATCCAGCTGGGCCGCCCCTATTGCGAAGACAACCCCGACACCTACAAGTCTATTCAGGCGCTGCTGCTCGGCCAGAAGCCTTTCGTGAAGGTTTATGGCGCGACAGGCTACATCGAACGCATGGCGGCCAGCGACGTTGCGATGCAGATGGCTTGGAGCGGCGACGCGTATCTAGCGCGCAAACAGAACAAGGACATCAAATACGTCTATCCGAAAGAAGGCGTCGAGGTTTGGATCGACAACCTCGCCATCCCCTCGACCTCCAAAAACCCGGAGAACGCGAAAAAATTCATCGAATTCGTACTGAAGCCCGAAAACCTCGCGCAGTATGCCGAATTCTCCGGCTACGTCCCCTCGCTTGACGCCGCCAAAGACCTGATGCCGGCCGAGATCAAGGAAGCGCCCGAATTCAACATCCCCGCCGGCCTGAACGCGCCCGTTTCCGCGAATTGCGCGCCCAAAGTCGTCAAGAACCAGCAAAAGATCTGGGACAGGGTGCTGAAATGAGCAGGGGGATCGTCGTCGCGGCATCTGCGCTTGCCGCGATTGCTGTGGTGATTGCTGCGGGCCTTATTTACAAGCGCCCGTCGCAAACCCTGCAGTTCTATACTTGGGATACGTACGAAGCGCCCGAGCTCTTCGCGGCATTCGAGAAGAAAACCGGCATCAAGGTCGTCGCCACCCTGTTCTACAGCAACGACGACCTTGAGGCCAAACTGAAGGCTGGCGGCCAGTACGACCTGATCACGCCGTCCGGAAACTATATATCCCGCCTTGTCGAGGCCAAGCTGCTGCAGCCTCTGCCCGATCAATTAAAGGCGTATGCAGCACAATTGTCGCGCAACGTGCAGAAACCCGTCTATGATCCGGAATACAAATGGACGCTGCCGCTTTTTTACGGCACCACAGGCATCGCCGTGAACACCGGGCTGACAAATGAAAAAATAACCAGCTGGGCGCAGATCATGCGCCGGCCACCGGGTGAAAAAGAAACTGTCGGCATGCTGGGCGAAGACACCTCTACGCTGCTCGCGGTTGCGTCGATCGCTGCAGGCACGCACAACTGCGATCCATCTCCCGCTGTCCATGCAAGGCTGGAGGCCATGCTAAACGCACAGAAGCCCTTCGTCAAAACCTACAAGGCCGAGGCCTATTACGAGCACCTTGCCGCAGACGATGTCACCTTCCAGATGGCGTGGAGCGGCGATGCCTATATCGCGCGCCAGAAAAACCCGAAAATCCAGTATATTTACCCGTCCGAAGGCGTCGAGCTGTGGCTGGACAATCTCGCCGTGCCCGCTTCTGCCAAGAACCTGAAGGCCGTCATCGAGTTTGTCGATTTCATCCTCGATCCCGCAAATCTCGCTAAATACTCTTTAGTCTCCGGCAATATGCCCTCTATCGAGGCGGCGCGCGGGTTCCTGCCGCAGGAGATACGCGATGCGCCGGAGTTCAACATTCCGCTCACCACGCGCGCGGTTGTTTCCGAAACCTGCAAGCACGATGTGGTCGAAGCTTACAACCGCATCGCAGGGAGCATCGCGACGAAATAATCGCGGCTTGGACCGATGAAAAAAACACTTGTCATCGGCGGTTATGGTTTTTTCGGCAATATCATCAGCCGCAGGCTGGCGGCGGATCCCGCGATACGTGTCGTTATTGCGGGTCGTGATGCCGAAAAATGCCGCGTGCTGGCGGCGGAACTACAGAAATCGCCAAACCTGCCGCTTTACCATGCGCTTGACCTTGACCGTGACCTGCGGCCGGTGCTGGAACAGGTGAAGCCCGACATCGTCATCAACGCCGCCGGGCCGTTTCAGGGACAGGGTTATACAACCGCCGAAACATGCCTCGCGCAGGGCTGTCATTACATCGACCTCGCCGATGCGCGCGATTACGTGGCGGGATTTTCCGCGCTCGACAAGCTGGCGAAATCGAAAAACCTGCTGGCGGTCAGCGGCGCGTCCTCCGTGCCCTGCCTGACGGCGGCGATCATCGACCACTACCTGCCGGAATTCGGCGCGATCCATTCGGTCGATTACGGCATCACCGTCGCGCAAAAAACCCGTATGGGTGCATCGACCGCAGCTGCCGTGCTGTCCTATGCGGGCAAGCCTTTTACGACGCTGCGGCGCAAACACATGCAAACTGTCTATGGCGGGCTGGAACTGCATATGGAGAATTATCCCGAACTGGGTCTTCGCCTGTTCGGATTGTGCGACATCCCCGACCTTGCGCTGTTCCCCTTGCGTTATCCTGCGCTTGAAAATATCCGCTTTTCGGCCGGGCAGGAAATATCGCTGCAGCAGCTGGGTATATGGAAGCTGTCATGGATGGTGCGGGCGGGAATCCTGCGCGGGCTGCAGCCACATGCGCAGCGGCTGATGAAGTTGCGCGCGCTTTTCGATATTTTCGGCAGCGACCGAAGCGGGCTGCATATGCGCCTGAAAGGCACGGGCAGGAACGGCAAGCCGCGCGAAACGACGTTTTACATGATCGCCAAATCCGGCCACGGCCCGCATATTCCGTCCACACCCGCCGTACTGCTGGCGCAGGGGCTGGCACACAATACGATTACAAAACGGGGCGCGATGCCCTGCATGGGGCTCATCAACCTGCAGCATTATATGGCAGGGTTGAAAAATTTTGATATCCGCACGATGGAAACGACTACGCCCGCCTGAAGGTGCCGGTCTGGTAAAACGTCTCGCCCAGCTGCGGATGCATCATCGAAATTGTAAAACGAAAATCGCCGTTGCCAAGATCGTCATGGATGACATGCGTTTTGCCAGGCGCCAGAAAATGCGGCAGCGGCAGCCGTTTGCCGAACACCTGCCAGAAATAACGCCTGCTGACGAAATGCAGGCTGCCGTTTTCGGGATAGACATCCAGCACCATGCCGAACCCGCCGCCAACACATTCCATCATCTGGCCAAGTTCATTCTCGCGCTTGACCGATATCACCACATAGGGCTTTCGGCGCGGATAAAAATAGGTGCGCTGCCAGCAGACGCCGGCATAGCCTTGAACCTTGATCAGCTCGACGCGCATCGGCACATTCCTGCCTTCATGCGGGGTCAGCGGGTTGCCGATCACGCGGGTGAGGTAGGCGAACAGCTTGCCCATTTTCGAACAGCGGATGACCTCCATCGACCCTGAATAAACAATGTTCGCCCCCGGCAGCGGGTCGCGCGTGAAGCGTTCCTGGATGTTGGGGTGCAGGTCGAACCATTTGTCCTTCAGCAGCCGCCGCAGCGACGACACCGGCACGGCGCAGGAAGTTTGCGGCTCCGGCTGCAGGCTGATGTCTTCTGGCGCGTTCGGCATGGCGGCCTTGAAGGGCAAGGATAAGCATGCTATATTTAGATATATAGCTAATAGCTCATTATGCCCCATCGGGCATGGATAATCAACAGAGGACAGGGAGACCGCTGGATTCACATGGAAAAAGTCTTCGCAGCCCTTTCCTCCGGCGTCCGCCGCCGCATCCTCGCCTATCTGTCCGCGACATCCCTGACGGCGGGCGAAATCGCGGCGCGGTTTGACATTACCAAGCCGTCGTTATCCAAACACCTCAGCATCCTTGAAAATGCCGGGCTGGTGAAGGGCGAGAAAAAGGGGCAGTTCATCCATTACAGCCTTGTGCGCGAAAACCTCGTCAACACGCTGAACGGCTTTGTGACCGAAGTCTGCCCCGTCGCGCGCCCCCTGAAAAAAGAGAGCCGCGCGCTGGCCGATATAAAATCGGCCGATAAAAAATCCGGCAAATAATTACTTCTTCGCCGCCTGCGAATTCGGGTTGTTCACCCAGCCGCCGCCCAGCGAACGGTACAGGTCGATCTGCGCGTTCAGCAGTTCGAGTTTCACCGACGCATAGTTGTCGTTGGTCGATAGCAGGCTGCGCTCGGCCTCCAGCATCGTCTGGTAATCGACGGAACCGGCTTCATACAGCCCGCGCGACAGTTCATAGGTCTTCTGCGCTTCCTTGACCGCATCGGCGAAATCGGCCTGACGCGTTTTTGCGGCCTTGACCGCCGACAGCGCGTTTTCGATTTCCTGCAGCGATGTCAGCACGGTCAGGCGGTAGTTTTCCGCCAGCTCCAGCTCGCGTGCCGTCGCACGATCAACGCCCGCCGCGATGCGCCCGCCGTTAAAGATCGGCGCCGCCAGCGATGCCAGCAGCGACAGCGTATTGGTGGCGGGCCCGCCCAGCGGCGACAGCGCCATGCCCACGCCCGCGCCGATATTGACGGTCGGGAAGAACGCGGCGCGCGCCGCCGTGATATCGGCATTCGCGGCGATCAGGTTGGCTTCCGCCGCCTTGATATCGGGGCGCTGCGTCAGGATCGATGCCGGCTGCGTCAGCGGCACTTTTGGCGACGCAATGCCGCCCAATCCCCAGCCCTTGATCTTCATGTCCTGCGGCGCGCGGCCCAGCAGCACCGACAGCGCGTTTTCGGTCGCATTCACCTGGTTTTTCAGCGCCGCGACGGAAGCGCGCGAATTCGACAGTTCGGTTTTCTGGCGCGACACATCGATCGCCGAGGTGGATCCCGCGTCAAACCGCGCCTGCGCTACCTTCAAAACTTCCCCGATGTTTTTCAGGTTCTTTTCCGCGATGCCCTGGCGTTCGCGCAAATTGAGCATCTGGAAGTAAATCTTGGCGACGTCCGACATCACGATCAGGGCCAGCGCGTCATGGCTGTACTGGCTGTTGCGCACCAGCGCCTTGGCCGATTTCACGCCCGCGCGGTTCGCGCCGAACAGGTCGAGTTCGTAGGAAACGTCCAGCGCCGCGCGGCCCGACGACAGCCAGCCGTCGTTATTCGACGCGTTGCGGCGGGTTTCCGTGCCGCCCGTGCTGGCCGACGCATCGACGCTGGGCACAAGGAATGAATCGGCGACCTTCAACGACGCGCGCGACTGGCGGATGCGGGCCAGCGACTGTTTCAGGTCGAGGTTTTGCGCCAGCGCCTCGGTCATCAGCGCGTCCAGCTCGGCGCTCTTGAAATTGCGCCACCAGTCGGCATTGATGGTCGTGACGCCATCGACGACCTTGTCGCCCTTTTTCCAGCCGGCGGGGATGTTCGTATCCGGCCGCACATAATCGGCGGTGATATTGCATGCGGTCAGCGTGGACAGCATCAAAAGGGCGGCGATGGTCTTTTTCATTTTTTCTTACTCCGTTGACAAGGCAGCGACGGGATCAAGGCGCGCGGCCTTCCTCGCTGGAAGATAGCCGAAAACAAGGCCGGTTAAAACAGCAGAACTGAAGGCCAGTATGGGCGGCAGGGGCGCAAAATTGACGTCCACTTCGAACAACGACACCGCCCAGCCGGCCCCAAAGCCCAAAGACAGCCCCAAAAGCCCGCCGATGATGCAGACGACGGCCGCCTCGATATTGAATTGCAGCATAATATCGCGCATCCGGGCGCCGGTTGCCATGCGGATGCCGATTTCCCGCGTGCGTTCGGTCACGCTGACCAGCATGATATTCATGACCCCGATGCCGCCCACCAGCAGCGATATGGCGGCAACCGCCCCCAGCAGGATGGTGAGGGTATTTTGCGCCGTGGTCGCCATTTCGATAAAAGAAGCCGAATTCATGACGTTGAAATCGACGGTGCGGTGGCGTGCGGTCAGCAGCTGCGTGATTGCGTCCTGCGTTTCCTGCATCGCGTCCATGTCGGATACCTTGACGCTGATGCTGTTGACGTAATTGCCGCCGACAAGCCGCACAAGGCCGGTGTTCAGTGGCACAAATACCGCGTCGTCCTGGTCGCCGCCCCAAGGCATCGAGCCTTTTTTCTTTAAAATGCCGATGACTTCGAACGGGATATTCTTCACCAGCATGTACTTGCCGATGGGGTCTTCCTCGTTCGGGAATATTTTGTCGATGATCGTCTGGCCGATCACGGCGACCGATGCGTTGCCCTGCATATCCCGGTCGGTGAAGAAATTGCCGCTTTCCATGTCCCAGTTGCGCGTGGCCGGCATCGACGGGCTGACGGCGGATACAGATGTCGCGTAATCGCGGTTGCCAAAGCGCAGCGTCTGCCGGCTGCGCCGCTCGGATGTCACGGCTTCGACATTCGGCAGGTCTTCGATGGCGGCCGCATCGTCCGGTGTCAGCGTCACGATATCTCCGCCGCCCCTGAAACCCGCCATGCCGGGCGACACAAGGATGACGTTGGTGCCCATCGAATTGATCTGGTTCAAAACCTTTTGCTTGCTGCCGTCGCCGATCGCCATCATGGTCACGACGGCGGCGACGCCGATAATGATGCCCAGCAGCGTCAGCATGGTCCGGAACACATTCGCGCGCAGCGCGCGGAAAGCCGTTTTGAACGACTCTCCCATTTCCGTCAGCAGCCCGGGCTTGCGCGACTGGCGGAACGGCGCAGGCGCGGCGTCGGCGCGGTAAACCGGCCCGGTATCGCTCGCGATCCTGCCGTCATGGATGCGGATGATGCGGTGTGCGTTCTGCGCGACTTTTTCGTCGTGGGTAATCAGGATGATCGTGCGGCCTTCGGCATGAAGCTTTTTCAAAAGCTCCATCACCTCGTGCCCGCTCTGGCTGTCCAGCGCGCCGGTGGGTTCGTCCGCCAGTATCACGGGCGGGTCGTTCATCAGCGCGCGCGCAATCGCCACGCGCTGCTGCTGGCCGCCCGATAATTCGCCGGGGCGGTGATCAAGGCGGTTGCCCATGCCCAGCTGCGACAGCAAAACCTCCGACCGCTCCAGCCGCTCGCCCTTGGTCATGCCGTCATAGACGCCGGGGATTTCCACGTTTTCCTGCGCAGTCGCGGTTTTGAGCAGGTTATAACGCTGGAACACGAAACCGAATGTCTTGCGGCGCAAATTCGCCAGTTCGTCCGGTTCCAGCGATGCGGCCTGTTCGCCGCGGATGATGTATTCCCCCTCGGTCGGGCTGTCGAGGCAGCCGAGGATATTCATGAGCGTCGATTTGCCGGATCCCGACTGCCCCATCACCGCCACGAATTCGCCCTGCCCGATCGTCAGTGTCACGCCGTCAAGCGCCCTGACGACCGTGTCGCCGCTTTCGTAATGCCGCTTGATGTTTTTGAGTTCGAGGAGCGGGGTCATAACCTGCCGCTCATATTACGCATGCGGCGAGGTACACCCGTCGCAGGGTCGCCGCCCGCGGGCGCTTCCATCGTCACCTTGTCGCCTTCGGACAAGCCCTGTTTCACCTCCGCCATCGACCTGTCCATCAGGCCTACATGGATGATTTTCTCCGCGTCCTTGCCGCCCGGCTGGCGCACGCGGTATGCCACGCCCGCATCGCTGTCTTCGCGCGGCGCGCGCTTGCCCAGCGCGGAAATCGGCACCAGCGGCACGTTATTCGCGCGGCCCATGACGAAGAACATCTGCGTGCTCATGCCGCTCATCAGCTGGCGGTCCTTATTTTCGACATCGACCAGCACGTTATAAAGAACGACTTCATTCACCACATCGGGCGTGGGCAGTATCTGGCGCACCTTTGCCTGCCATTTGCGCCCCTGCGAACCCAGCGTGGTGAAATAAACCTCGCCGCCTTCCTTGATGCGCATCACATCGGCCTCCGCCACCTGCGCGCGCACTGTCATGACGTCGAGGTTCGCCAGCTGCACCACGCGCGGCGCGGATTGCGTCGCGTTCAGCGTCTGGCCTTCCTTCGTGTCGGCGATCACGACCGTCCCCTCCATCGGGGCATAGATTTTTGTGTAGCCCAAATTCGCCTTGTCGCCGTCCAGCGCCGATTGGGCTTCCTGCAGCTGCGCGTCCAGCGCGTCGCGCTGCGCCTTGGCGATGATCATCGCGGCTTCGGCGCTCTCATACGCGTCCTGGCTGACCGCTTTCGTTTCCAGCAGTTTCTTGGTGCGGTCGAATTGCAGGCTGACCAGCGTCACTTGCGCGTCCTGCTGCGCGATCTGCGCCTGCAGCGTCTTGATGCGCGCCTCGTCGGCCTCCACCTTCGCTTCGTAAAGCTTGGGGTCAATCTCGGCGATCAGCGCGTCTTTCTTGACGACATCGCCCAGTTCCACATTGATCTTCTCGATCTGGCCCGACACCTGCACGCCGACATCGACGAATTCCTTGGGCTCCAGCTTGCCCTGCGCGGTCACGACTTCCTCGATATCCCCGCGTGCGATGGTGACGACAGTCACGCGCGCCGCCGCTTCTTCCTTCGCGCTGCGCTGCTGCCAGTATTTGTAACCGCCGAAGACGAGCGCGCACAGCACCGCCAAAATCACGAATGCCTTAACGCCTTTGCGGATCGACGGTTTTTTCTGTGCCATGTCGCCTTGTCTCCGGTCATTCTGAAAAGCCACGCGCACCCGGACGGGTGCAGGCAAACGTATATATTCATGAAACGTGCCAACCGATCCGTGCTTACGCCATACTAATATAACGGCCGAATTCTTAATGTCCTGCGCATGACGGAGTCAATAATTAAAGTATTGATATTAATAATTAATTATTTTGTTTTGACTTAGGAAAAGGCTTAAAAGGCGAAATTAATTTACATATTTACAGGTGACGTCCGAAGGGTGCTCCGCAAGGACAGTCTTGAAACGGGCAAGGTGAAATTCATCCCGTTCAACCCCGAAAAGCCGCCCGGCGCAAAAGCGCCGCAGCCTTAGGCGGCCGCCTGCAGGAACGGGTTCAGCTTTTCCGCGATGCGGCGATGGCCTGTCGCGGTCGGGTGCAGCCCGTCGAACAGCATCGCCTTCATGTCGCCGCCCGCCCAGTCGCGCCAGATATCGGCGAAGAACAGGCCTTCTTCCTTCGCGACTTTTTCGATGATGGAATTGAACAGCTCCACGCGCGCCATGTTGTATGATTTTTCGGTGTTCCACGGCAGCGGCTGCACCTTCGCTTCCTCGATCGGGTTCAGCCCGACGAAAGCGATGTCTTGCGTGAATTTACGCGCAACGCCAATCAACTTGCCGATGTTCCGCTCGAACTCGTCCTGCGTGAAGCGGTCTTTCTGCGCCGAAGTCGAAAAATGTGAGTCATTCATGCCGATGGCGAAGATGATGAAATTCTGGTTCGCGGGGTCGAAACGCGCGGCCATTTCGCCTTCGATGCGCATCAGCACATCGGCAGCAGTGTCACCCGGAATACCGAGATTATAGACCAGTGCGCGGTCGCCGCGGCCGTAAATGAATTGCTGGTCGAGCGATGACCGGATGCGCTGCACCCAGCCGCCCTGCTCGTCCCATTCGCCATATGCGATACTGTCGCCGAAAAAATAGAGGTCTTTCATGATGCCCGTCCGTTTCATAGGGATTCCAGCATATCCGGGCGCGCATTGAAAGGGTTTAGGTGAAATCATTAGGGAAATTAGACGGGGCTGCAACTTGCCTAAAATGCCCCCGCACAGTAATCTCGCAGCATCCGAATACGACAAAAAGCCCAGCCGATTTCAACAAGAGGCCATGATGACGCAGACCAAAAAACTCCAGACCACTCCCGATGCGAAAATCATTTCGCAGGAACGCATTTTCGACGGCTATCACAAGCTGGACGCGTTCAGGATTCAGCCCCGCAGCCTGAAGCATGGCGGCTGGGCGGAACCGATGGAGCGCGAGGTGATGATCGTAAAAGATATCGCGGTCGTGCTGCTGTTCATCCCGGAAACCGACGAAGTTTTGCTGAACCAGCAGTTCCGCGTCGGCGCATTGGTGGCGGGCGTCGAAGACCCCTTCCTGTTTGAATGCGCCGCCGGCGCCGTCGATGAAGGCGAAACGCCCGAAGCCGCTGCGCGCCGCGAAGCGTTCGAGGAAACCGGCTGCGACGTGACCGATCTCGAATTCATCGGCAAGGCCTATTCCAGCCCCGGCTGCATGGCGGAACAATTCCACCTGTATGTCGGCCGCATCGAAAAGGCCGAAGCCGGCATTTACGGCCACGAGGAAGAAGGCGAGGAAATCAAGACCCACCTGCTGCCGTGGAAACAGGTGCGCGACATGCTGGACAAGGGCGCGATTGCCAACATCACGGCGGGATACGTGTTGCAATGGTTTGCGCGCAACCATGAACGCATCCGCAAGCAATGGCTCGGCCAATGAAAGCCCTTATCTCCGCCGCCGAACTGAAAGAAATTTTTGAAAAGCCGGGCGTGCGCCTGCTGGATGCCAGCTATGGCCTGCCGCCCGCCGATATCCGCATCGGCCATGCGCAGGATTTTGACATTGACGAAGTGGCAGACCCGAACGCCCCTCTCGCCCATACACTGCCCTCGCCGGCCGTTTTCGCCGATGCCGCTGAAAAGCTCGGCATATCCAACGGCGATCATGTGGTTGTCTATGACCGTAGCGGCGTTGCCATGGCGGCGGCGCGCGTCTGGTGGATGTTCCGCGTGTTCGGCCATGACAAAGTGCAGGTGCTGGATGGCGGCCTGCCCGCATGGGCAAATGCCGGATATGCCGTGACGCAGAAGGCGGATGAAACCCTGCCACGCGGCACGTTCAAGCCCGCCTTCCGCGCCGAACTGTTCAAGAAACGTGACGATATTGTGCAAAACCTGACCGATAAAAACTTCACCGTACTGGACGCGCGCGACCCGCGCCGCTATTCCGGCGAAATGGCCGAACCCCGCCCCGGCATGGGCAGCGGCCATATCCCGGGATCGCTCAGCCTGCCCTATGCATCGCTGATCGACAGCCAGACGGGCCTGTTCAAGACCGGCGACGCGCTGAAATCGGCGCTGGCACCGGTCGATGCCACGAAACCCGTCGCCATTTCCTGCGGCAGCGGCGTGACCGCCTGCGTTGTTGCCATCGGCCTGCATAACCTGGGCCATACCGATGCCGCCGTCTATGGCGGTTCATGGGCGGAATGGGGCGGCGATGCCAGCCTGCCCAAAACGAAAGGCAGCCAGCCGTGACAACAGATGACCGGAACAAGAACACCATCCTGACCCATGCGGGGTCGAAGCCGAACGAATATCACGGCGCGGTCAACGTGCCGCCGCACCGCATGTCCACGATTGTCTTCAACACCTATGAGGAATTTGAAAAAGTCCCGAACGTGCCGTTTTCCTATGGCCGCGCGGGTACGCCGTCCAGCGCCGCGTTCGAGGAAGGCATCGCGCTGATCGAAGGCGCGTATAAAAGCGTTGCCACCTGTTCCGGACTTTCCGCGATCCTGACGACGCTCATCGCCTTCGCCGAGCATGGCGACCACCTGCTGATGCCCGACAACGTCTACGGCCCCAGCCGCAAGACCTGCGAAGCGATCCTGCGCAAATTCGGCGTGGATGTGGAATACTACCCGCCCATGATCGGCGCGGGCATCGAAAAACTGTTCCGCAAAAACACGCGCCTGCTGTTTATCGAAGCGCCCGGATCATTGACGTTTGAAGTGCCCGATATCGGCGCGTTCGTGGCGGCCGCGAAAAAGGCGGGCATCAAGACCGCCATCGACAACAGCTGGGGCACGCCGCTGTTCATGAAACCGCTCGACCTTGGCATCGATGTGTCCGTCATGGCGGCGACCAAATATATCGCGGGCCATTCCGATGTCATGCTGGGCGTAGTGTCGGCGACCGAAGAAGCATGGCCGGCGGTGAAACGCGCCGCGCTGATGCTCGGCCTTTGCGGTGGATCCGAAGAACTTTACCTCGCCACGCGCGGGTTGCGCACCCTGCATGTGCGCCTGCCGCACCACCAGAAATCGGCGCTGGAAATCGCCAGCTGGCTGCAGCAGCAACCGCAGGTGAAACGCCTGCTGCACCCCGCTTTCGACAGCTGCCCCGGGCATGAGAACTGGAAAAAATATTTCAGCGGATCGACCGCCACCTTCAGCGTCATCCTGCACGAAACGCGCCGCGATAAAATCGCCGCCATGCTGAACGGCATGAACATCTTCCGGCTGGGCTTCAGCTGGGGCGGATTTGAATCGCTGCTGTTCCCCGAACAGCCCGCGCCCATCCGCACCGCCGAAAAATGGCCGACGGACGGTTTCTCCCTGCGTATCCATGTCGGGCTCGAAGACGTGACCGATTTGCAGCAGGATCTTGCACGGGGGTTACAGCGCCTTGTCGAGTGAGTTTTTCGGGCTGGACATCGGCGGGCTTGCGAACCGCGTCGATACGACCGGCATCGAAAACAAATTCCTGTCCTACATCTATTTTTACTGGATGCTGGCGAAACAGGCGGCGCAGCAGCACCCCTATATTTTCGCCGTTCTTTCCACCGCCTTGCTGGCGGGGGTCATTTCCGGGCTGATATACATCAACAGCGAAAAATTCCTGCTCTGGCGCGGCAAGCGCGGGTCACGGCGCGCGATGCTGCGGCTGTCCCGCCGCCTGATGCGCCGCCGCATCCACAAGGACCTGAAGGCCGAAGCCAAAAACCTGCTCGCCGAGGCAAAACGCGGACAAGGCTGGGCAATGTACAACCTTGGCACGCGCATCGGCTCCGCCGATGACCGCTGCTTCAAGAGCCACCGCGCGCTGTCTTTCCTGTGGCTGAAAAAAGCCGCCGCGCAGGACGAACAGGCGCGGGAGATGATCTATTCCGACCCCACATCGGCCACACATGTGCATGACGAGGAAAACGACGCCGACCCGTTCAAGGAATTGAAGAACATGGTCGGCCTCGAAAACGTCAAGAAATCGGTCGCCGACATCACCAGCCGCACGCGCCTGTTCGAAAAACGCAAAGCCGCCGGCCTGCCCGTGCAGCAGCCCGCGCTGCACGCCGTGTTCCTGGGCAATCCCGGCACCGGCAAGACGACCGTCGCCCGTATCCTTGGCCGCGCGCTGAAGCAGGTCGGTTACCTGTCGCGCGGGCATGTGGTGGAGGTGTCGGAGGGCGAGCTGATCGGCGAATATGTCGGCCAGACGCCCATCAAGGTGCATCGCAAGATCCAGCAGGCGCTGGGCGGCGTTCTGTTCATCGACGAAGCCTATGCCATGCTGAACGCCGAGGGTCAGGGCGGGTCTTTTTCGCAGAGCGCGATTGCGACGCTGGTGAAATACATGGAAGACCTGCGCCATGATTTGGTGGTCATCGTCGCGGGCTATCCGGCGGAGATGATCGAATTCCTCGATTCCAACCCCGGCCTGAAATCCCGCTTTACGGAACTCATCGTATTTCCGGATTACGATGCCGACGAGCTGGTGAAAATCTACCTGCGCTCCGCCCGCGACCAGAAATACAAGCTGGACAAGGCAGCCAAGGACAGCCTTCACGGCATGATGGCGGAAGCCAAGGAAAACTTTACCCATAACTTTTCCAACGGCCGTTTCGTGCGCAACCTTTTCGAAGACACGATCAAATACATGGCGATCCGCATCGGCAAAAAGGCTGAAACAACCAAGGAAGATCTTGTGGTACTCTATGCCGAAGATATTCAGGCGGCCTTCCGCGACGCAAGGCGCGCCTACAGCAAGCGGGACGACGAAACACGGTCCATGGGCTTCCAGCTCGGACGCAAGGATTAAGGGAGACTAGAAATGGAAATCATCCAATCGATCAGCCTTGGCAACGGCATCACGCTGGCGCTTGGCCTTTACCTGTTCCTGCTGGGCATCGGCACGCCGATGTTCCCCAAGGCGCTGCGCGGGAAATTCTGGGTCACCTTTATCGCGATCATCCTGCTGCTGGGCGGTTCCGCCAACCTGATGATGATGGCGGGCGCGCCCACCAACCCGGCCGAACTGGCGCTGCAGGAAATCCGGGACGAGATCCGCCCGCCCCGCCAGCTGGACGACATGATCCGCATCGACGACGTCACGTCGGAAGGCAACACGATCATCTATCACATCACCCTCACCACGACAGATCCGCAGCCGCTGGCCGACAGCATGACCGTCGACCTGAAAAACGACGTCTGCCACAAGCAGGACTTCCAGATGGGCCTTGGCATTACGGTCGAAGTGCGTTTCAAGGACGGCAACGGCAACCTGCTCGCCCCCTTCACCATCCGTCCGTCGGATTGCCCGCAAGTCCCGAAGTAAGGGCTTGACCCTGTGGCCGACAACCTCCCGCGCAAGAAGGCATTGCAGGGCGACACCGAAGCGCTGATGGCGCTGACGCGCGCGCTGCTGAAACCGCTGCCCGCCGACAAGCAGGAAGCAGCCACCGGCCTTCTCCGCCGCGGCTGGATCGGCGAGCCGGATGCGGGATACGCGATCGGCCTTGGCCTGCTGGGGCGCGGCAACGACAACTATTTCCACACCGATGCCGATTTCGCGATCCTGTGGCTGCGGCAGGCGGCGAAAAACGGCAGCCGCGAAGCGGAAAAGCTGCTGCCCACGCTGGGCGCGCCCGATATGGACAGCTACCGCGACCCGTTCGAGGAGCTGGAGGGGCTGATCGGCCTAGCCAGCGCCAAGAAAGCAGTGGCGGAACAGGCGAACCGCATGGCCTTCATGAAGCTGCGCGCCGAACAGGGGCTGCCCGCCATTCCCTCCGCCTCGATACATCTTGTTTTCGCGGGCAATCCCGGCACGGGCAAGACGACGGTCGCGCGCATCTTCGGGCGGCTGCTGAAACAGATCGGCTATCTCAAATCCGGCCATGTGGTCGAGGTCGGCGTGCAGGACATCATCGGCAAATGGGTCGGCGAAACCCCGCAAAAGGTGATGGCGAAGGTAGAGGAAGCGATGGACGGCGTGCTGTTCATCGACGAAGCCTACGGATTGATGGGGCACACAACGCATACCGGCAATTCATACGGGGCGGAGGCGATCACGACTCTGCTCAAGCTGATGGAGGATAACCGCGACCGCCTTGTCGTCATCGCGGCGGGATATACGGGGCGGATGAATGAATTCCTCGATTACAACCCCGGCCTGAAATCGCGCTTCACCGAAATCATTTCCTTCAGCGATTACACCCCGCCCGAAATGTGCGAGATATACGGGCGGTTCCTGCGAGACGGAAAATACACGCTGGCCGACGATGCCGCAGCCGCGCTGCAAAAAATAATGGCCGAAGCGCCCAACCTGTTCCGCGAGAATTTCCCAAACGGCCGCCTGGTGCGCAACCTGTTCGAGGACAGCGTGAAATACGCCGCGACGCGCGTCATGAAACTGGGCAAGCCGTCGCGCGCGGACCTGACGACCATCACCCTGCGTGATGTCGAGCAGGCCTTTGCGGAACTGAATTCACAGCAGTAAAAAGATATTATGCGTGGACGCGCGGCGACACATGGCGCGGTTTCGACCAGATATTGGTATGGCCGTCGACCGCCGTCGTCACCTTCATCGCCGCGATTTCAAAACGCGTATCCAGCTTGAACATATCGGCGCGGCCGCGCGCGGCGGAATAGAGCTCGAGTGAATCCGTATATATCCGCATGCATTCCTGCGCGCATTCCTCGGGCGAGGTCACCAGCTGTTCCAGCAGCATGATCGCGCTCGCCTGCAGCAGCACGCGGGCATCGAGCGAGAATTCGTCCATGCGGCCATACAGGTCGCGCGGCTCCATTTCGCCGATCAGTTTAAATTCGCGGGAAAAATCGCTGATTTCCTGCCCCAGCCATTCGGGCGCGGCGGAAAAAACGGCGGGGCCTGCCAGACAGGCGGCGGATGCCACCGAACGCTCCTCGCCGCCGTGCTCGTATATCAGGCGCGCCATGGCTACAGGGCCGCGGATATACTGCTCGGCAGCAAGGTCGGGGGCGGCGAAGCGGTCAAGGTAACTTGCCCAGCCTGCCGCAAATGCTTCGCGGAATAACTGCCCGTCGGGCAGCGATGTCTGCTCAAAATTCATTTACACACCCTACGTTCCGCTCGCGCTGGCTCGGCCTGTTACGGAGGACGATACGCGGGCGGAAAGGAGTTATAATCCGATAGAAAACGAGAGTCCAGAATAAACAGACAAAGCATTGATATTGTTTATAAATTTAGACAATTTGAACGGACGTTTTTAAGCCCGAGTCTAAAGTTATCCACAGGACCTATTTCAGCGCCTGTTTTGCCATGTCGATCCATTGGCGCTCTGACTTTTGATAGTATTTCGGCGAGTGGCTGGACCGCGTCACGACCTCCTGATACACCGCACGGGCCTGCGCCTTTCTGCCCATACGCTCGTACAGCTGGGCGAGCGTGATGCGGGCCTCTTCTCCGGTAAAGTATTCGACAAGGCTGCGCAATTGTTCTTCAGCAACCGTCAATTCGTTAAGGGAGATATGCGCCCGCGCGCGCAGCAGCTTGATGTAATCCTGCGGTTGCGCGTCAGGCCGCT
The DNA here is from genome assembly GCA_016794125.1 of Alphaproteobacteria bacterium. GTDB lineage: Bacteria > Pseudomonadota > Alphaproteobacteria > Micavibrionales > UBA2020 > JAPWJZ01. The sequence goes on along the minus strand of JAEUKT010000002.1, from coordinate 1,433,542 downwards.
CGTAAATCTTCTGGATGTATTTCAGGGCGTTGTTGTAGTCGCCCTTGTCGTAATAGGCGTAAGCGAGCCCTTCCAGCAGCAGGATATCGTCGGAAAAATGGTTCGTCAGCGCGGGTTCCAGCAGCGCGATGACCGCGTCATATTCGCGCTTTGCGATCAGCAGCTGCGCCAGATTGATGCGGTTGGCGACGGTGGGCGAAGTGTCAAAGGCGTATTTCGCGTCGCGGAAATCCTTTTCCGGGTCCAGCAAGCTGCGAAAGCTGCGCTTGGCATGCTTGCCCGCAGGCCCGCGGATAACCTCCGGCAGCACTTCGATCACGAAATAAATCAGGCAGCCCATGACCGGCACCATCATGATCAGGTACATCCAGTAGGTGCTGCGCCCCGTGCGATGCACATGCACGGCGAAAAGCACCTGCACCAGAACGGTCAGGATCATCAGAGCGGGCATGAATCACCTTTTAAAATAAAGCGTCAGACGCCGTTAAACTTCTTTGATTTCGGGAAGCCGTTGGGCGGTAGCATGCCGGCCTGCGCGCGTTCCCCGCGCCATGCCTTCAATGCCGTTTCCACGCGTTCCTTGCCTGCGCTGAAGAAGGTGAGACCCTGCTTGTAGGTAAAGGTCTTGGCATCGGCCAGACCGCCTTTTTGCAGGATCACACCCACGCCGCGCGTCATTTCCGGCACTTGTTCAAGCGGGAAGATAAGCAACTTGCGGTTATCGCTGATGCAGGCGACGGAATCGCCGGTCACGGGCGTGCAGACCTTCGCCTCCACGCCGTCTTTCACCAGCAGGCATTGCTTGCCGTTGCGGGTCTGCGACAGGACTTCTTTTTCCGGCACGACAAATCCGCGGCCGTCATCGGCGGCGACCAGCAGTTTACGATCCGGGTCGTGTTTCATGATGGACACGATGTCGGATTCCGTCTGCAGGTCGATCATCAGGCGCACCGGCTCGCCGAAGCCGCGCCCCGGCGGCAGCTTGTCGCAGCCGATGGTGTAGAATTTTCCGTTGGTGCCGAACATGACCAGCTTGTCGGTCGTCTCCACCGCCAGCGCGAATTTCGGCCCGTCGCCTTCTTTGTAGGAAACTGCGTCGATCTTGTCCTGCTCCAGATGCCCCTTCATCGCGCGGATCCAGCCCTTTTCCGAGCAGATGACGGTGATGGGTTCTTTCTCGATCAGCTCGTGCAGCTGTACATCGGTGTCGGTCGGCGCTTTGCCGATCTGCGTGCGGCGCTTGCCCAGTTTCGTGTTGGGCGCGAAAAGCTCATAGATATGCTTGACCTGCTTCTTGATCGCGGTCATCTGGCGGGCTTTCGACCCGATCAGCTTTTCCAACTCGTCCTTTTCTTCGCGCAGTTCCTTGTTCTCGCGCTTGATCTCGATTTCCTCGAGCTTGCGCAAGGAACGCAGGCGCATGTTCAGGATCGCTTCCACCTGTACGTCGGAGAGCTTGAATTTTTTCATCATCACGGGCTTGGGCTCGTCTTCCGTGCGGATGATATGGATGACTTCGTCGATGTTCAGGTAGGCGATCAGCAAGCCGCCCAAAACCTCCAACCTGTGGTCGATCTGCGCGAGGCGGTTTTTCGAGCGGCGCACCAGCACTTCCTGCCGGTGGTCGATATACTGCTGCAGTACTTCCTTCAGGTTCATGACGCGCGGCGTCAGGCCTTTTTCAAGGACGTTCATGTTGAGCGAGAAGCGGGTTTCAAGGTCGGTCACCTTGAACATCTGCGCCATCAGCAGTTCGGGGTCCATGCCCTTGTTCTTGGGCGTCAGCACCACGCGCACATCTTCGGCGGATTCATCGACGATATCGTCGATAAACGGCAGCTTCTTGTTCGTGATCAGCTCGGCGATTTTTTCGATCAGGCGCGATTTCGCGACCTGATAGGGAATTTCGGTGACGACGATCTGCCATGCGTCGTTTTTCAGCTTCTCCACTTCCCAGACCGCGCGCACGCGGAACGATCCGCGGCCGGTTTCATAGGTCTGGCGCACAGATGCCTTGTCTTCGGCCAGAATGCCGCCGGTCGGGAAATCGGGGCCCTTGACGAATTTCAGCAGATCTTTCACTTCGCAATCGGGCGTCTCGATCAGGTGTTCCATCGCGTCGCACAATTCGGCGACGTTATGCGGCGGAATGTTGGTCGCCATGCCGACCGCGATACCGGATGACCCGTTGGCGAGCAGGTTCGGGAAGTTGGCGGGCAGCACGACAGGTTCCGTTTCCGATCCGTCATAGGTCGGGCGGAAATCGACCGCGTCTTCGTCAAGGCCTTCCAGCATCAGCTGCGCAACCGGCGTCAGGCGCGATTCCGTGTAACGCATCGCCGCCGCGCCGTCGCCGTCGATATTCCCGAAGTTGCCCTGACCGTCGACCAGCGGATAACGGACGGAGAAATCCTGCGCAAGGCGCACGAGCGCGTCATAGACCGACTGGTCGCCATGCGGGTGGTATTTACCGATAACGTCACCCACCACGCGCGCCGATTTCTTGGGCGCAAGCTCGGGGCGCAGGCTGAGCTGCGACATCGCATACAGCACGCGGCGATGCACCGGTTTCAACCCGTCGCGCAGGTCGGGCAGCGAGCGTGCCATGATGGTGGAAAGCGCGTAAGACAGGTACTTTTCGGAGACGATATCGCCGAGGTTACGGTCCTGAATGTCGTTCGCAACGACGTTTGTCGGTTTTTTTGCCATAGGGGGTGTTTTAGCGCATTTTCGCGCGGTTTTCCAGCCCCTTGATGCGCCTGAAAAGGCTGGATATTGCCGTTATTGCGCCATTTTGGCGTATTTTTCCTCCAGCCGCAGGCGCGGCTCGGGCAGGTTGGAATTGGCCTGCGAGAAGACGCGGTGGAGCAGGAAATGCCCGGTCAGTTTCAGCCCGTCCAGCACATCCACAGGGTCAAGTCGCGCCTCGCCCCGCAAGAATGTCGGCAGGCGCAGCATGACGTCCTTATACGGCTCCCCCGCCGCCTCCGACACGGCACAGCCTGATTTGGGGCTGACATAGCGCAGATTTTCGGTCACGCCTGTCGCCACGCATTTAGAAAAATCGAGCCCGAAGCCCAGTTCGCGCAGCAGCGCGATTTCCCAATATATATACGCGGCCGGCCAGACTTCGCCGTCAAAGGCGTGCAGCAGCGCGACCATGCCGTCGAACACGCCGGGGTGGCTTTCATGTTCGGGCAGCGTGCGGTCGGCAAGGGCACAGGCGGATTGCAGCGCGGTCAGCTTCACGGGGCTGTCGATGATATTGCCGGCGAAGCTGGTATCCAGCTCCAGCGTATAGGCGCCCAGTTGGTCATGCGTTTTCGCCGACCATTGCGCGGAAACAAGGTTGCCGATTTCCAGCATCCCGCGCGTGCGCGACGAATTGATGCCATAGACATATCCCGCCGCCCGCCCGTGATTTTTCGTCAGCAGCGACACGATACCGCCATTCTCGCCATGCGGGCGCAGGCTGAGGATAACGCCGGTGTCCTGCCAGCTGAGCGACATTTACGCCGCTTTCAGCGCGCGGTCGATGATGCCGCCGATATGCTGCGTGTAGCGGTCATAGGTAAAGATTTTCTCCAGCGCGCCTTTCGGCAGCGCCTTTTGCACCGCAGGATCGGCGGCAAGAAGATCGATAAACGCCCCCTTCCCCGCCCAGACCTGCATCGCGTTGCTCTGCACGACCTTGTAGGATTCTTCGCGGCTCATGCCGGTTTCGGTCAGCGCCAGCAGCACGGCCTGGGAGAATACCAGCCCTTTCAGGCTTTCAAGGTTCTGCTTCATGCGCTCGGGATAAACCAGCAGGTTTTCAATCACGCCCGCCATGCGGTTCAGCGCGAAATCGGCCAGCATGGTGGCATCGGGCGCAATCACGCGCTCGACCGACGAATGCGAAATATCACGCTCGTGCCACAGCGCCACGTTTTCCATGGCGGGAATGACGCTGGAGCGGATCAGGCGCGCAAGACCGGTCAGGTTTTCGGTCAGCACGGGGTTGCGCTTGTGCGGCATCGCGGACGACCCCTTTTGGCCGGCCGAGAAAAACTCCTCCGCCTCCCGCACTTCCGAGCGTTGCAGGTGGCGGATTTCGGTCGCAAGGTTTTCAATCGACGACGCGATCACGCCCAGCGTTGCGAAGAACACGGCATGACGGTCGCGCGGAATGACCTGCGTGGAAACCGTTTCCGATTTCAGGCCCAGTTTTTTGGCCACATATTCCTCGACCTTGGGATCGATAGTGGCAAAGGTGCCGACCGCGCCGGAAATGGCGCAGCTGGAAATCTCTTCCTTCGCCGCGATCATGCGTTTTTTAGCGCGCAGGAAGGCCGCGTAATGCCCAGCCAGTTTCATGCCGAATGTGGTGGGCTCGGCATGGATGCCGTGGCTGCGGCCGATGCAGATGGTGTTGCGGTGTTCGTCGCTGCGTTTTTTCAACGCGGCAAGCAAACGGTCGAGGCTGGTGATGATAATGTCCGATGCCTGGCGCAGTTGCAGCGCGAAGGCCGTGTCGATCACATCGGACGATGTCATGCCGACATGCACAAAGCGCGATTCAGGGCCGACGAATTCGGCGACGCTGGTCAGGAAGGCGATCACATCGTGCTTCACCTCGCGCTCGATTTCGTCGATGCGGGCGACGTCGAAATTGGCCTTTGCACGGATCCTGGCGGGGGCATCGAGCGGAATGACGCCCAGTTCGGCCTGCGCTTCGCAGGCGGCCAGCTCCACCTCCAGCCATAATTTGAACCTGTTTTCAGGCTCCCAGATATCGGCCATTTCCTTGCGGGTGAAACGGGGGATCATGCCTCTATACTCCCTAGCGACAGTTGTTTGAGCGTGTATTTGCCAAGCTTGTCGTGAATGGCTTTGTCATGGATTTTCATCAGCGCATTGACGACCGGCGCGCCATGCACGCGGTCGATGCGCAAAATCAGCGTTTCGTCGGCGGCACGGATCGCCTTCAATAAATCCTCGACCGTCGTTTCATCAAACGGGCGGCCGGGAATGAACAGCGGCGCGGCGGGGCCGGTCGCGGCCAGCAGGCCCTGATCCACCAGATCCTCGATCACGTCATATACCGCCTGCGCGGGCATATGGGTGCGGCCGGACAGCGTTTGCAGGGTAATGCCCCTGCCTTCCTTGTAAAATTCGCGGCCGATTTCGTAAACGGCTTGCAGCGCGATTTTTTCCTTCACGCGCAGGCTGAGGTTCTTGATATGGCGGCTGAGCCCCTGATTGGTCGGGTGCTGCAGGTAATAGGCGACCGCCGCACCCGCCAGCAGCGTAAACCAACCCATATAAACCCAGATCATGAACAGCACAAGCGCCGCAAACGCCGAATAAATGGCGGCATAGCTGGCGGAGCTGGCGACGAAGAAGCTGAAGAAAATGCCGAGGATTTTCCACACTACTGTAATCGTGACACCCGCCGCCAGCGCCGCGCGCGGCTGTACACGCGCATTCGGCATAAAGCCGTAAAGCGCCGAAAAGGCGAGAATGAACAATATCTGCGGCACGATTTCAAAAACATTCTGCATCGCCGTATCGACAAGGTCGAGCCTCAGCCATTTCCACGCCGCATCCGCATGCTGCAGCGTCGTTGTCATGGCAATCGACAGGAACATCATCAAGGGCCCGGCCAGCACCACGGCCATGTAATCGCGTATGCGTTTGTAAAAACTGCGGCCGCGCATCACGCGCCAGATTTCGTTGAAGGCGTTTTCGGTTTTTTGCAGCGTCGAAATCACGCCGAAGATCAGGAACGCCGTGCCGACCGCGCCCAGCACGCCGACATTGATATTTTCGACAAATCCGATGATGCGTTCGGTCAGTTCGGCCGATCCAGCGCCCAGCGGCGACAAAAACGCCTGCAGGCTGGGGCGCAGAGCATCATGTACGCCAAAGCCCTTCAGCACCGAAAACGCAATCGCCAGCAGCGGCACGAACGACACCAGCGTGGTATAGGCAAGGCTGGCGGCGCGCTGGCCGTAATTGCCTTCGCTAATATCGCGCGCGACCGCGACGCAAAGCCGCGCCGTGCGCAGCGCAAACCTGCCCGTCGCCGTTCCCGGCTGGAAACTGGCTTCCCACAGGTTGTCGAAGGCACGTTTGAGGATCTTGGCGATATCCACGGTTATCCCTTACGGCACAGCATAGGGGTCGGTCGCGGGGTCGGCAGCAGGATCGGCAGCGGGCGCTTGCTCCACCGGTGCCGCTTTCTTCTTGCCGAACAGCCCGCCGCCCAGCAGGTTGTTGATGGCGGCGTTGGGGTCTTTTTTGATGTCCTTCAGGATATCCTTGCCGTTTTCGCGCACGTTTTTGACCGCGGCTTTCACGTCTTCGGGGTTTTCAAGGATCTTGGAAATCGCGCCGGCGTAATCGGGCTTCACCTTGATGTTGTTGAACGGGCCCTTGATATCGACGGGAACCGTGATGCCTTTCGCGCCTTCGACGGCCGACGACGCGGTCAGCACAGGCAGGGCGCGATAGTTCAGGTATTTTTTCGGCAGATCGACCGTGCCTGCGCCCGTGGTCTGCACCAGAGGCCCGCGCATTTTCAGGTCGTCGTTGCGCGCAACGCCGTTCGTGATCGTGAACGTACCGCCCAGATCGACGAAGTCGGTCTTGCCCTCGCCCACGCCCATTTCGCCAAGGCGTTTCTGGATCGACGACATGATGTTGACAAGGTCGATGCCCTGCAGCGAGCCGTTTTTAAAATTGAAGTTGCCGTTGCCGCCCAGATTGCCGACCAGCGATTTCTGGTTGTTGCCGGATGACGACACGTCGACCGTCGCATCCATTTTGCCGCTTAGTTTGCTGAAATCGGCGAAGGTGGTCAGGACAGGCTTCGCCTCTACATCCGACATGCCGAATTTGAACGTCATGGCGGGCGTTTTCGTGGCCGCGTTCAGCGACAGGTCGCTGAGGAAACGGCCGCCGAACAGCGACGCTTCGGAAGATTTAAAGCGCAGGTTGCCGTCCTTCAGCAAGACCGTCAGCGTGCTGGGCCCGACTTCCGCGCCGCGCAGCGAAAAGCCCGCCGTGTTCAGCACAAGGTCGGCATTGACGGATTTAAGACCGCTGAAATCGATGGGCGACGAATCCCAATCCGCTTGCGGGCCTTTGGGCGCAGGAGCGCCGTCGCCCTTGGCCGCTTTTTCGCCGCCCGTGAAGCGGTCGAGGTTCAGCTTGTTCAGCTTCGCGCGCGCCTTGAAATCGGGCTTCGCGCCGGTAAGCCCCAGCGTTACGTCGCCGTCGGCCTTTACCTCGTCCAGCGTCAGGCTGGCACCGGACAGCTTCAGCGCTTCTGCCGAAAACGCGGCGGCGCTGGCGAATTTCACATGCGTAAAGGGCATCGACTGTTCCGCGCCGCCCGAAAACCATGCCGCGAATTTCGGCAGCGACGCGATATCAACGTCCAGCTTGCCGTCCAGCATCGTGCCGGATGTCGCCAGCTTGCCTTCGGCGGCGGTCGAAATGATGCCGTCCGATTTCAGGGTCAGCTTGCCTTTCGACGATCCGCCCTTGGCCAGTTCCATCGGCTTGTCGAGCGACATGAACAGGCTGACGCGTTTGCCCATATATTCCGTCCAGCCGTCGATCAGCACACCGGAAGCCAGATCGGGATAGGTGATATTAAGGTCAAGCTTATCCAGCGCCACATTCGCGCCGCCCTTCCGGTCGATATAGGATACCGAGCCCTTGACGATCTCGACCTGGCTGAACTTGAACGACAGGTCTTTGGTGTAGTCGGTCGACGAGCCTGATTCAGGCGCGGCTGCCGGCGCTGCGCCCTCTTTCTTGGCGGGTTCGAATTCCCAGTTTTTCTTGCCGTCGGCTGCGACTTCAAGACGGATGACGGGGTTTTCCAGCGAGAATTTCGTGATCTCGATCTGCTTGTCTAAGAGCGGCTTCAGCGCGACGCGCAGGTCGAGCGAGCCCAGCTGCGCCATCGTCTTTTCCGAGGCCCAGGGCGCGTTGCTGAAGGTCACATTTTGCAGCTTGACCATCAATACCGGCATCGGCGTCACCAGCGGCATCACGCGGATGCTGCTGAAGGCGATGTCGCGGCCGGTCTTTTCCTTGACCGCCGCTACCACGCGCGCCTCGATCTCCTCGGTGTTCACGTATTTCTTGATCGCCCAGAACAGCCCGCCGCCGATCAGCAGGGCAAGGATGAGAAGGGAAATGAAAAACTTTTTCATGGCAGGGCGGCTCCGTTATCGTCAGGCTTTTTCGGGTTTGGTCCAGGATTTTTCGGCAATCGTCGTCTGCTGGTGCGCGAAATTGTCGGGCGAAATATCCATGGTCGATTTCGATCCGCGGCAAATGCTGCGCGAATAGGCGGCGGCAAGCGGCATGATGCGGTCAAAGTAAAAACGCGCAGTTTTGATTTTCGTTTCATAGAAATCGCGCGTATCGGGTTTTTCGGCCAGGCGCAGTTTCGCGACCGTCGCCATTTTCACCCACATATGCCCCATCGCCACGACGCTGGCGAGTTTCAGGTAATCGGTGGACATCGCGCCCGCATCCTGCATGACGCGCGCCAGCAATTTCGGCTGGCCGGTTTTCGACAGCGCAATGCCCGCAGCCGCCTTCAGGCGCAGCCAATAGGTATGGAACCACAGGCGCAGCCATGCGCTTTTCAGCAGGCGGCACAGCATGCGCAGCGGCACGCCCGCCTTTGCGGCATCCACCACATCGCGGTTGATGATGGACAGGTAATTGCCGAGCAGATTTTCCTTCATCACCTTGCGGCCAATCAGGTCGAGCGCCTGGATGCCGTTGGTGCCTTCATACAGGCGCGTGATGCGGGCGTCGCGGTTGTACTGTTCCATCCCGTGTTCTTTGATATATCCGTGGCCGCCGAAAACCTGCATCGCGGAATTGGTGTTATCGACCGCGTTGTCGGTGAAATGCGCCTTCATGATCGGGATCAGCAGATCGACGGTCTTTTGCGCCTTTTTGCGCGTTTTTTCATCGGCATGTTTGTGCGCGATATCCAGCTGCATCGACACCCAGTAAATCAGGGCGCGCGCGGCTTCGGCCTGCGATTTCACGGTCAGCAGCTCGCGGCGCACATCGGGATGTGCGATGATCGAGACAGCGGGCTTCGACAGGTTTTCGTCGCCGGCCTTTTGCTCGATCGGCTGGCCCTGTTTGCGGTCCAGCGCATAGATAAGCCCGTTTTGATATGCGATTTCGCTCAAGGACAATCCCTGCAGCGCAACGCCAAGGCGCGCTTCGTTCATCATCACGAACATGGCGCGCATGCCCTTGTGCTGCTCGCCGATAAGCTCGCCATACGCGTTATCAAGGCCCATTTCACAGGTGGAGTTACCGTGGATGCCCATTTTTTCTTCGATGCGCTGGCAATAGATGCCGTTGCGCGCACCGTCGCCCGTGAATTTCGGGACGAGGAACAGGCTGATGCCCTTGATGCCGGGTGGCGTCGAAGGATCTTCGATGCGCGCCAGCACAAGGTGCAGGATATTCGATGTCAGGTCGTGTTCGCCCGACGAGATAAAGATTTTCGTGCCGGAAATTTTATATGTGCCGTCCGCCTGCTTCACGGCGCGGGTTTTGATCAGGCCAAGATCGGTGCCGCATTGCGGTTCGGTGAGGCACATCGTGCCCGACCATTCGCCGGTCACCAGTTTCGGCAGGTATTTGTTTTTCTGTTCGTCGGTGCCATAGACATGCACCGCGTTATACGCGCCATGCGACAGGCCCGGATACATCGCAAACGCCATATTGGCAGAGCAGAACATTTCCGACAGCGCGGTGTTGAGAACGATCGGCATGCCAAGCCCGCCGAATTTGGGGTCGCAGGCAAAACCGGGCAGCCCCGCCGCGCAGAACTGGTCATACGCGTCCTTGAAACCCTTGGGTGTCGTCACCGTTTTCGCGTCGCGGTCGTGGTGGCAGCCTTCGCGGTCGCCGCTGGCGTTCAGCGGGAACAAAACATCCTCCGCCAGCTTTGCCGTCTGCGACAAAAATTCGTTGATCGTCGCATCATCGACGTTTTCAAAATCGGGCAGCGATTTCAGCTGCGACACGTTCAGCACTTCGTTGAGCACAAAGCGCATATCATCGAGGGGGGCCTTATAGCTGGGCATATATAAAGACTCCAAAGGTTTTGACGGTCGAGTTTAGCGCGAAACCGCAGGCATTTGCGCAATAAAACACCCTATTAGTTATGGTAATAACCATGTGTTGCATTGCAAAACCACCGCCCCTGTATAAGATAAAATCCATGACGGAATCAAACTTCGTATTTATGGAAGATTTGACGGTCGGCCAGAAATTCATGGCCGGGCCTGTTACTGTCACCGAAGAAGAAATCATCGCCTTCGCGCAAAAATACGACCCGCAGCCCTTTCACCTGAATGCCGATGACGCGGCGAAAACGATGTTCGGCGGGCTGATCGCCAGCGGCTGGCATACGGCATCGATGACGATGCGGATGATTATCGATTCAAGCCCGAATTTCCCGGGCGGCATGATCGGCCGCACGGTCGAGAATTTGAACTGGCTGCGCGCCGTGAAGCCGGGCGATGTGCTGAGCTATGAAGGCGAGATCACCGACCTGCGCCCCGCCGAATCTGCGCCGGGCCGCGGCATCATGCGCGTCAAGAGCCGCACGCTGAACCAAAGCGGCAAACCCGTGCTGGAAATGGAAGCGGTGATTTTTATTCCGCGCCGCGACGCTTAACCGAACCACTTGATCGGCACGTCGTTCAGCCAGAACATCAAATTCCACACCTGCTGCGCCGCATAGATCGACATACAGGCGAAGAAACCGGCCAGCGTCCAATCCACCTTGAACGCGCGAAACGCGACGCAGGCGTTCACGATCACGCCGTAATACAGCACGATGCTGAATGCGCGGTCCATCACATCGCGTTCATGGTTGCCCAGCACAGCCAGCGCAAGAATGGGGATGGCGATGAGGGTGTTCGGCACCGTCATCCAGTTTCCCACATGGAACCACAGCCAGAACCGTTCGCGCCGATCGAATGCCCAACTGAACAGGTATCCCAGCGCCGTGCCGACGACAAAGCTGACAATCGTGAAACCCGCCAATACGCTGGCGATCGTGCTGTAGGTCTCTTTCTCCAGCCCCTGCGGCGGATAGAGCCATGCGCTGTAAAAGGCCAGCGGTGCCGCCACAACGGGCAGCCAAAGGGAACGGAGCGCGTGATATTTCGTGCCTTCCTTTTCAAACGGCTTGATGCCGCGCCCGAACAGGAAGAACAATTCAAAAGTTGCCGCAATTTTCTGCTTAACCGTCGCGCCCGCTGAATGCGGTGCCGTATTGCCTGTGCCTGCCATGATTATACCCTTTTCTTTTTATTATACCGCAAGTGCGGATTGTTGAAAAGCGAACGGCCGGAAACCCCATGAATTACGCGGGAAAAGGTTGTGCGCCGGACAGGGCAGTGTCCGGCGCACGGCAGTAAACTTGTGGTATCCGGTTACTTCTGGCCCGATTCCGATTTGGCGAGGCGCAGCAGGTTGATGAATTCGGCGCGATACCCGAATTCGTCTTTGCCTTTCGCATTCGTCGCCATTTCGATCACCTGGTCCCAGGTCAGGCTGTTGGTGTACTGGCTGTCGCGCAGCAGCTGGCCGAAGCCCGCAACCGATGCGGCGAAGCGCAAGTCATCCGACAGTTCTGCGAAGTCTTTCTCGTCCGACGACGTAATGGGGCGCGTCATCAGCGTCGAAGTGTCGCTGTCCGGACGTTTGTAGCGCATTTTCAGGAACGCGATCTCGTTGCTGAATTCGGATTTGTCGGCACGGTCGTCCTTCGCCAGCGCCATTTCTTTTTGGCCATAGCGCAGGTTGTCGGTCACCGGCGTCGCACCGACGGGGGTGATCTCGTAAATCGCCGTCACGGTATGACCCGCACCGATTTCACCCGCATCGATTTTATCGTTGTTGAAATCTTCGCGGTTCAGGTGGCGTGTTTCATAACCAATCAGGCGGTATTCCTGCACAAGCGCGGGGTTGAATTCGACCTGTATCTTCACGTCTTTCGCAATCGTGAACAGGGTCGAACCCGCTTCCTGCACCAGCACCTTGCGCGCTTCAGACAGATTGTCGATATAGGACGCGTTGCCGTTGCCGTTCTGCGCCAGCGCCTGCATGGTCGCGTCCTGATAGTTGCCGCGACCAAAGCCCAGCACCGACAGGAACACGCCCTCGGAGCGTTTTTTCGCGATGAAGTTTTTCAATTCATCCGGGTTGCTGATGCCGACGTTGAAATCGCCATCGGTCGCCAGAATGACGCGGTTATTGCCTTCCTTCACGAAACCTTCGCGGGCAAGGTTATAGGCCGCCTCGATGCCTGCCGCACCTGCGGTCGAGCCACCGGAGGACAGGTTGTTCAGCGCCGCCATGATTTTTTCGCGGTTGGAAACCTTGGTCGGTTCCAGCGCAACGCCGGATGATCCCGCATAGGTGACGATGCCAATCGTATCGTCAGGGTTCAGGTTATCCAGCATCAGCTTGAACGAGCTGATAACCAACGGCAGTTTATCGGGGCTGTTCATCGAACCCGAGGTGTCGATCAGGAACACCATGTTCGATTTCGGCTTGTCGGTCAGGTCATAACCCTTGATGCCGATATGGACAAGCTTGTGTTCGGCGTTCCACGGCGTTTTATAGACCGCGATGGTCGGTTTGAACGGGTCTTCGTTTTTCGTCGGCAGTTCGTAGCTGTAGGGGAAGTAGTTGATGAGTTCCTCAAGGCGCACCGACCCCTTCGGCGGCAGCTGACCCTGATTGATGGAGCGGCGCACGAAAGCATAGGATGCGGTATCGACATCGATGGAGAATGTCGAGACAGGTTCCGCGCTTGTCGATTTCACGGGGTTATCCACGAAATCGGGGAAGCTTTCGCTGCTGTTCTGCTGCTGGTAATAGGGCGGCGTATAGGGAACAGGGCGCGGTTCGGGGATCGCGATAGCGCGATCCTGCATCACGACGCTGGGCGCAACGGCTTCGCTGGCGGGTGCGGCTGCGGGTTTGTTCGCCACGCGCGCCAGTTTGTCGGCACGGTTGTCTTTTTTCGCTTCCATTTTTTGCGGCACGGCGCGCAGTTCTTCGCTGCGGCCGGCGGAAAGCTGGCCCTTGGCGGCGGCATCGGCTGCCGGACCGGCTTCGCCTTCAAAGCTCAGACGGCGCGCTTCGGCCTTCTGACGCCATTCGCCGAGAGGATCGGCGGCAGCGGCAGGCGTAGGAGGAGGCACAATAAGTCCTTCTGGTTGCGATGCACCAATCGACGTAGGCATCGCACTGCCGCCACGGGCGACGGCCTCTTTCACCTTCGCTGCATTTTCGGCTTCAATCGCCTTGCGATATACTTCGTCCTCGATAGCACCGCCGGCTTTTGCTTTTAACGTGCTGTCCGCACCCGTGATGCTGGAAATATTGACCAGATCTTCCGCCTGACGCGTGAAAAACGGCATCCCCAGCACCGCGACCAGCGCACAAAGCGCGACGCCGCCGGCCAGACCTGAAACTCTGTGACTTCTTTGCATGAGACTTCTCCTGACAGTTTTGTTGTTCCTGTCAGTCAGACGATCGCTGTCGTCATCCCCTTGGCCTAATAATGCGGAATTTTTATCAAACGCGGCCATGGCGGCGGCAAGCGCGGCCTGGCGGCGTTCTTCGTTGGGCGCCGGCGCTTTCACGGTGGAAAGCATGTCGTTCAGTTGCTTTTCATCCATGGCGTTTCACCTTTTTAATCTCGAGCGTTTCGGCGATTTTCTTGCGCGCTTCGTGGATGCGCCAGCTGACCGTGCCTTCCTCGCATTCCAGCACATCCGATGCCTCGGCATGGGTCATGCCCTGCCAGCACACCAATATAACCGTTTCGCGCAATGTGTCGGGCAGGTCGGAAATCGCCTTTAATGTGTCTTTATGCGACAGTTTCTGTTCGGGTGTCAGGTCTTCGGATATATAAACAGCGTCTTCGAACATCGGGGTTTCGCGGGAATTGCGGCGGTTTTTTGCCTTGTAATAATCCTTGGCACAGTTGATGACGAGGCGATAGAGCCATGTGGTAAAGGCCGATTCAAACATAAAGCCGGAGATATTCTGGGCGAGTTTAATGCTCGCATCCTGCGCGATATCCTCCGCGTCTTCCCGCACCCCGCACCATTGGTATGCCACCTTGAACATCAGCCCGTAATGCCTTTCCAGCAGGCCGGCAAAAGCCTGCCGGTTTCCCGACTGGGCCTCTGACACCAGCTCATCGTCATCGCGTTTAATCATGTTCTGCCCTTGGTCTGCCTGTTGATAGGACGATATGGCGGCACCAATCCTTGGTAAAATTATTTCCATTAAAGATCAATAGTTTAAATAAGAAAAAGCCCGGTGCAGGGCATGCACCGGGCTGATTTCTCGGGTGAATTCCGCCAGTTAGACGGGCGGCGCCTTGCCGCGCAGGGCGTGCATCGCGAAAGTCACGATGAACAGGATCACGAACACCATGCAGAGCAGGCGGGCGATATCCATGGAAACGGCAGCCACGCCGCCGAAGCCGAAAACGGCCGCGACCAGCGCGAGGATAAGGAATGCGATTGCGTAGCGGAGCATGGGATGTTCCTTTTCAAATGCGTTACTTGAAACTGCCAACGCCGCAGAAAAAGGAAAGTTCCCGATAGCGGGTTACATCAACCCCAGCGATTTAAAACTGGTATGCCCAGACTTGCCGATGATGATGTGGTCGTGGACGGTCACATCCATGGCTTTGGCGGCCTTGACCAGTTCGCGGGTCATGGTGATGTCGCCATCCGACGGGCTGGGGTCGCCGCTGGGGTGGTTGTGGACGAGGATCATGGCGGTGGCACCCAAATCGAGTGCGTGCTTCACCACTTCGCGCGGATAGACAGGCACATGGTCGATGGTACCGACCTGCTGCACTTCGTCGGCTATCAGCTGGTTTTTCTTATTCAGGAACAGAACGCGGAAATGTTCGCGCTTTTCATGCGCCATCGCGGCGTGGCAGTAATCGATCAGTTTCTGCCAGCTGGTCAGGATGGGTTTTTCCTTGATCTCCTCGATCAGCGTGCGCAGCTGCAGCGCGTGGATCGTCTTGATGAAGACCGCGGTGTTTTCGCTGATGCCCTTGACCGTCTGCAAATCATCGACCGTCGCGCCCAGCACGCCGCCCATGCTGCCGAAGCGCACCAGCAGCTGTTTTGCCAGCGGTTTCACGTCCTTGCGCGGGATGGCGGAAAAAAGCGCAAGCTCCAGCAGCTCGTAATCCTCGAACGCGCCGGTGCCGGAACGGATAAAGCGGCCGCGCAAACGGTCGCGGTGGCCGTCATGGGATGTTTCGGGGGTTATTTTCCCGGCCTTAGGCATAGGGAGGTTTCGTGTAGCCCTTGGGCGACAGCGTGAAAATTTCAAATCCCTTGTCGGTCACGGCCAGCGAATGTTCGAACTGCGCCGACAGCGATTTGTCTTTCGTCACTGCCGTCCAGCCGTCCGACAATACTTTGGTCTGGTATCCGCCGACATTGATCATGGGCTCGATCGTAAAGAACATGCCGGCCTGCAGTTTCGGGCCCGCGCCCGCCGTGCCGTAATGCAGGACGGAAGGCGGCATGTGGAATATTTTGCCAAGCCCGTGGCCGCAGAAATCGCGCACGACGGAATATTTCTTGCCTTCGGCATAGCTCTGGATCGCATGGCCGATATCGCCCAGCGTCGCGCCCGGCTTCACCTGTTCGATGCCGCGCATCATGGATTCATATGTCGCATCGACCAGCAGCTTGGCCTTGACGGGAATTTTCTCGCCCGCGAAATACATGCGGCTGGTGTCGCCGTGCCAGCCATCGACGATCACGGTGACGTCGATATTCAGCGCGTCGCCCTCCTCCAGCTTTTTCTCGCTGGGGATGCCGTGGCAGACGACATGGTTGATCGAAATGCAGGTCGATTTGGGGAAGCCCTTGTATCCCAGCGGCGCGGGGATCGCGCCGTGGTCAATGATGAAATCGTGGCACAGTTTATCCAGCGCCTGCGTTTCCACACCAGGCTTCACATAGGGTGTGATGAAATCGAGCGTTTCGGCGGCGAGCCTGCCGGCCTTGCGCATACCATCGAAGTCGGCGGCGGTATGGATGACGAAATCATCGTCGCTGCCGTAATCTTCATCGTTATATGTAAAATCTTTTTGCTTGTTCATATCGGTAAAATGACGATTGGCGGGCATAAAAACAAGGGAAATGTGTTTTGCGGATATTCGTACCCCCCTTTATGCCGCCATATCTGTTAAGGATTGTGAAAATGGAGTGTAAAAATGACCGATGCAGAGCTTGAAAACGAACCCGCCCCCACCGCCGCGATCCTTGTCATCGGATCGGAAATCCTGAGCGGCAACACGCAGGACGCCAATATCCACTTTATCGCCAAGCGTCTGGTGCAGCGCGGTGTCCGCCTGCAGGAAGTGCGCATCGTGCCGGATGTGGCCGAGGAAATTATCGGCGCCGTGAACGCACTGCGCAAAAAATACACCTATGTATTCTCGACCGGCGGCATCGGCCCCACGCATGACGACATTACCTCCGACTGCATGGCGAAGGCGTTTGGCGTGGACCATATGGTCGCGCCCGAAGCGAAAAAGCGGCTGGAAGACTACTACAGAAACAGCGGCACCGAAGTGAACGAGGCGCGCCTGCGCATGGCGACGCTGCCCGCCGGTTCGGTATTGATCGACAACCCCGTCAGCGCCGCGCCCGGTTTCCAGATCGGCAACGTGTTTGTGATGGCGGGCGTGCCGAAAATCATGCAGGCGATGTTCAACCATGTGGAAACGATGATCGAGGGCGGCCCGCAGCTGTTCAGTCTGACCATCGAATGCAACCAGAAAGAAGGCGATATCGGCGACGAACTGGGCAAGATCCAGAAAAATTTCCCCGATATCGAAATCGGCAGCTATCCGCATATGTACCAGACCCCCAGCCTCAGCATCGTGGTGCGCGGCACAGACGACGACATGGTGCATAACGCCGCGGCCAAGGTGAAGGAACTGCTGCGCAAGATGGGCGAAGAGCCGTTTATCTGACGGCACTGCCCTGTTGCACATCCGGGTCAAACCGCCGATAATCCCCGCATAGGATTATTGAAGGGAAAATTACGCCATGAAAAAATTTATCACCGCCGCCGCAGCATTGCTGGCGACCGCCACCGCCGCGCATGCGCTTGTGCTGGCCATTCCGGCGGGCGGCGAACTGAACGCCAATATCGTGACGCTGAAAATGGCGCAGTCGGCGATTGCCAGGCAGGAAGACAAATCCGACAACATGATCCTGTCGCCCTACAACATCTATACCAACATGGCGCTGGCGGCATCCGGCGCTGCGGGCGCGACGCATGATGAATTCTCTGCCGCGCTGTTCCAGAACGCCGATATCGCCAAGGACGCAAGCCCGCGCCTGAAGCAATTGAACGACACCATCCTGAACGCGAACAAGGGACATGTCGATCTGCTGACTGCAAACGGCATCTGGGTCAATAAAAACGCCGCCACGCTGTCGGCCGATTACACCAGCGGCGCGAAGGCGAATTTCAATGCGGAAATCAGCAGCGAGGATTTCGCCGGTTCAGCCGTCGTCGGCAAGATCAACACATGGGCGTCCGACAACACAAAAGGCCTGATTACCAAGGTCATCCAGCAGCTGAACCCCGACGACGCGATGGTGCTGGCAAGCGCGCTCTATTTCAAGGGCAAATGGGTCATGCCGTTCGACAAAAAACTGACCGAAGAAAAAACCTTCACCGCCGATGGCGGCGCAAAATTCAAGACGCCGATGATGCATCAGGAATACAACCATGTAGGCGATATCCGCGCCATGTCGAACGAAGCGTATGAAGCGGTCTCCCTCACCTATGGCACGGAAGATTCGCAAACGATGCGCCTTGTCCTGCTGCGCCCGAACGATGCCAAGGTTTCCGCGCGCGATTTTCTGGCGACGCAGGGCGATATGATGCTGCCCGTCTGGCTGAACGATGCGCAATACGAACGCGCGCTTGGCACGGTCGAACTGCCGCATATCGACATCAAGCAGCATCACGACCTTGTGCCCGTGCTGCAAAACATGGGCATCAAGACCGCCTTCACCGGCGTGGCCGATTTCCGCCATATGGTCGATGCGAAGTCGCAGCCGCTGTTCATCAGCAGCGTGTCGCACGACATCGTGTTCAAGACGGACGAAGAAGGATCGGAAGCCGCCGCCGTCACCACCATGACGATGGCGGGCTCCGCCATGCCGATGGATCCGCCCAAGACCGTCAATATCAAATTCGACCGCTCCTTCGTCTTCGCGCTGCAGGATGTGCAGACCGGCACGGTGCTGTTTATCGGCGCGGTCAACAAACCCAACAATGAAATGACACCGCAATGAAAATCATCAGCTTCAGCGACATCCATCTTGAATACGCCAAAGACCTGACTGCGCCGCAATCGGATGCCGACCTGATGATCCTGTCGGGCGATATCCTGAACATGCGCCAGCCCGAACCTCTGGCTGTCTTCCTGAACGGCTGGCAGCGGCCTGTGCTGTATGTGGCGGGCAACCACGAATATTACGAAGGCAAGTCGATGCTGCCGCTGATCGACGGTTTCCAGCTCTGGCTTGCGAAAAACCTGCCGAATGTAAGGTTGCTGCGCGACGAAGCCATCACGATTGCGGGCGTGAATTTCTTCGGCGGCACGATGTGGACCGATTTCAACGGCGCAAACGCGGAATCAATGGCGGTTGCGGCGGGGCGCATGAATGACTACAAGCTGATCACCCGCGACGACGGCCAGCTGCTGACGCCCGCCGATACGCTGCCGCTGCATGCAGCGTTCAAGGCGAAGCTGCTGCAATGGCTGGAAACGCCCGTTACCGGCCCGCGCATCGTCATCACGCATCACGCGCCCTGCGAGCCGCCCGATACGATTTACAAGGGCAGCCCCCTCACCCCGGGTTTCAATTCATTCGACATGCTGCCCGTTATCGATAAATACCAGCCCGATTTCTGGTTTTACGGCCACACGCATGAATGCGACCGCCAGAAAATCGGCCGCACGCAGATCATGTCGAACCAGCTGGGCTATGTGAAGAACGGCGCGTATGAATGTGCGCTGACCTTCGATCCGCAGGGCGCGCCGGTGAATGTGGGTTAAAAGCCGATAAACACGGCGACGACAACCACCACGATAATCGCGGCGATCAGCGGCAGGGATGCAAGGAATTTGAAGATGCCGAAGATCACGGCCATCAGCAGCAGTCCCGCCGACAATTCCCACGCATAGACCGCCGCGATCATCGCATAGGCCAGCGCGTAAGACATTTCAAAAGGCGGGGAATGCAGGAACATGTAACCGGACACAGCCGCCAGCGCCGCCGCGATCGGGTAACGGATGATCGGCGCGGATGTCATGAACAGCGTCTGCGCATCATCCAGCAGGATGTCTGTCAGTTTGCGGCTGTTGCTGCGATCCTTCATCGTCCCGTCCCGAATGGTTAATATAGTGTTAATATACCCGTAACCGCCGATTACGGCAACTGCCGTATTTTTGGTCGGTCGTATCTACATTGTTTTTCAATGATTTACAGGCTGTCTATTGCGCCAGCGAAACCTTCATGACGGTCGTACCGCTGCGCCCGCGGTCGTCAATCGCGCGCACATTATATGTGCCGGGCTGCGGGCGCCAGAACAGCGGGGCACCGGCTGCGGCCTGCCCGATAAAGGTATTCCCCACGAACCAGCTGACGCCCCGCACATCGCCATCGACGCTGGCGGTAAACGTCACCGCCTCCGCCGTATCGTCGATGCGCGCGTGATATTCGATCTTCGGCTGCGGCGACAATATCACGGGCGCCTGCCCCTCCGCCGCTTGCGCCGCATCGCAATCATCGCCCATCGGCGGCAGCGGCTGTTTATTGATGCCCGCGCGCTGCAGCGCCTGCGACAAATCGCTCGGCCAGACTTCATAGGTGCGCCACACGGTGGTCGGCGTCATGCGGCAGGCGCGCTTGCCCGTTTCGGTATCCACCAGGATTTTGCGGTACACATCGTTGCGCGCAATCGGCGACACGCCCGGGATAAACCATGTACTGGCGCGCGCAGGGCAGTCATCCAGCGACAGGTCGCCGGTGGTGGCGCAGATCGGAGTCTTGCGCAAATTCAGGTGCGCGGCCTTGGCCGCGATCAGGTCGCGCTGCGGCGCGATGCCCTGCACCGCATCGGCCAGCGCGAAAAACAGCGGCGCTGCGGCATGCAGGCCCACCAGCGCGGGGTTGCTTTTGCCGCTGAAATTTCCGACCCATACGACCATCGCATAATGCCCGAACACGCCCGCCGTCCATGCGTCGCGGAATCCGTTCGATGTGCCGGTCTTCCAATATACCTTCAGCGGGTCCTGCATGGCATAGGGGCGCGGCGTATCGGCCATCATATCAAGTGTCATGAAGGCCGCTTCGGGGCTCAGCAATGTCTTACCTTCGGGCTTTTGCGCGTCACGCGTGAACGCCAGCGGCTTTTCAACACCGTCATTTGCCAGCATGGCATAGAGCGACACCAGCTCGCGCGGTGTCACCTCCGCCCCGCCCAGCACGATCGACAGGCCGTATGTTTTACGGTCGCGCAGCTGCGCGATGCCCGATTGTTTCAAGAATTCGTACAGGTCGGGCGATTTCAGCTGCGCCGCCAGCCGTATTGCCGGAATGTTGCGGCTGAAGCGCAGCGCGTTGCGCGCGCTGATCGGTCCCCGGAAATCGCGTTCGAAATTGTCGGGCGTATAACTGCCGTAACTGGCGGGCGCGTCGCCCAGGATGCTGGCGGGGTGTATCACGCCCTGCTGCAGCCCCAGCGCATAAATGAACGGCTTCAGCGTCGATCCCGGCGACCGGCGCGCGCGCGTGCCGTCCACCTGCCCCTCGATCTGCGCGTCGTGGAAATCGGATGATCCGACCAGGCTTTCCACCTCCATCGTCTGGGTGTTCACCAAAATCATGCTGGCGTTCTGCAACCCTGTGTCGCGGCGGTCGCGCACATATTGGCGCAGCACCTTTTCCGCCAGCCGCTGGATATTGATATTGATCGTCGATGTCACGCGCCGCGCATCGGTTGACTCCAGCAGGTCCTGCGCCAGATGCGGCGCATCGAACGGCAGGTCGCGCGTGCCGTAAACGGTCAACGGCAGGGCGAAGAATATTCTGCGCGACGCGTCTTCGGGATGTTCCGCCACCCATCTGGCGAACAGGCGGTTGCGGGCGTCGTTCAGCGCCGCCTTGACCGGCTGGCCACGCTCCGGCGCGCGGCGGGCGGGGCTTTGCGGCAGCACGGCCAGCGTCAGCGCCTCGGGCAGTGTCAGATCGCGCGGCTGTTTGTGGAAATAAATAAAGCTCGCCGCACCAATGCCGTTGATGTTGTAACCGTATGGCGCAAGGTTCAGGTAGGCCTCGAATAATTCATCCTTGCTGTAATGCATTTCCAGCTGCATGGCGCGCGCGATCTGCCACAGCTTGCCGCCCACGCGGCGGCTGTTGATGCCGTATTTGATGCGCGCCAGCTGCATGGACAGCGTCGATGCGCCCAGCCGCCGCCCGCCCGCGACATAGGTCTGGAAAAACGCGCGCAGCATGGAAACAGGATTGATGCCGAGATGGCTGTAAAAATGGCGGTCTTCGTGCAGCAGCACCGCTTCCTTCATCTGCGGGGGAATATCGGATAGCGGCGTGAACAGCCGGTAGGCCTGATCCCCCGCCAGCGTCAGGCGCAGCAATTGCCCGTCGCGCGCGAACACGGCGCGGGAAAAACCCGTGCCCTCCAGCAGCGGCGGTTTCCATGCCAGGAACAGCGCAGCCGGCACCAGCAGCGCCAGCACACAGGCAATGAAAATGCGCCGCCTTACCCGCTTCATTTGACCGTGATAACCCCCGTCACGCCGCGCGCCTTCACGCCGCGGTCATACATGGATTCGATATATGCGGGCGGCACGGTAAAGCTGCCCGCGTTCACGGCCTTGATACTGTAGTGATACACCACTTCGTCCGCCGCAACCGACCCGAAGGCGATCACGCGGTCATCGCGCGCATCGACGGCTTCGGTCTGCCACAGGTTACCATCCAGCCAAGACGTATCCGGGGCTGCGGTTTCCGCTTCTTCCTCGCCGTCTTCGCTTGCGACGACGGGCTTGGCGATGCTTTGCGGCACCAGCTCGAAACCGCCCGGCAGCAGATCGACCAGCGCCATGCTGTCCAGCGTCTTGTCGTCATGCGCGCGCATGCGGATCACGACATCGACCGTATCGCCCAGCGCGACATCGGCGACAGGTTTGTGGTCTTTGCCCAGATAGGTGCGGGAAATTTCCAACCCGTCCTCGATCGGGTTTTTGGCCGCGTCGCGGTCATAGCCGTCGGTTGCGATCTGGTAGAACAGCCCGTAATCGCCGCCGCCTGCAAAGGCGACATCCGATTTTTCCAGCGCCAGTTCCGCGCGCTTCACCACCTCGCCCGTCAGCGGCAATTGCGCGCCTTTCTGGCTGATGGTCAGGTTGCTGCCGACAGCGCCGGTCGATGCCTGCCCATAGGCGCTGAACGCCATGATCGCATAGGACGACGACAGCGTGTTATAGCTGCCTTCCCCGATGAAATTGGCGATGCGGAACAGGATATTGCGGTCCAGCTTGCCCAGCATGTCGGGGAAATGGTCGGACACGACCGACATATACTGCGCATACCGGTTCAGGCTGTTATAGAACATCCAGTTGCTTTCATATCGCGCATGTTCGCGCCAGTAAACCGGATCACCCAGCGTGAATTCCGACAGCAGCGCGTTTGCTTCCGGCACCAGCTGCATCAAGCGGTACGAAGCCGCGATATAAACCGCCGTCAGGTCGTTTTTCCATTCGGCCTTATAATTCGCGTCAAGGTATTGCAGCAGATGCGGCAGGTAATTCGCCGTCAGCATGCCGCCACGCGTCAGGATATAGATGCCGTATGCCTGCACGCGCGCTTCGTCCAGCGACGCGGGCGCGCCGTTAACCATGTCGCGCACATAATTTTGCGCGTCGCGGAAAGTCGCATCCGGCACGGGCAGATGTTTTTCCTTGGCGCGTGTCATGTAATCCAGCGCATAGACGCTGACGAAATCATTCGCCTCGCCGCCATACCACCAGTAGCCGAAGCCGCCGCGGCTGTTCTGCAATTCGCGTAACCGGCGCATGGTGTTGACGACGCTTTCCGTCACCACCGTATTGTCGCCGCCCAAATCTTTCTGCCCGTACAGCGTCACGGCGGGGAAAGCGCGGCTGACCGTCTGTTCGGTGCAGCCATAGGGGAAACGGTCGAGGTATTGCGCCAAACCGGGGATCAGGCTGACCGGCAGCGTCGAGACCGATGCGTCGGCATGCGCGAATTCCCTGTAAAGGTCGCGGTCCTGCGCTACGGTCTTGTCGCCTTTCTCCACATAGCCGCTTTGCAGCGCGGTCATACTGGGCAGCGGCGGACGGATACTGAGTGTCGCTTCATATTTTGCCGTCACGCCGTTCAGCGTCGCCGTAAATGTCAATGTCGCGCCACCCAAAACGTCTTTCGCGCGCACCATGACAGCGGTCTTGGCCTCGGCGTTTTCGGCAACAGTCACGTCGCTTTCCGCGCCCTCGACAACCTCCAGATGTTCGGACGGGCTGACGACCAGCTTGATTTTCGCATCCTTGCCGGAACCCGCCAGATTATTGGCAAGGCTGAGGCCGACGCGGAAGGTATCGCCGGGCGCTGCGAACACCGGCACGTTGGGCGATATAATCACATCGCCCTTCACGAATGCCTTGGTCGAAGCAGCACCCATCGCGGTATCGGATACCGCAACCGCCATCACGCGCAGGTTGCCGTTGAAATAATCCGGCACTTTGTAATGCAGCACCTGCGGCGTTTTGCCCGCATCGATCACGCCCGACCAGAACGCCACGGGGGCTTCGGTCTTGCGCTTGAAGGGGTTGACGCTGCGTCCATCGGGCCCGCCGCCGTCGCCACCCGTTGCGGCACGGAGCAACGAATATTCCGGCATCAGCAAATCAAGGATCTGCGCGGTCGCCACCTGCAGCGCGCGGCGGTTGACGAAGAAATCCAGCGGATCGGGCGTTTTATACCGCGCATACTGCAAAATACCCTCGTCCACCGCATAGACGATGATTTTCGACGGGGATTTCGTGCTGTAGGTGATCGCAAGGTCTTCACCCGGCTTGATACGCTCCGGCACCGCCAGCGTGATGCGGCTGTCGATGGTCGCGGTATCGACCAAAAACGGCTGCACGGCATAGGCAAGCGGCGTGGTATAGATTTCCTTTGAATCAAGCGAGCGCACGAATTGCACGTTCACGAAACCCTTGCCTGTGAAGTTTTTCGGCAGGGTAATCGACTGCACCGTGCTGGTGGTTTTCGTCCTGAACCATTTGAACGCCTGAACTTTATCCGTTTCAATCGTCACCAGCCCCGTGCCGGTATAGGGCGATGTGATGCTGAGGTTGATCGTGTCGCCCGCCGCGTATTTTTCACGGTCGAGGCGCACGCTGATGACCGCGTCCTTGCGCGCATGGTCGATCATGTTGCCTTCACCGACGATGGAATAATTGACCTTGTGCAGTGTCAAACCGTCGGCATCGGCCAGCGTCAGCACGTAATTTCCCGTCGCTGCGCTGTCGAGTTTATAGTCCAGCCCGGCTGCGGGAATGTCGACCGGCGACTGCGACACCTGCGTTTCCTTTGCGACGGAGCGGTATTCATACGCACCGCTTTCGTTTTTGATGAGCGTCGAGACATAGGTGACCTGCGTCACCGATGCCGTCAGTCCTGCCACGGCAACAGGCGCAAGCTGCGGATCGACCGCGATCAGGCGGATGCCGCGCTGTTCGCCCTTGTTGATATAGCCGATATTGCCGTCGGTTTTCACGCCCACGACGTATTTCAGCGCGGATACCAGCACGTTGCCGCTTGCAAAAACGCTGCGGCCGGAATCCTGCGCGAAACCTTCGGCACCAAAGGCAAGCCTATAGGTCGATTTACCGAACTGCGCCAGCGGCAGCTCGAACACCGCGCGTCCGTCCGCATCCGTCTGCGCTTCGCCGATCGACTGGTCGAAGCTGGCATCCGTGCGCGCCGCATCGAAAAACGCGTAATCGGGATATTCCTTGAAGCTGAAACCGGCGGGATCGACGCGCAACGTCGCCTTGATGCGGTGATCGACGGCAGGCGCGCCATACAGATGCGCCAGCGTCACTTCGGCGTTCAGCCCGTCGGGCGTCATCCATCCCTTGGGCGCGGGTTTGTTGAAGACGGTGGATATTTTCAGCGTATCGGGGATAAATTCCTCCACCCGCACATTCACGCTGCCCAACTGGTCAACCGTCCTGCCGCCATTGGTGATGTAAAGCCGCGCGGCATAGCTGCCGGTCGGCGATGTGTCGCGCGTGCTGAAGCTGTATTCCGCCGCGCCCGATGCCTGCAGTTTCACGACGGGGTTGTCGATCACCTGCCCGCGCGGGTTGGTGATTTCCAGCTGCAGCGGCACGCCGGTCAAATCCTTTGCCCAGTCACCCTGCTTCACGACCATGCCGATATGCACCTGTTCGCCGGGGCGGTACACGCCGCGGTCGGAAAACAGGTAGGCGCGCAAGCCGGCATCCGACGCGCTCATGCCGTCGGTGTCGAATTTGGAATAATCCAGCGAACGGTCGCTGCTGTCATAGGGCATGAACGCCATGTCGTCGCCCTGACGCACAATATATGCGACGGGGCGTTTTTCGTCGATCAGGCCTTTCAATGGCGGGATCACGGCATGGCCCTGCGCATCGGTGCGCACGGTTGCGACCGCAACGCCGTTGGTACCGATCACTTCCACGCGAGCGTCACCAACCGCAATACCTTTTGCAATCGACTGGATAAATACATCTTGGCTTCCATCCGCCGCCGTTTTCACGACGATGCCGAGGTCGGAGACGAGAATGAAGCGCTTGTCGCTCGACACTTCCTGCTCCCTGCCCTCCGCATCCTTCGCCAGCGCCTTGATGGTGACGAAGAACAAGCCCTTGCCTTTGGGCGGCTGCGCGCCCTTTTCACCGGACGGCATTTTCAAATACGGCGCAAGGCTGAAGGCGTTGAATTGCGGCTTGCGCAGGTCGGCGCCCGACAGATCCAGCTCCTTGGTGAATTTTTCGCTGATGTTTTCCTGTCCGAAATTATAATTCCTGAAGTACGGGCTCTGGAAGCTGCCGCCCGTCTGGCTGACCAGATGCGCGATATCGTCGTTCAGCACGCGCCCCACTTCGAACCGGATTTTCGACGCGCCCAGCGAATAGAGCGACATCTTGCGCTCCCCGCTCAGGCTCATCAGCGCGCCGTCGCTCAGGATTTTGACTTCTTTCGTGTATTCGGGGGCAACCACCGTATCGTCATGGTTCGCGCCCAGCACGTAACCGCCTTTGAATTTCATGCCCTTGGAAACGCGCACCAGCAGCCAGCGGCCGGGCACCGCATCGAATTTCACGCCATGCACCAGCGCCGCGTCGCGGGTATCCAGCGTAAATTTAACGTCTTCCGAAGCCTTCAAAATCTCGTCGGTCACTTCGGATGCGCTCGACCAGCTGTAATCGCGCTCGGGCGTCCCGTCCTTCACGGCGGGCGGCTTGTCCTTGGGCAGTTGGTAGATATGCAGGTTCGCGGCCAGCTCGTCGCCCGTCTTGGGCACGTTGCTTTCGATCACCAGCGTCTGCGACGGCACGTAATGGTCGTCCTGCACGATGGTCGCCTGCACGCCCTCGAGTTCCGCATAGTCGTAAATGCTGGGGATGCGCACGCGGCCCGTGCGGCGTTCCGGATTGCTTTTCGACAGATCGGGCGCGCCCAGCGGCCTGCCGCCCGATGCCGCCGTGATGCCTTCGGCGATATCGACCACCACAAAACGCTCCTTGTCGGGCATAGTGGTGATGGGGGATGTGACATTGGCGGTCAACCCGTCTTCGGACAGTTTCACCTCGAACGGCAGGTTCGGGATCGTTGAAATAATCTTGCGGTCTTCGGGCTTAGCGGCCTCGCCCAGTTCCTCCATTCTATAAGACAGGTGGGTTTTGACGGATTCTGCCGCAACGGGGGTGTTGAAGTGGATCGCGGTTGAAACGCCGCGCAGGTCGGGATTGTTGAAATCCTGGAAAAACTCGATAGATCCCACATCCGCACGCAGCGCCGCCGCCTGAATGACGAAATGCGTGTCCTTCAGCGCCACGTTTTTGGGGAAAACGGCAGGGTCGATGGCGACGCGGAAGCTTTCGCCCGCCGGCCAGGCCTTTTCGGGTGTAAAGCGCAGGCTGTAATCGCCGTCCCAGCGCCATTCACCGGCGACGGGGGGCATGATGCCGATGCCGGTCAGCTGGCGCTTGCCGCCCATATGCAGCTTGCGGTCGGGGGTATCGCAGGTGCGGGGCAGCCGCACCGAGGGGATGCAGAAACGCACCGCCACGCTGTCGGTATTCGTCACAATGCCGCCGTCATAGGCGATGTTCAGGGTGATCGCGTCCTGCAGCTGCCCCGTCACCGGTCCTTCCACCTTGTTCGCGGTCACGGGCAGCGGCGTATCGCCAAGCGCGGGCGCGGCAAGCGCAAAAAAAGCCGCCATCAATGTGGCGGCGAAGAATTTCTGGAAGGTGGATTTCATGGCAGCGGCTCCGGCGGCGAGGCAAAGGGATAAGTGAATTTGGCGGACTATACAGGTCATGGCGGGATTCGTGAATGTGGCTTGGAAAAAATAGTTTTAATATTCATGCCGTTATCCTCCTGCCCGTTTGCCGCTACGCGGAATGCGCCGCAGCTTCCACCATCATGGCAGGCAGATGTGCAGCGGTGATGGCGGAGTTGCGGATTTATCGCGCAGTTTTTGTGCAAATCCCGTGCAGCGGAACGCGCGGATAAAAATGGATATGGGAAAGATTTTTCCTTGCATTTACATGGGCGAATCGCTTAAACGTAAACAATCGTACGTACCAATGGCCCGCGGCCCCCGACAAATGGGGGCGCCCCTCTCAGGATAAAACCTGACAAGGCAGGTTAAGTAACGGCGGATCTTTTTGTGCTAAACGCCCGGTGGCCGCTTGCTGACGGGTTTACTGCGAAGAGCTTTGCTTTTGTTTGAACCCGTTTTGCGACCCGAGGAGGCAGCCATGACCGCCAAGCCCAAATTCAACCTGACTTCCGCACATACCGGCGCTGCCCCCGGCACCTCGTTTTCGGTCAAAAAAGACGACACCAGCCTGAAAACGCGGCTTGATGTCTCGTTCACGCTGACGGCCAAGGAACTGAGCGCCGACGACGTGACGATGGTCATGCCCACCTATTCCCCGTCGCAGGGCCGCCTGCTGTCCGACTTCAACGGTGTCGGCGGCAAGGCCGTGATCGTGGGCGGCATGGAAGGCAAGCCGTCGTTCAAGAACGTGCCGCAGCACGGGCTGGATTTCGACACCACCGCCTATATCAACATGTTCCCCAAGGGCATGTCGGAACAGATCGTCGATACGATCCCCGAAGCGCTGCTGAAAGACAAAGACATCGCGATCTTCGCCTTCATCACGCCGCCCGACAGCTGGGAAAAGCACATCGCCGACCGCAAGCTGAACACCCATGTCGTCGCCAGCAACGAACAAAACACGCGCCTGTTTTTTGAAAACAAGGGCAACCTGATGCACATCCTGAAGGAAGCGGGGCTGGAAGCTTACGTCATCCCGACGGAAGTCGTGTCGTCGAAACTGCCGGAAAAGGAACTCCGCGCGGTTTACCACCGCATGAAGAACGAAGCGGGCAAGGTTGTCGTGCAGGCGACCATCGAAAATTACGAACCGACACGCTTCATCGCGACCGCCGATGAATTCGTGAAACATATCTCGAAATCCAAAATCCCGTTCAAGGTCGTGCGCTTTGTCGAGGGGAACGAGGCAAACCTGTCCTTCTTCGTCGGCAACACCCTGCCCGCCAAGGAAGGCCGCGGCGTGACCAAGACCAACCTGCCCGACGGCATCGACCGCGCCGACCCGCAAAACCTCGCCCTGATCGAGGCGCATGCGGCGGAAGCCGGCATTAACGCCGGCAACGTGTTCTCCGTCACCGGTCGCGCGACGCTGAAGGTTGTGGGCGACCGCCTGCTGGCCAATGAGCCCGGCGACAGCGTTGGCAACAATATCGGCCATGTGTACGAAGAAAACATTGCGCGCCAGATCACCGAAATCGGCGACAAGCTGGGCCGCAAAATGGGCCTGTCCGGCAAGGTGGGGCTGGCTGGCGCGGATCTCATCATCGACCGCAGCGGCAAAATCTGGATCAACGAAATCAACGACCGCCAGCAGGGCCCGACCGACCAGATGAGCGTCGATGCCGAAAACAACAACGTGCCGGGCCTCTCGCGCATGGCGTGGTTCGCGCATTACGCCGATTTCACAAAGGCGGAAAACCTCAGCCTGCTGTCCGCCATCCGCGACAACGCGGCCGAAATCCATGCGAAATACGCGACCGGCCCCGGCTCATTCTACATCAAGGCTTTTGCGACCCATGACGCGGCCTATGACGGCAAAACCCCCGTGCAGATCGACCTGCCCGCCGGCGTTTACACCGTCACCCGCAAAGTGGGCGGCGCATTCGAATGGAAATTCGCGGGCGAAGACGCGAAAATTTCGCCCGTTGATCTTTCCGCCGACAGCATCACCGTGAAAATCAGCAGCGGCAGCCTGAAAAAAGGCGACCTGCCGCCGTCCGGCGCGGAACTGTTCCGCGTGACCGGCATCGCCAGCGGCGCGAATTCCCCCTTCATCATCGAAAACGGCATCAGCACACTGAACCCCGTTTACCGCACGATGCTGGAGCAGCTGTATAAAGACGCGTTCGGCGAGGGCTACATCGAGAAAAACCCCCAATACCGCGCCCGCGCCGTCAAACCCGGCACCGGCAACGACAACCTGCCAAAAAAAGCGCCGGTGGCGAGGCGTTAAGAGAATTTACCTGATAATTTTAAACAGCGTCATGCCCGCCTTGTGCGGGCATCCGGAAGCGCGTCCGCGCGTCTCGTGAATCTAACATATGTTGAGTCATGAGACGGCCAGACGGCCTACCAGACCCCCGCACAAGGCGGGGGTGACGCATTTCTATATTTTCACCAGAGCATCCATCGGAATATAATGCAACGTCTCGTCGCCAGTACGGTAAATATGCGTCGGTGCGTGTTTGTACATCACGCCGTCTTCGGGCGCGCGTTCCGGCTGTTCCGCGCCCAGCTCGGATGACGGGTGCAGGGTGAACAGCGTGTCGCCCTTTTTGAACGGCTTGCCCAGTTCCACGTCATAGCGCACGAAACCCGCATCGCGCGTCAAAATCTTTTTGTCTTTCCTGAACCAATAGCTGTCGTTTGCGGGATGCACCGTCAAGCTTTTGTCAATCATGCCCAGGCGCGCCAGCAGGCGGAGGATGCCCTGAAACACTTGTTCGATTTTCGCCGCGTCATGTTCATCATGGCTGCCGCATTCGATGCAGAGGTTGTCGATATTCAGCGGGTCAAGCCCCGCATCAAACGATCCCGACGGATCGCCGTCATCAAGGAAGTTGTATTTCAGCCCGACCTCGCGCACCAGCGGCGCATAAGATTCCTTCGTGAAGATCACATAGGGCAGGCTCTTGCGTGCGGTATGCAGGTCAAGGCCAAGGTCGCTGTTTTTCGCGAGGCTTTGCAGCGCATGCACGATCCGCTGGTGCAGCGACCCGTCCGGCTTGCCGGGGAAATGCGTGTTGGGGTCTTTGCCGTCATACAAATCGAATTTGCCGAAGGTGTAGAAATACGACCGCTGTTCCCATGCCGCCGGATTGGCGCAGGGCACGAACACCACCTCGCCCGCGCTCAGGTTTTCCTTCAGGAAATTATACAGCCGGTGCTGCACCCAATAGGTAATCTCCCCGCCATGCATGCCGCTCTGGATATGCACCCGCTTGCCCGCCGTTTTCGCGGCCAGCGTGTAGGTCACGATATCGATCGGGTTTCCGGCGATGGTATTGCCGACGGTGATGCGGTTTTTGGTGCTGTGCATGGCTTCCCTCGCGCGCGGACAGTTTCAGGCCCTGTCACCATAAAATGACTTTCGCCCCGCAAAGTCAACTGCCGAACCAGTCGTTCGTTGACATCTGCGGCAAAATCGGGGCAGATAAAAGCAGCCCGGCCGCCCGTACCGATTTCAACCCCAGAAAGGCAACCAGAACATGATCAAAGCAAGCTCCTACGCCGCCTACGACACCACCTCGCCGCTCCGTCCTTGGGATTTCGAACGCCGCGATGTGGGCGCGGATGACGTGCAGATCGACATCCTGTATTGCGGTGTCTGCCATTCCGACATCCATTGCGCGCGCGGCGAATGGTTTGAAATGGCATATCCGCAGGTCGTCGGCCACGAAATCGTCGGCCGCGTCGTCAGCACGGGCAAAAACGTGACCAAGCACAAGGTCGGCGACCTGGTCGGCGTGGGCTGCCTGATCGATTCCTGCCGCACCTGCAAATCGTGCAAGGAAGACCTCGAAAACTACTGCGAAGCGGGCATGACCGGCGCCACCTATATGGGCGTCGAAAAACAGACCGGCCGCCCCACGCAGGGCGGTTATTCCAGCGCGATCGTGGTCGATGAAAACTTCGTGCTGAAAATCCCCGCCAACCTTGATCCCGCGCGTGCAGCCCCTCTGCTCTGCGCCGGCATCACGCTCTATTCCCCCCTGCGCCATTGGGGTGCGGGCCCCGGCAAAACGGTCGGCATCGTCGGCCTTGGCGGGCTTGGCCATATGGGCGTGAAACTGGCACATGCGATGGGCGCAAAAGTCGTGCTGTTCACCACATCGCCCGGCAAGGTGGCGGATGGCAAAAAACTGGGCGCGGATGATGTCGTGATTTCCAAGGATGCACAAGACATGGCGCGCTATGCGGGCCAGCTGGATTTCATCGTCAACACGGTGTCAGCGCCGCACAACCTCGACCCGTTCCTGAACTGCCTGAAACGCGACGGCACGCTGGTGCTGGTGGGCGCGCCGCCCGCCGCCACGCCGCACCCGTCGCCCGCCGTGTTCCCGCTGTTGATCAAGCGCATCGCAATTGCCGGTTCCGCCATCGGCGGCATCAAGGAAACGCAGGAAATGCTCGATTTCTGCGGCAAGCATAACGTGATGCCCGAAATCGAAATGACATCTATTCAGGACATCAACAAGGCCTGGGACCGCGTACTGAAAAGCGACGTGAAATACCGCTTCGTCATCGACATGGCGACGCTGAAAAACGCGGCGTAACAAAACAAAAAACAATGCCGCCACCTTTGCGGGTGGCGGCATTTTAATTTCCACCGTCAGGTGCTTTGCTTGCTAAACGTACAGATCAGTTCGCCGACCTTGAAGCCGAATTTGCGCATGTCGATTTTATTGATGACAGTTTGTTCATCGACGCGCCACATCCAGTCGGACATCGTCACGTCATAGGTCTTGCCGCCCTTGACCGGTACACGCAGCACATACGACATGTGCATGGCGTTGCCGGAAATAACGCCCCTGCCCTCGCCCACCACATCGGGCGCGGTTGCGATGAAATGCGTTTCGTCGGTAAATTTGATATGCCAGCTGCGGGTGTTGTGGCGGCCGTCGCTGTATTTAAATTCTTCGAACACGTCGCCTTCGTTGCCCTGCCATTTTCCTTCCATCTTGATGTGGAAATAAGGATCGGCCGTGCCCGCGCGGTCAATGAACACGCCCGTTGAATCGACCTTGCCGTTGAAATAACTGCGCGGATCCATCACCGGCGTGTTTTTCGCGTATTTCGCCATGACAGCGTCGGAAGCCGGGCCGGAATTGCAGCAGAACATTGTTGTCACCATCGCAAGGGTTAAAGTGATTGCCGTTACAAGTATAAATGCGCGCCGTTTCATTTTCCGCCGATCAGCGCCTTGCGCACCGCAGGCTCCGATGTTTGCGGCGACATCCAGATGCCGATAAACCGTTCGGAAAAAAGCAGGTTGGTAATGCTGCCGCGATATTTGCCGTTGTGGTAAATGCGCGTGCCGTTGGCGGGCAGGTAAACCGCCGTGATCCGGTCGCCTTTTTTCACATCGGGGAAAAGCGCCGCCAGTTTTGCGCGCCAATCGGCGGCGGTCGCGTCCTCCAGCTTTTCCTGCCCGTCCATTTCGGAAATGGATCGCTTGGCAAGGTCGTCGCCGTCGAAATTCATGCCGTAACGCAGCGTCAGGGCAAAGGTTTTCTTCATCGTCCATGACGCGGCATCCGTCCACAGCGCGGCGTCATAGACATGGAACATGAATTTGCGCAGCGTCGCTTCGCCATAGGGCTTATCCGCCTTGATATACCCCCCGATTTCGGACGGTGCGGCGGCAAACGCCGGAACCGCCACGAGCAGCATGAAAAGAGCGATAACAAGGCTACGCATGTTTCAGCTCCACCTGCACCACATTCGTCCTGCCGACGGCAAAGGCCGCCGCGCAGGCACCAAGGTAAAAACGCCAGTTGCGCACAAACGCCTCGCTATATCCCATCGCGCGAATATCGGAAAGCCGCGTTTCGAAACGCACCGCCCATTCGCGCAGCGTGCGCGCGTAATCCTGCCCGAACGGGTAACTGTCCGTTACGTCCAGCCCCGCCCCGCGCGCCTGTTCCGCAAATATTTTTTGCGAAGGCAGCATGCCGCCCGGAAAGACGTAATGGCGGATAAAATCGCTGCTGCTGCGATAGACATCGAACAGGTCGTCGCGCATCACGATGGTCTGCACGACCGCGGTACCGCCTTTTTTCAGGCTGTTCGACAGGCGGCGGAAATAAACCGGCCAGTATTCCTCGCCAACAGCCTCGAACATCTCGATCGATACGATGGAATCGAAAACCCCGCCTGCGTCGCGGTAATCCTGCAGCCGGATATCGGTGCGGCCGCCGAGGCGTTTTGACGCGAAATCGTATTGCGAGGGCGAAATGGTGATGCCCGTCACGCGGCGGCTGTCATTCGCGGCGGCCTCCGCAAAGCCGCCCCAGCCGCAGCCGATTTCCAGCACGTTGTCGCCGCCGATGCGCGACAGGATACGCGCGTATTTGGCGCGCTGCGCGTCCTCCAGGCTGGTTTTGCGCTCCGGAAAAATGGCGGATGAATAGGTCATCGTGTCGTCAAGCCACAGGCGGTAAAAGGCGTTGCCCACGTCGTAATGGGACTGGATGTTCTGGCGGCTGCCCGCCTTGCTGTTGCGGCGCAGGACGCGGTTCAGCAGATTGAACCCAAGCCTCTGGAAACAATTTCCATGCGCATAATCGCCAAGGCTGTGCAGGTTGGACAGGAAGACCGTCAGCAGCGCCTCGACGCTGTCGGTATCCCACAACCCAGCGATGTAATCCTCGCCAAGCGCGATATCACCGCGCGCCAGCGCATTGTTGACGGCTTTCCAGTCGTGCAGGACAAGCGTCGCATCCGCACCCGGCTGCGCGCCCTTGAAAAAAATCTCTTTGCCTTCGGGCGTGGTGATGCGCAGGCTGCCGCATTCGATGCGCTCGAAATTCTGCAACAGCTGCTGCGCCAGCATGTTCATGGGCGTTTTCATCTTGAAACCTCCTTGTCGGGCGCAGGCGGGCGGCGGATATAGCGGATTCCTTTCATCCACAGCCGCAGCGCCTGATAGTGTATGAGCGTGATAACCTTCAGCGTCATCATCGGATAGCGGAAAAACGCCTTCAGCAGGTTCAAACCCGTCAGCGGCACGCGTTTTCCCGCAATCGACGTCTGCAACAGCAGGCCGTTTTCATCGTGATGGTCGATCCAGACACCGATTTTGTCATCATGATAGGCGAAGCGGAAAACGTAATGACCGGTCAACGCGATAAAGGGCGATACATGAAACACTTTTTTCGCCTGCAGCAAGTCGTCCTGCGTGATGACGCGGCGGTCGTCATGGAACGAGATATAGCAATGCCGGTCGCCAAACGTATTGTGCACTTCCGACACCACGGCGCGCGGCGCGCCCGATTTATCGAGGCAGAAGAAAAAACTGACGGGATTGAACACAAAACCGAACAGGCGCGGCAGCGTCACCAGCACGATGCGCCCGTCCGCCTGCGGCACCTGCCAGTCGGCAAGGATTTTGCGCACCCATGCGTCAAGCGGCGTGTTGCCGTCCGCATGGTCTTTTTCGAAAAAGCTGAAAATGTTGCGGCGGTTGCAGGAAAGCCCCGGCGTTTCGTCCAGCCGCTTCATGTCGTCCAGCGCAAAACCGAGGTAATAAGCGCCATAGGTAAAGGCGTTGCGCGCAGGCCGCTGCCGCGCATGCATGATCTTGCCGGTGAACAGGCCGTTTTCTAGCGCCATGGCGCCTCCGCCCCTATCAGCCTTGCCGCTTCGACCGCGCTGGCAAGGCCGTCTTCGTGAAAGCCGTTGCGGTGATATGCGCCGCAATACCATGTGTTGCGCGTGCCCTGTATGGCAGGTAGTTTTTTCTGCGCGCTGAACGCTTCGACCGTATAAACCGGATGTTCGAAAACATGTTCGTCATGCACAAGTTCGGGCGCGATCGGGCGCGGCGGATTGAGCGTCACGAACAGCGGTTTTTTAGCGTCAAGCGACTGCAGCTGGTTCATCCAATATGTCACCGAAACCGGGCCTGCGGCATCTGTCGCGTGGTAAACCCAGCTGCTCCAGCAGCGCCGGCGTTTTGGCATCAGGCTTGCGTCGCTGTGCAGGAAGGCGCGGTTGGACCGGTAGTGGAAAGCGCCCAGCGTTTCGCGTTCCTGCGGCGTCGCGTCCTGCAGCAGCGCCAAGGCTTCGCCGGCATGGCAGGCCAGCACCAGCCGGTCGTAATCGCGCGTTTCGCCCGTGCTGTCCGTCACGCGGATGCCATTGTCACGCGTGATGGCTGTCGCGGCGCGCGATGTCAGGATGCGGTCGCGAAACGGCGCGGTCAGGCGCGCGACATATTCGCGGCTGCCGCCCGTCACGGTGCGCCATTTTGGCTGCTGCGTCACGGTCAGCAGCCCGTGCGCCTTGAAGAATGACACGAACAGGTCGGCGGGGAATGCCAGCATATCGTCCAGCGAACAGCTCCAGATCGCGCCGCCCATGGGCAGCAAGTAATAATTCAGGAACCAGTCCCCCATGCCCATGGCGCGCGCCAGCTCGCCCAGCGTAACACCGGGATTCTGCGCGGATTTCCTTTCCGCCTGCCGGTTGAAACGCAGGATGTCGCACAGGAACTTCCAGAAGCGCGGGTTGACGATATTGCCGCGCTGGCCGAATACCGCGTTCAGGTTTTCCGCCCCCCATTCCAGCGCGCCGCCCTCTGTGGTCACGCCGAAGGTCATGTTGCTGGGCTGGGTTTTAACGTCCAGGTGGCGGAACAGTTTCGTCAACAGCGGATAATTGCGTTCGTTATAGACGATGAAACCTGTATCGACGGCAGTGCCGTTCACCTGCAGCGTGCGCGTATGGCCGCCGATGACGGATGATTTCTCATAGACCGTGATGTCGTGCGACGGGTGCAGCAGCGATGCCGCGCCGAGGCCTGAAATTCCGGTACCGATAATAGCGATGCGTAACATATATAACCGACCCGACAGGAATCGCTGGACAATGGCGCACCATAACATTACCATACCCATCAGTCTAGTATTAAACTTGGCAGTCTAAAATGAAAAAACGCGGAAAAGACGAAGCAAAGCACGGCGCGATACTCAAGGCGGCGATTAGGCTGTTCCCGAAACAGGGCTATGCCGGGACCTCGATGGATTCAATCGCCGCCGCCGCGGGCGTCACCAAGCAGACCGTCTATGGCCATTTCAAGAGCAAGGACGAATTGTTCAAGAGCATGATCATCGCGCTGTGCGAAGGCCACCGCCTGCCCGAAAAACTGCCCGGCACGGGCGGGCGCGGCATCGAGGAATACCTTTACCAGGCGGGGCTGAACTTCCTCAACTTCGTCACCAGCAGCGAAACGCTGGCCGTGACGCGGCTGGTAATTTCCGAAGTGACGCGCCACCCGAAACTGGCGGAGCGTTATTACGAAGACGGCACCCAGCGCCTTGTCAACCTGTTCGCGGCTTTCCTGAACGAACAAAACAGGCTGGGCGTGCTGTCGATCCCCGATGCCGACAGCGCGGCATCGTGCTTTTTCGCGCAGCTCAAGGGCAAATATTACCTGCGGATGATTTTGGGCATCAAGCCGCTGCCCACGCCGAAGGACAAAGAACTCAGCGTGCGCGAAACAGTCGCCATCTTCATGCGCCTGTATGGCGGCAAGGACGCGCTGCACACGCGCGGAACGCTATAGGTGTCCGCCATGAGCAAGCTTCGGGCCGCAATTGTTTCGATCGCCCTGCTGGCGCTGGCCGGCTGTTCGGGCGCGCAAATATTGAACGCCACAATCCCGCGCGGCGGATACACCATCCACAAGGATATCGCCTACGGCACGGAGCCGCTGCAAAAACTCGACATTTACGTGCCGGAGAAAAAGAACGGCTGCACCGTGCTGTTCTTCTACGGCGGCAGCTGGCAGACAGGAAGCAAGGATATGTACCTGTTCGCGGGGCAGGCCTTCGCGTCGCTGGGCTGCGTGACGGCGGTGGCCGATTACCGCCGCTACCCCGCCGTGTCGTTCCCCGTGTTCGTCGAGGACAGCGCGCGGGCGGCTGTCTGGGTGCATAACCACATCGCCGCATACGGCGGGGATGCCGGGAAGCTGTTCCTTGCCGGCCATTCGGCGGGGGCGTATAACGCCATGATGCTGGCAGCGAACACCAAATTCCTGCGCGCGGCGGGCGGCACGGCCGCATGGATCAAGGGCGTGATCGGCATCGCGGGGCCGTATGATTTCCTGCCGATGTCGGATCCGAAAATCATCGCCCTGTTCAGCACGGCAAAAGACACCGAGACCCAGCCGGTAACCTTCGTGCACAAGGGCATGCCGCCCGTGTTCCTGGCAACCGGCGACAAGGACGCCGATGTGCTGCCGCGCAATTCCATCCGCCTAAAGGCGAAGCTGGAAAAAACCGGCAACAAGATCGAATTGCACACATACCCCGGCATCGACCATGTCGGCATCATCACAAGCCTGGCGCCGCTGTTCCGCACGCGCACGACGCTGCTGCAGGATATCGGCACGTTTATCCGCAGCCGGCAGGGCAAAGCGGACTGATACGCCCTGTTACACGATCAGGTTTCCGCAAACCACAAGCGCGTCCATCAGCAATTCCGGGGCACGGGAATTCGTCAGCCCAAAAAGTCAATTGTGTTTGAACACGTATAAGTTTCGAGGGTTATTTGCTCTCGCTCAGACGGTAACCGATACCCGGCTCGGTGAAGATATATTCCGGCTGCAACGGATCATCGGACAGTTTTTGGCGCAGCCGCTGGATGTAGATACGCAAATAATGATCATTTTCCTCTGCATTTCTTCCCCATACTTCTCTCAACATTTCGGCATGGGTGACGACCTGACCGGACTTCCGCGCCAGAAGGGAAAGCAAGTCGTATTCCGTCGGGGTAAAATGTATTTCCGCGCCCCGCATAAGCGTTTTCCTGCGGGCAAGGTCAATCGTCAACTCTTTGTAGGTGTAAGTCTGTTCGGCGGGCTGCTCGCGCCGGCTGGCATGGCGTAACGCTACCTTGATACGCGCCAGCAATTCCTGCGTGCCGAATGGCTTGGTCAGGTAATCGTCTGCCCCCAATTCCAAAGCCTCGACCTTTTCTTGCTCCTGATCGCGTGCAGACAGTACGATGATGGGAACACGGCTCCATTCGCGCAATTTGCGTATCACTTCCTTGCCGTCTATATCCGGCAAGCCCAAATCAAGGATGACCGTATCGGGCGGCTGCGCGGCGCTCAGCTTTAATGCGTCCCGGCCGGAACTTACTGTATCCACATTGTAATCCTGCGCTATTAGCGCCGCTTCCAGAAAACGGCTGATTTCGCGCTCGTCCTCCACAATCACTATACGCGCTTTGTTAGCCATTGGCGGCCTCCCGCGCTTCCGGCAAAGTAAGTGAGGGCGGCAACTCGACCACAAATCTTGCCCCGCCTTCTGGTTTATTTTGCGCTAAAATCCTGCCTTGATGCGCAGCAACGATGGACTGGCATATCGCCAGCCCCAAACCTGCACCCCTGGATTTTCCCTCAGGCGAAAGGCTGACGAATTTGTTAAATATGTTCGTCTCGCTGCCAGCGGGAATACCCGGCCCGTTGTCGGATACGACAAAACAGAAACTGCCCTCACGCATATAAGCCTTAAAATCTATAACGCTTCCGGCGGGTGTGTGCCGCGCGGCGTTTTCCAGCAGGTTCTGCATAAGCTGACTCAGCAGCAGGCCGTCCATGCGAACAAACGGCAACCTCTTCTCGACCTGTAAAGTCAGCGTATGCTGCTTCAGCGTCTCTCGGCAGGCGGCAACCGCGCTGCCGATAATCTCGGAAGGGTCGTAGGCCATCATATTTAGTTTGATATTCCCTGTTTCCATCCGGGTGATATCAAGAAGATTGCTGACAATCCTCGCCAGCCTTCCGGCCTCGAGGCGAATAGAGGATAATAGCGGCTCGCCGGAATACTTCTGCAACAGGGTTTCCGCAGAACCTGAAATCGCCGCCAAGGGGCTCCGCAAATCATGCGAAACCGAACTAAGGAGAATACTGCGCGTTTTCTCCGTCTCCGCCTGAATCTTGGCTTGCTCGGCCTGCTGTGCCTTAGCCGCGCCCTCCATGACCGAAACAAATAGCGCGACACAAGTTTCCAGCACACGCCGCTGGTCCTCCGGCAAAGCATGCCCGCTTTCAACTTCAAGTGTGCCATAGCCCTTGATCGGCAAGGCCAGGGATATTTGCGACAACTGGTCACCGAAAACTGTTTCCGGAGACCGTATGCAGACTTTCGATTGCAGCACACCCTTCACATGGCGCAAAAGGGAGAGAGCCATTTCATCTTTTGCTCTCGCGGCACTGAGGTCTTTCAGCAGTTCATAGAGTATTCGCGCCTCGCGCTCGCGGCGCTCCGCCAGATAGACCTGATCTTTCAGTCTTGCCGCCAGAGTGGAAATGACAGCGCTGGCAAAGAACATCACCGTAAATGTCAGCCAGTAGGATGAATTATAGACATTGAACTCGAAGCGCGGCTCGATAAAGAAAAAGTTAAATGCGCTGACGCTCAGGAAAGAATAAAGTATGGCCGGTCCACGGCCAGTCCATACAGCGGACACCACCGCACCGACCAGAAAAACCATGATGATATCGGTTTCAGATATAAGCGGGCGCAGGCTGTAACTGAGAATGGTCAGGCAAGCGACCAAAGCCGCTGCAAGAAAATATCTGATTGGCGCGTTTCGTTTCCTGGTGGTCACAGCATCTACTACCTGTCTGCTCACGGAACGGAGTATATTCCGATACGGCGTTTGCGGGCAATAAGTCGGGGAAGTGGCTGTAAACAATAGGTTAATCATATTAACGCTTGCTTGCCAATCTCGATGACTCGGCCTACGGGAAGTTTATAAAAGTCGGTAGGTTCAGCCGCATGCTTGCTCATCCAGATATAGATAATATCCTGCCAGGCGGGCAATCCGTAATGGGGATTGGCCTTCAGAACGCGGCGCGACAGAAACAGGGATATCTCTTCCCAATCGATTTTGATTCCGCTGCCGGGTGTATTGTTCAGCTTGATAAGCTGTTCCTGCACATCGGGATATTCCTGAAAACCGAAGCGCAACAGAACAACGCAGAACTCGTCGTTGAGATGGGTAATCACAGCACGCCCTTCCTCGGCAATATAAGGCAGGGGTTCGATTTTGACATTGAGGATAATGTTTTTCTCGTGGATAACCCTGTTATGGCGAATATTTTGCAATAGAGACGTGGGGGTGCGCGTCGGATCGGTTGCGAAGAAAACCGCAGTGCCATGCGCCTTGTTCACTTTCGGGTACAGTATTTTATAGTCCCGGATGAAACGCTCCAGCGGGATTTCCCGTTTTCGGGCGCGGCTGTTCAGGATGAAGCTTCCTTTTATCCAGGTGGCCATCAACAGCACCATGACCGCCGCGACGGCAAGCGTGACCCAGCCGCCTTCTGCAATCTTCATCATGTTAGAACCCAGAAAGACGCAATCGATAATCAGGAATGGCACCATCAGCGCAGCCGCCTTCCATACAGGCCAGCCCCACACATTCCAGATGATGAAAAACACCATGATGGCTGTTAAAACCATCGTGCCCGTGATGCTGATGCCGTAGGCAGCAGCCATCGCGCCCGAAGACTTGAACATCACGACCAGCAGAATGACTCCGACCATCAGAATCCAGTTCACCTGCGGCACATAAATCTGTCCCGTATGTATTGCAGATGTGTGACGAATTTCCATTCTTGGCAAAAGACCAAGGTTTACAGCCTGCTTGGTAAGTGAATATGCGCCGGTGATGACGGCTTGGCTGGCGATGATCGTCGCCAGCGTTGTGATGATGACAAGCGGGATTGTCCATTCCGGAGGCACGAGCTTGAAAAAGGGGTTGTCCAGCGTTGTCGGGTCGTGAAGAACCATCGCGCCCTGTCCAAGATAGTTTAGCGCAAGGCAGGGAAGGACAAACCACAGCCAGGCCATGCGGATAGGCTTTTTGCCGAAGTGACCCAGATCGGCATACAGCGCCTCGGCCCCCGTGACAGCAAGAAAGACTGTTCCCAGGGCAATAAAAGCGATGTGGCCATGATGAACAATGAAGGTCATGGCATAGAGCGGGTTAAAGGAGAGCAGTATGGCTGGCTCCTCCTGAATATGCAGGACTCCGGTCACAGCAAGCACCGAGAACCAGATAACACAAATCGGACCGAAAAACGTGGAGACTTTGTCGGTACCATGCTTCTGGAAGAGGAAGAGCGCGATAATAATCGCGAGTGTCGCAGGTATAACATACGGCGTGAAAGCAGGCGTCACAACCTCCAACCCTTCCAAGGCTGATAATACCGACAATGCAGGCGTCAGTATCGCGTCGCCATAGAACAACGCCGCGCCGAGCATGCCGAAGAAAAGGAATATCGTCGTGTTTCGGTAGGTGACGCTGCGCGCCAATGCCATTAATGCAAGCGTCCCGCCCTCGCCATGATTATCCACGCGTAACAGGATCGTAATGTACTTTATGGTGGGGATAAGGATAAGTGACCAGATGATCAAGGACAGAATGCCTAAAACATCCGCCTGAGCCACAGCCGTACCCTCGATCACGGGCTTTAATGATTCCCGCAAGGTGTAAATCGGGCTGGTGCCGATGTCGCCATAAACAACGCCTACGGCACCCACCGTGAGCTTCCACAATTTAGACTGATATTCTGCGGAAGGCGCAGATTCTCCCGTTTCGCTGTGTTGCATTGTTTGCATGGCGTCCTCCATTACTTTGGCCTGATTATTAGGCCGACTGCCGCGGAGGTCGCGTAAAAATCCCGTAAATAAGCGTATTTACATTCTATTCCAATGCCATGGCGGGCGCTTTTTTACGCGCTTTTTACACGACAGCAAGACCGCTTGGGGCCAATGTTTCCTCAATCAACGCTTCAACGGTGAAACCATGAGAATCCGGATTTTGATCTTTTCAGGAATTTTTGCTGCGCTGGCAACAAGCAACGCTATTGCGGCAGACAACGCAAATGGCGCGGTTTACAACTTCTTCGCCAATCCCTCTGGCTCGGTTGCCGTTACAAGCGACTACGTTTTTCGCGGCATCACGCAAAACGACGAGCATCCCGCGCTTCAAGGTTCGCTTTCTTTCGGGCAATCCACAGGCCCCTATCTCGGTCTCTGGGGATCGAATGTCGATTTTAATGACGGCGGTCAAGCAAACCTGGAACTAGACCTGTCTGTCGGCTACAAATGGTCATGGGGTCCTGTCTCTTTCGATACAGGGGCTATCTATTACGCTTATCCTGGCGCGAACGACTCGCTTGACTATAATTACTGGGAAAGCAAGGTGGCAGCCTCCGCACCTGTCGGACCTGCTACTGTCACAGGCTCCGTCTTCGTTTCACCGGATTATTTCGCGGGTTCCGGTACCGCTGTGTACGTCAACGGCGCTGCCAGCGTTCCTGTTTTCAGCACGGGCATCACTGCCAACGCCGCCATAGGCCGCCAGTCGATTGATGACGAAGCCGCCTTCGGCGTTGCTGATTACACCGACTGGACAGGCGGGCTTTCCTACACTTGGGAAAATTTCACCTTTAATATCGCATACTACGACACCAACCTCGGCAATGCGGACTGCCCTGACGGCTGCGAAGCCCGCGCCGTCGCCACGATCACCCGCGCTTTCCCTTGAACCGGACGAATACCATGCCTATCAATCCCAAGAAAAAACGATTAGCCAAAATTTTCGCCACCTATACCCTCACAGCCTCTCTGCTGTTCGGATCCGGTTATGGGCTGCAAACGCTCGTCAATAATCTGGACGCCAAAAATCCCGAAGCGACGCAAGCCATCGATCAGCAAGACCAGCAAGCCGCGCAGAAAACTCCTGCCAAATATTTTTGGCTGCCCGGCCCTTCGAAAAACTGATGAAGCATTGGTGCAGGCGGGGGGACTTGAACCCCCACGGGATTGCTCCCTGCGGATTTTAAGTCCGCTGCGTATACCGTTCCGCCACGCCTGCCGAAATCGTTTGCTACGCTACAGTTTAGGGCTTTTCAGGTCAAGAAAGCTGTCGTTTTTGACGCGTTTTGGCACGGCTCTTTTTCTTTGATATATCAATAACTTATGAAGCACTCCCTTCTTCATCCCAAAAACACTATATTAATCAACGATGAACGAGGAAAAACGCAAAGGCCACGAAACGATCCTGGAATTCGTGAAAACGCTTCCGGGCATGCCCGGTGTTTATCGCATGATGAACGCCGCCGGCGATGTTTTGTATGTGGGCAAGGCGAAAAGCCTGAAGAAGCGCGTCATCGCCTATACGCAGCCGGAAAAACATTCGATCCGCATCCAGCGCATGATCGCCGCGACCGCGACGATGGAATTCACGACCACGCATACCGAAGCCGAAGCGTTGCTGCTGGAAGCGAACCTGATCAAGAAACTGAAGCCGCGTTACAACATCCTGCTGCGCGATGACAAGTCATTCCCCTTTATCCTGATCACCGGCGGCCATGATTACCCGCAAGTGACCAAGCATCGCGGCAGCAAAGACCGCGACGGCGAATATTTCGGCCCCTTCGCGTCGGGCATGGCGGTGAATGAAACGCTGACCGTGCTGCAGCGCGCGTTCCAGCTGCGCACCTGTTCCGATAACATCTTCGCGCTGCGCACCCGCCCCTGTTTGCAATACCAGATCAAGCGCTGCACCGCGCCCTGCGTCGGCCGCGTGACGAAGGAGCAATACGCCGCGCAGGTCGATCTGGCGCGCCAGTTCCTGACCGGCAAAAGCCGCAGCATACAGGAAAAATTCGTGGCCGAGATGCAAAAGGCCAGCGACGCGACAGATTTCGAAACCGCCGCGTTTTACCGCGACCGCATCCGCGCGCTGACGATGATCCAGCAAGAACAGCTGGTGCATATCGACGGCATCGAAAGCGCCGATTTCCACGTACTGGCGCAGGACAAGGGGCAGTCCTGCGTGCAGGTGTTTTTCTTCCGCGCGGGGCAGAACTACGGCAACCGGTCGTATTTCCCGCGCCATGAAAAAGACGAAAGCCCGGAGGATATTCTGTCGGCCTTCGTTGCGCAGTTTTACACGAACAAGCCCGTGCCGAAGGAAATCGTCACCAACCATGTGCTGGCGGGGCAGGACGTAATCGAGGAAGCGTTGAAGATGAAAGCCGGATACAAGGTTTCCATCCTGAACCCGTCGCGCGGCGCGAAAAAGGAAATCATCGACATGGCCGCGAAAAACGCGCGCGAGGCGCTGCAACGGCGCATGGCGGTGGAAG
Source organism: Alphaproteobacteria bacterium (assembly GCA_016794125.1). Taxonomy (GTDB): domain Bacteria; phylum Pseudomonadota; class Alphaproteobacteria; order Micavibrionales; family UBA2020; genus JAPWJZ01. Next base: position 1,388,556 of record JAEUKT010000002.1, on the reverse strand, counting down.
CGTCGCAGGCAGAAGTGTTCGAACGCCTGGCCGAGCTGTTCGGCCTTGACGCACCGCCGGAGCGCATCGAGGTATTCGACAACAGCCATATTTCAGGCAGCCACGCCGTGGGCGCGATGATTGTCGCGTCGCAGGACGGCTTCATGAAAAATGCATACCGCAAATTCAACATCAAGGGCCCGGTCGCCCCCGGCGACGATTACGGCATGATGAAGGAAGTGCTGACGCGCCGTTTTCAGGCGCTGCTGAAGGATGGCGAAGCGCAGGGCCAATGGCCCGACCTGCTGCTGATCGACGGCGGACAGGGGCAGTTGTCGGCTGTGCAAACCGTGCTGGCGGAATTGGGCGTACAGGGCGTGCCGGTTGTTTCCATCGCCAAGGGCCCCGACCGCAACGCCGGGCGCGAGCGGTTCTTCATGGAGGGGCGCGAACCCGTGAGTTTGGAACAGGGCGACCCCGTTTTGTATTTCATGCAGCGCGTGCGCGACGAGGCGCACCGATTCGCCATCACCACCCACCGCGCCCGCCGCTCCGCCGCGATCGGCCAGAACCCGCTGGATGCCATCGCCGGAATCGGCGGAAAACGCAAGAAAGCCCTGCTTTTGCATTTCGGGTCGGCGAAAGGGGTTGCAGAAGCGGGGGTGGCTGATTTACAAAAGGTGGCCGGTATCAGCAAAGCCGTGGCCGAGAAAATCTACGGCTTCTTTCACGAGAAAGAAGAATAATTATAATGGCCCTGCCCAAAGGCATATTCAGCATCCCGAACATGCTGTGCTATTACCGCCTCGCCTATATTCCGGTGATGGTGCTGCTGTTCTGGCTGGATTACATCTGGCGCGGCGAACATATTTCATGGCCGGCATGGCTGAACGTGATTTTGTTCACGCTGGCGGGTCTTTCCGACTTCCTTGACGGGCGCATCGCGCGCTGGCTGAAACAGGAAACGCTGCTGGGCAAATTCCTCGACAGTTCTTCCGATAAAATGCTGGTCGGCGTGGCACTGATGTGCCTGCTGGCGTTCCAGCAGCTGACCGGCTGGTGGATTATACCCGCCATCGTCATCTTCCTGCGCGAGATCCTGATTTCGGGCGTGCGCGAATTCATGGCGTATTACAACGTCGTGATCGGCGTGAACTGGACGGCGAAATGGAAACTGACCGTGCAGATGCTGTTCATCGGCTTCCTGATCGCCGGCCCCTACGGCCCCGACCTTATCCCCTATGCCGAAGAAATCGGCAAATACGGCTTCCTGTTCGCCATGGGGCTAACCGTGTGGTCGGGCGTCGAATATTTTATCGAGGCGTGGAAGAATATCCGTCGGCTTGAGGCTGAAGGCAAGGTTTAACCCTCAAAAACAAAGTACAGCAGCATGAAGAAAATCATTTTCACCCTCCTGCTGTTCTGTTCCTTCCCTGCTCTCGCACGCGAAGCGCCGCGGATGGCGGATGAGCAGCTGCCGCCGCTGCACCGTGCGCTGAAGCGCGACTTTTCGAAATGGCTGGTGCATGACGAGGTGTTCGGCGACCTGAACGGCGACGGGATCAAGGATGCCGCCGTGATCATCGTGCTGGATCCCGAAGATACGGATTTCGACGGCAGCGCCGCAGTGGCCGTGTTGTTCGGCGTAGACAAGGCGGGGCAGGAATTCAAGCTGTTCGCGCAATCCGGTGGCGCGACCTGCATCAATTGCGGCGGGCCCAAGGGCGCGATGGACGGCACACCACTGGGCAAGCTGGAAATCACAAACAAAGGCGTGCTGACCATCAATTACCTGACCGGTTCGCGCGCGATGTACGACACCACCAACAAATGGCGGTATGACAAGGCGTATAACCGCATGGTGCTGATCGGCACGACCGTCACCGTGACCGATACGCTGAGCGAGGATGCCGACACGGAAACCCTTGATGTCAATTACGCGACGCTGAAGGCAGAAAAACGCACGCCGAAAGGAAAACGCAGCTGCGCCGTGCCCAAGGAAATGCAAAACCAGGAAATTTCCGGCTTTGATTTCCTTGAAGGCTTCCAGAACAACATGGAAACGCTCGAGAAGCTTTGCGGCGTTAATTGAAATTGATCGATCAGGCCGGCCCTGCCCGTTCCGGCAGTTCGGCGGGGTCGATGGGTTTTGTTTTTGCCGGTTTCTTTTTGCGCGTTTCGCTGAAGATCAGGTAGAGGCCGGCGGCGATAATGCAGGCCGCGCCTAAAATCACGCGGTCATCGGGCGTTTCATCGAACATGTAGTAACCCAAAAGCGCGCCCCAGACGATCTGCGTGTAATGGAATGGCGCCACGACCGAAGCGGCAGGCGCGGTCTGGAAGGCATAAGCGATACAGTTGACCGATATGGCGCTCAGCACGCCCATCAGCGCGAACAAGCCCCATTCATGCAGTTCCAGCGGGCGGAAATTGCCGGGGATCATGGGCACAACCAGCAGCATTGAAACGGCAGAGCCCACGATAATCAGCATCGTACGGCTTTCCTTGGGCCCCATTTTGCGCAGCGTGATCAGGCCGCAGGAATAGAAAAACGCGCCGACCAAAATCATCAGCGCCCATTGGTCGAACAGCCCCGCCCCCGGGCGGAAGACGAAGGCGATGGTGGAGAAACCCGCCAAAATCACCAGCAAACGGTTGAACTGCATCTTTTCCTTCAGGAACAACATGGCCAGCAGCGCGACCCAGAAGGGCGAAGTGAACACGAGTGTATAGAATGTCGTGAGCTTGATATGCGGCAGCGCCATGACGTTCAGCACGCCGACGATGGCGGAAAACACGGCACGCAGGCAGATCAGTTTCGGCGACTGCATCACGAAGGCTTTTTTGCCGTCCTTCAGGTATCCGCCCAGCGCCGCGAAGGTGATGATGAAGGAGCAGTTGACGATGATGATCTGCGCGGTGTGCAGGTGGCCCTGCGTCAGCATTTTCAGAATGGCATCGCCGACGTTGAAAATGGCATAAGCGAGGATGGTGAGGGAGATGGCGATGATGGTCGCGCGCCGTGTGTCGGCAGCTGTGGACGGGGGAGTCATAGTTCCTTGTTTTCTATTTTAAGTTTTTTACGAGCCGTTCGGCTTCTTGTTTTTATACACCCTGACTATGCGTTTATTTTTTGCTGGCCTTCTTTCGTTTCGTTTTTTTCATCGGGCCACTACCGACTTCCGCGAGGTTTTCGGGGCCGAAGGACATGGGCAGCAATTTGGTGAAATCGGTCGTCGCGCCTAATTTGCCGTCTTTCCACAGCGAATAAACCTTCATGCCGGGGGCGGCGAATTCGCGCAAACGCTGGCGGCAATCGCCGCAGGGGGTGCAGAGGTATTCCATCGCGGGGCCGATCACGACCACGGCGGCAATTTTACGCTCGCCTGCCGTCACCATATTCGAAATGGCGGATGCTTCGGCGCAAACGCCTTTGTAATGCGCGATTTCGACGTTCGATCCCGGGAACACCATGCCGGTATCGGTCACCAGCGCCACGCCGACGGGATGGTTTGAATAGGGGCAATAGGCGTTGTCGCGGGCTTCGGTTGCGACCTGCGTCAAAACCTTCATTTCTGCGGCGGTGAATTTCATGCGGCGACCCTGTGGCGGATGAGTTGTTCTTGCGTGTTGGCGGCTTCGGACACGGTGACGGCGGCATCAAGGCTCGCGGCCATTTTCTGCCACGATGCTTCGTCCTTGGCGTGGATGGTCGCAAGCGGGCGTGCCCCCTGCCCCGTTTCTTCGCCGATCTGGGCAACATTGGTGAGGCCGACTGAATGGTCGATGCCGTCGGTCGGTTTCGCGCGGCCGCCGCCCAGTTCGACGATGCCGATGCCGATGGCGCGCGCGTCGATGGCGCTGACGCGGCCTTTTTTCGCGGGGAAGTAATCCTTCACCACCGCCGCGCGTTTCAGGTATTTCGCGGGGTTCTGCATCAAATCCGCCGGTCCGCCAAGGTCGGTGACCATCTTGGCGAAATGTTCGGCGGCTTTGCCGTTTTTGATGACGGTTTCGATTTTTGTGCGCGCTTCGGTAACGTCTTTCGCAAGCTTGCCCAGCACCAGCAGTTCGGCGGTGAGCGCGACGTTCACTTCGTGCAGGCGTTTGTCGATGTTTTTGTTTTGCAGATATTCGATGGCCTCGACCACCTCGACCGCGTTGCCCGCCGTGCGGCCCAGCACCTGGTTCATATCGGTCAGCAGGCCGACGGTGGGCAGGCCCGCGCCGTTCGCCACATGCACGATGCTTTCGGCGAGTTCCTTGGCATTGTCGTATTTTTCCATGAAGGCGCCGGTGCCGAATTTGACGTCCATCACCAAGCCATCAAGACCCGCCGCGAGTTTTTTCGACAGAATGGATGCGGTAATCAGGTCGAGCGATTCAACCGTGCCCGTCACATCGCGGATGGCATAGATAATGCGGTCGGCGGGCGCAAGATCGGGCGTCGCGCCGATGATGGCGCAGCCGGAACTGCGCACGGTTTTGCGGAACAGCGCGGTGTCGGGCTGCGACACGTAGCCCGGGATCGCATCCATTTTATCGAGCGTGCCGCCGGTATGGCCAAGCCCGCGCCCCGACAGCATGGGCACGAAACCGCCGCAGGCCGCGACGATGGGGGCGAGCATCAGGGATACTTTGTCGCCGATACCGCCGGTTGAATGTTTATCGAGGATCGGGCCCGGCAGGTTTTCCGATTTCCAGTCCATGACCGTGCCGGATTTCGCCATGCTTTGTGTGAGCGCAACGCGCTCGGGCATCTCCATGCCCTTCAGCAGCGTTGCCATGCAGAATGCGGCGACCTGGCCTTCGGATACCTGTTTGGATGTCACGCCGGTGATGAATTCATGGATGTCGCCAGCGGACAGTTTTTGTCCGTCGCGTTTCTTGCGGATAATTTCCTGGGGGAGCATGTGCAACCTCGGTTTGATACCGCCGGATTTTATTGCAAAACTCGGGCTTTAAGCCACAATAATCTCGTGTTAAAAATAGCCCGCGCGAAAGCCTTGTGACGGCTTCCCTTTTCTAAAGGATTATGAAAACCATGACCAAAAAATCCCCCATCACGGTTGCCCATGGCGACGGCATCGGCCCCGAAATCATGGCAGCGACGCTCAAGATTCTCGAAGCCGCTGGCGCGCAGCTGGAGATCGAAACGATCGAGATCGGGGAAAAAGTCTATAAGCGCGGCATCATGTCGGGCATCGAAGACAAATCGTGGGAATCCATCCAGCGCACCAAATGCTTCCTGAAAGCCCCCATCTCCACGCCGCAGGGCGGCGGGTTTAAGAGCCTGAACGTGACCGTGCGCAAATCGATGGCGCTCTATGCCAACGTGCGCCCCTGCATTTCCTATCACCCTTACGTACGTACCACCCAGCCCGTGATGAACATGGTGATCGTGCGGGAGAACGAGGAAGATTTGTACGCCGGCATCGAACACCAGCAGACCGACAACGTGGTGCAATGCCTGAAACTGATTTCGCATACAGGTTCCGAACGCATCATCCGCTACGCCTTCGAATACGCCCGCGCGCATGGCCGCAAAAAAGTCACCTGCATTTCCAAAGACAACATCATGAAAATGACGGACGGGTTGTTCCACCGCATTTTCGACACGGTTGCCAAGGAATACCCCGAACTGACCGCAAACCACATGATTGTCGATATCGGCGCAGCGAAGATTGCGGCTGCGCCCCACCTGTTTGATGTGGTGGTGACGGAAAACCTGTACGGCGATATTTTGTCGGATATCGCGGCGGAGGTTTCCGGCTCGGTCGGCCTCTGCGGTTCGGCCAATATCGGCAAGCATGGCGCGATGTTCGAGGCGGTACATGGTTCCGCCCCCGATATCGCGGGTCAGGGCATCGCCAACCCGTCCGGCCTGCTGAACGCCGCCGTGCTGATGCTGCAGCATCTGGGTCAGACGGAGGTTGCCGCGAAAATCCAGAACGCATGGCTTGCGACGATCGAGGACGGCATCCATACCGGCGAGATTTTCAACCCGCAGGTGAGCAGCAAACGCGCAAACACCGCCGAATTCAGCGACGCGGTGATCGAACGCCTTGGCAAGCAGCCCAAATATTTCCCCGCGATGGTGGCGGCGGAAGAAAAGCAGATGAAGCTGCAGGATATTCAAATGCCCAAACGCCGCGCCAAGAAACTGGAGGGCGTGGATGTGTTCGTGGATTGGAACGGCGCGGTGAACGAACTGGCGGGAAACGTGAAATCGCTGTCGAATTCCCTGAAACTGTCGAGCATCGACAGCCGCGGGTTATTGGTGTGGCCGGAAGCCATCGCGAAATCGGAGCAAGGCGACCATTGGCGCTGCCGCTTCACCCCCGCCAACGACGCCGCACCCGTGACACAGGAACAGATCATCCAGCTGCTGCAATCATTCATGAAGGCGGGCGTTGAAGTGATAAAGACGGAAAACCTCTACAGCTTCGACGGCACCCGCGCGTTCACGGTGGCGCAGGGGCAGTAAGCCGTTTATTCGACCGGAGTTGGCGAAGACTGGGGGAATCCCCTTTTGCTTCTGTCCACATCAATAATATCGCCCGTAACCGCATCGAAAACGACCGTGCGATTGCCGAGCTTGACCGAAACACGATATTTTTGTGATGGAGAGTCATAAGCCGCCTGCATGCCGAACAGGAATAAGTCACCGCATTCGGTCGAAAAGTTAGTTTCTTTTTCCTTGGCCAGATCGCGCGCCGAATACGCCTTGACCAGATTTCCGTTCCGATAAAATTCAATCGCAGGGTAGTCCGTCTGCTCCAGATGTGCGCGTCTGGTATCTGCAAGCCGTACGAGTGAATAGCCGCCGCTTTCTTCACATTTCAGAAAAATATTTCGACTATACCAATCAAAGGAACGCACCAGCTCATCTTTTCCCTTACTTACAAAATGTATATCTGTCTTGCCTATATTATTTTTTGCCAAGGTTGCAGGGTATGACAGCGCATAACATGCCGTGCTACCTGCCACGTTTTCAGCAAAAAAAATACTTTGATTCATTTCACGGCAAGCTTCGGCGGCACCACTTGCCCACAGCATGACGCAGGCAATAACAAAAATCCGAATAAGATTTACCATCTAGAAAATGAACCCTGACCTTGGTCGGCGAAGATACAGCAGCTAAGAAATTACTTCTGCCCCGGCACGTTCGGCATCGGGGTTCCGGCGACGCAGCGGCCGGCGGCGCAGACGGGCGGGATTTTGGGCATGTCGTGGTTGACGCTGGTGCAGACGCTGATGCGCAGCATGCATTGGTTATAGGCGGCGATTTCCGATGCCGCCGTGCGCGCATGGGGCAGCGGTTCGCGGCAATACCCGCGGCCGGTCATGCAATCGTCGCTGCGGGTGCAGGCCGTCCATGCGGGCTTGAAGCCGCCGCAGGCGAGATCCTGTTCCTTGTTCTGCGCCTGTGCGGGCGCAGCCAGCAGGAAAAAGGCGGCGATGAAAACATACGCTGTCTTTTTGAAAGCCACGAAATATCTCCTTAAATAAAAATCAGCCGATATGCGGCACCGTCAATTCGTTCTGGCGGCAGGCGGCGGCGACCGTATTTCCAAGCAGGCAGGCGATTGTCATGGGGCCTACGCCGCCCGGCACGGGGGTGATATATCCGGCGACCTTGGACACGCCGTTGAAATCGACATCGCCCGCCAGTTTGCCGTCATCCATGCGGTTGATGCCCACATCGATCACGATTGCGCCCGGCTTCACCCAGTCTTGCTTCACCAGATGCGGCTTGCCTGTGGCGACGATCAGGATATCGGCTTCGCGCGCGATATGCGCGATGTTGGGCGTGCGCGAATGGCAGGTGGTAACGGTGCAGTTTTCGCGCAACAGCAACTGGGCGACAGGCTTGCCGACCAGTTGCGAGCGGCCGACGACGACTGCATGCAAACCGCTTAAATTCTGCGTGATGCTTTTCAGCAAAATGATGCAGCCCATCGGGGTGCAGGGCACAAGCCCCGGCATATCGGCCATCAGTCTGCCCATGTTTTCGATATGCAGCCCGTCAACGTCTTTGGCGGGGTCGAGCGCCTTCAGCACCGTCGCGCCGTCGATCTGGCGCGGCAGCGGCATCTGGATCAGCACGCCGTGGATTTTCGGGTCGGCGTTCATGGCATGGATCAGCTTCAGCAATTCATCCTGGGAGGTATTTTGCGGCATGCGATGCACGATGCCGCGCATGCCCACTTCGCGCGCGGCCTTTTCCTTGTTCGCCACATAGACGGCCGATGCGGGATCGTCGCCCACCAGTACGACCGCAAGGCCGGGCAGGATTTTGTGGTCTTCGACCAGAACCTCCACATGGCGCTTGATGCTGTCGCGGAGTTTTTTGGCGATGGTCTTGCCGTCGATCAGGGCGGCGGGTTGATTGGTGTGTTTCATTTTTGCCGTCCCCATATGCTTACCCGCCCTGTAACTGTTTGCTGGCCTGTTCGATCAGGCTCATCAGGAAATAAAGACCGAAAATGATGATCATGGGCGAGAGGTCGATGCCCCCCAGCGGCGGCATGATTTTGCGGATGCGCAGGACAAGCGGATTGGTGAGGGTGTTCAGAAGCTCGCAGAACTTGCGCACGCCCTTATGCTTGGTGTTCAAAACGTCGAAAACGACCAGCCAGCTGACCACCACCGTGAAAATGATAAGCCAGAAATAGGCCTGCAAAGCCCAGTAGAGCACGAGAAGCAGATAGTCCATAATATCCCCGTTTCGCCAGTTTATAAATTATCCCCTTGATGCTTGCGCCGCAAGCGCGGATTTAGCAAAATCAGGCTTGTCTTTTGCCGACTCCGCCCGATTTAACAGATAGTTAACCCCGGCGGCGATAAACTTGATGAATGACCGCCGAACGACAGTCAGGATCCGCATGAAAACGACCTTCCTTGCCGCTCTCGCCTTCGCCGCCTGCAGCTTGTTTGCGGACGCAACACAGGCAACCGCACAGGGCACGATCCCGCCGGCGGCATCTGCCGATATCGAACTGACCGTGCCGTCGGGCCCGCCCCCGGGCGCGCCCGCAAAGCCGGCGGCACCGGAAGCCGCGCCGGCCGCTGCGCCTGCTGCCGCGCCCGTCGCCGCAACCGCTGCCGCAACCGCGCAGGCGGGTCTGCAACTGACCTATAACGTCAGCCAGAAAACGAAGATCACCAGCGTCTCGCCCGAAAGCGCCACGTATAACAAGATCATCCCGCAATACGCCGACGAAGAATCCGCCGTCGATAACATCGTCACCCTGCTGCCCGAAATGCTGGTCATCCGCGCGGGAAATGACGAGCGCATTTACGATTTCGCGAAAAAAATCTATACCGTCATCGACCACGGCCAGAAAATCTACAACGTGATGCCGCTGCACACGCTGCCGCTGGCGCGCAGCAACATCCGCCGCCAGGCGACGCAGAAGGGTTTTGATTTCGAAACCGAAACGCAGACCGGCAAGATGGTCAAGACCATGAGCGGCATCGCGCTCGACACCAACGGACCGCTGGTCGATCTGGATGCGCTGTATGGCAGCGCGTCCGACAACAAAAGCGCGCACCTGGTCCGTTTCACGGCCGCGCCGCAGGGCGGCGTTTTCGACACCGAAGCGGGACGCATGGCTTCGTACACGGACGGCAAGACCGCCATCCCGCCCGAACTGGTGAAAACCTACCTGCGCTTTCTGGTCTATGGACCCGTGATCCATCCCGATGTCGAAAAGCAGATGGGCAAATCGCCCGATGCCTTCGAAAAACTGGAATACACCACCAACGACCATGCCGGGCGCGTGACGAAGGCCGAATGGAAACTGGCGGGCGCGTCCCCCGTGACGGCCGCGCCAAAGGTGCCGGACGGTTATACCGAGCATTTCAGCCTTGACGACACCATCAACGCCGCGATGACGATCGCGCAAAAACCCGGCCCTAACGCCGATTATTTCGCCAAGCAGGTGAAGGATTATCTCGCGGCGGGCGACCCGCTGCACGCGCTGCTGGCGATGCATGAAATGCTGCTGTCGCTGCCGTCGAAAGAAACGGACCCGCTGGACAACCTGACCCTGCAGGTCCTGAGCGCGGGCGGCGGCGACATCGTGGAGGGCACGATGCTGACCCTGACCCAGACCTTCACCACCCGCGGCGATATCGAGCTGTCGAACAAGGCGCTGATCCGCGCGAAAAAGGCCGCGCCCGACTATACCCACCTGCTGGACGTCTTCCGCGCCCGCAACATCCACGAACAGATCCTGATCGACGAGAAGGAAGGCAAGCCGTTCAACGTCAAGGAATTCAACAAGAGCATCAAGATGTACATGAACGCCATCACCGCCAACCCGTGGCTGGCAACGGCCTATGCCAACCTGGGCGACGCGCTGTTCGGCAACGGCGACAGCATGCTGGCCTGGACCTGCTGGCAGGAGGCGGAGCGCATGAAGCCCGACCTGCCCGCCCTGAAGAAGGTGGCGGACCTGAAACTGAACGCCGAAAAGCAATTTCCCGAGTATTTTTAAGCCCTTGAAATTTACGCTGTCCGGGCGCAGGATACCCGCCGGTTAACCGTGTAAAGCTATGGAGAGATTCTGAATATGGCCGACGACAAGACAAACACCGCCATCCTGGAACTGAAGGACGGCAAAGTGACCATCCAGCTGCGCCCCGACCTTGCGCCCAAACATGTCGCGCGCGTAAAGGAGCTGATCGGCCAGGGTTTCTATGACGGCCTGAAGTTCCACCGCGTCATCGACGGCTTCATGGCGCAGACGGGCGACCCCGACGGCACCGGCTATGGCGGCTCCGGCAAGAATATCCCGGCCGAATTCTCCAAAGCGCCGTTCAAGCGCGGCACGGTCGGCGCGGCGCGTTCCTCCGACCCCGACAGCGCGGACAGCCAGTTCTTCATCTGCTTCGACGACGCCCGCTTCCTCGACGGCCAGTACACCGTCTGGGGCGAAGTGACCGACGGCATGGATTTCGTCGATAACATCGCCAAGGGCGAACCGCCCCGCAAGCCCGATACCATCGTCAAATTTACTCTTGCTGCCTAACCACCACACCAAAGGAAACTGAAACCATGAAACAACTGCTCCTCTCCCTCGTCGTTGCGCTGTGCCTGTCGGCCTCGGCTGCGATGGCGGCCGATACGCCTGCCGATCCCGAAAACACCCTTTACCTCGACCTGAAAGACGGCCGCGTGGTGATCAACCTGCGCCCCGACCTCGCGCCCGCGCATGTCGCGCGCGTCAAGGAACTGGTGCGCAAAGGCTTCTATGACGGCCTGAAATTCCACCGCGTCATCGAAGGCTTCATGGCGCAAACCGGCGACCCCGACGGCAACGGCACGGGCGGTTCGGGCCAGAAGATCAAGGCTGAATTCTCCTCCGCGCCCTTTGGCCGCGGCACTGTTGGCGCTGCGCGCTCCAACGACCCGAACTCGGCCGACAGCCAGTTCTTCATCTGCTTCAAGGACGCAAGCTTCCTGAACGGCCAGTACACCGTTTGGGGCGAAGTGACCTCGGGCATGGAATTCGTCGATAAAATCCAGCGCGGCGAACCCCCCTCGAACCCCGACACCATCGTGAAAATGCAGGTCGCAGCCGATGCTGATAAAGCACCGGGCGTGGCCGTGCCGGAAAAGCAATAAGCTTTCGAGCCAAGCGTTTAAAAAGCCCCGGAGAAATCCGGGGCTTTTTTTATGCCCGGTGCCGCCGCATCCCCTTGAATTCACAGCGTTCACCCGTGGTTAATTATATTGTGTTCTAATAAATAATCATCTACGCCACGTAATGCGGGTCTTTTCCGGAGATTTTCGATTGGCCGATAGCGACGACACAAAAGACGTTTTCGACGAGATTGCATCCGAAGAAGCCGGCACAAAAGCGCGGCTGGCGGCTGCCGCCGACCGTATTGCCTCCTATGTGCCGCAGGCCGCCGCCATCGAACCGATGACCAGCGGCGTGCCCAGCGATCCGCAGCTGTCATCCGAATGGCACCTGACCGGTACCTGGGGGCTGCATGCCGACCTCGTCTGGCCGGATTACACCGGCGCGGGCATCCGCCTTGCCGATTTCGACGACGGGTTCCAGTACACGCATCCCGATCTTGCGCCGAACTACGACACCTCGCTCGACCGCGACGTCGGGTCGAACGATTATGATGCCGCCCCCGCCGTTGCCGACGACAGCCACGGCACCGCGGTCATGGGCGTGATGATCGCCGACGATAACGGCAGCGGCATCGTGGGCGTCGCCTTCGATGCGACCGGCATCGGCATCCGCCAGTCCTTCGATACCGGCACCGATGCGCAGACGCTGCAGGGGTTCCAATACGTTCTGACGGCGCAGGTCGATGTGATGAACAACAGCTGGGGTTACACAAGCCCCTATGCCGACGATTTTTCCGACACGCGCACATCGGGCGGCGTCAGCATGGCGGATCTGGGCGCGGCGATGAAAAACCTCGTCGACCAGGGGCGCGGCGGGCTTGGCACAAGCATCGTTTTCGCGGCGGGCAACGAAGGCGATGTGGGCGACAACGTCAACTACCACAACTTCTCCAATTCCCCGTATGCCATCACCGTTGCGGCGATCGATTCAACCGGCCATGTCGCGTCGTTCAGCACGCCCGGCGCGGCGCTGCTGGTATCGGCGGGCGGGGTCGGCATCCTGACGACCGACCGCACGGGCGCGGCGGGCTACGAAAACGGCAGTTACGCGACCGTCGACGGCACGTCATTCGCGGCCCCCGTCGTCAGCGGCGTGATCGGGCTGATGCTGGAGGCCAATCCCGACCTCGGCTGGCGCGACGTGCAGCAGATCCTTGCCTATTCCGCGCAGCATAACGACCCGACCAATACCGGATGGCAGTATAACGGCGCAACCAACTGGAACGGCGGCGGGCTGCATTTCAGCCATGATTACGGCTTCGGCGCGGCGGATGCCTTCGCCGCCGTGCGGCTGGCCGAATTGTGGGGGCTGCAGCAGACATCGGCGAACATGACGACGTTTACGACCGCCACATCGTCGCCCAACCTTGCCATCCGCGACAACGCGACCGTCACGACATCCATCAGCGTGACGCAGGATATCGTGATCGAGCATGTGCAGGTGCATCTGGACATTAACCACAGCTGGGCGGGCGATCTGGTCGTCACGCTGGTCAGCCCCGACGGCACGGAAAGCGTCGTCGTCAACCATCCGGGCACGCAGCAGGCGGGCGATTTCAGCGGCAGCGCCATGCGCGGCATCGATTTCACCGTTTCCACCAACGCCAGCTGGGGCGAAAGCAGCCTTGGCACCTGGACGCTGAAAATTCAGGATACCGAGCTCAACGACACCGGCACGCTGGCCAGCTGGAACATGACCTTTCTGGGCCATGCGCAGACGGCGGATGACGTGTATGTCTATACCAACGCGTTCGCGGCGTTTTCGGGCGCGAACCTGACGGCGCGCAGCGTGATTTCCGACACCGACGGCGGCAGCGATACGCTGAACCTGACCGCCGTCACGACCGCCAGCACCGTGAACCTTGCAGCCGGCACCGGCACGATCGCGGGCAAGGCCGTGACGATCAGCGGCATCGACAATGTTTTCGGCGGCGACGGCAACGACAATCTGACGGGCAATAGCGGCGACAACCAGCTGGCGGGCGGGCGCGGCACGAACACGCTGGACGGCGGCGCAGGCACCGACACCGCCGTCTATGCCGGAGATATCAGCGGCTTCAGCTTCTCCCTCGTCAGCACCAGCCTTGTCTATGTGACACATGCGACGGGTTATACCGTGATCGATACGCTGATTGATTTCGAGCTGTTTGAATTCGCAGGCCAGAGCTATACCTATACAGCGCTCGAAGCCTATGTCACCTATTACGGCTCGGCCCTGCGCGGCACGGCCGGCAACGACAGCATGGCGGGCACGCCGGGCGCGGATACTTTCGCGGGCGGCACGGGCAACGACATCTATGTCATCAACGACGCCGGCGATTACGTGCTGGAAAACCCGGGCGAAGGCACGGATACCCTGCTGGCGAGCGTCAGTTACACGGTCAACGACAATGTCGAAAACATCACCCTGACCGGCACGGCATCGATCGACGCGACGGGCAACGCGCTTAACAACTCCCTCACCGGCAACAGCGGCAACAACACGCTGGACGGCGGCGCGGGCGCGGACCGCATGGCGGGCGGCGCCGGCAACGATGCCTATGTCGTCGATAATTTCGGCGATGTGATCGTCGAAAACGCGAATGGCGGCACCGACACCGTTTATGCCGGCGTGTCGCGCACGCTGGAAGTGAACGTCGAAAACCTCACGCTGACCGGCACCGGCAACCTGAACGCCACCGGCAACACGCTGGTGAACGCACTGACCGGCAACAGCGGCAACAACACGCTGGACGGCGGCACGGGCGCGGATACGATGGCGGGCGGCGACGGCAACGATGTCTATATCGTCGATACGGCGGCCGATGTGATTATCGAACAGGCAAACGAAGGCAGCGACACGGTGCGCGCCGCATTCAGCTATACGCTGGGCGACAACATCGAAAGCCTCGTGCTGCTCGGTACAGGCGCGCTGAACGGCACGGGCAATGCGGGCGACAATACGATCACCGGCACATCCGGCATCAATACGCTGAACGGCCTTGCGGGCGCAGATACCCTGATCGGCGGCGCGGGCAACGACGTTTATTACATCGACGACGCAGGCGACGTCATTATCGAGGACGCCGGGACGGCGGGCGGCATCGACACCGCCTATATCACCGGCAATTACACCCTGTCGGCCAACGTCGAAAAGCTTGTCTTCGCGGGCACGGCGGGCGGATTTACCGGCACGGGCAACGCGCTTGCCAATACGCTGACGGGCAATGCGGGCGACAATACGCTGGACGGCGGCGCGGGCGCCGATAAACTGATCGGCGGCCTTGGCAATGACACCTATATCATCGACATGACGACCGACAGCATCAGCGAAGCCGCCAATGCCGGCATCGACACCGTGCTGGCCGGTTTTTCCTATACGCTTGCCCTCAACCTTGAAAACCTCACCCTGACCGGCACCGCCGCGATCAACGCGACCGGCAACACGCTGGCGAATATCCTGACCGGCAATGCGGGCAACAACATCCTGAACGGCATGACGGGCGCCGACACCATGGCGGGCGGCGCCGGCGACGATACATACTTCGTCGACAACCTCGGCGATGTGGTGCAGGAAGCGTCGGGCGAGGGCATCGATACCGTGCGCTCCACCCTCAGCTTCACGCTGGGCGCAAATGTCGAAAACCTGCTGCTGCTGGGCTCCGCCGCCGCGAACGCGACCGGCAACGACCTGAATAACAGCCTGACCGGCAATACAGGCGCGAATACGCTGGACGGCGGCACCGGCGCGGACACCATGACCGGCATGGCCGGTAACGACACCTATTTCGTCGATGACATTCTGGATGTCGTGATCGAGGCCACGAATGGCGGCATCGACACCGTGCAGGTCGGATTCACCTATACGCTGGGCACGAACATCGAAAAACTGCTGCTGACGGGAACCGCGAATATCGACGGCACGGGCAATGCGCTGGCCAATACGCTGACAGGTAACTCCGGCGACAATACGCTGGATGGGGGCGCGGGCGCGGATAAAATGTATGGCGGGCTTGGCAACGATACCTACATCATCGACAACGCGGCCGACGGCGTGACCGAGGCCGTGGGCGCAGGCCACGACACCGTGCGCACCAGCGTCACGATCACCCTCGCCGCCAATGTCGAAGACCTGTATCAAACCGGCGTTTCCAATATAAAATCCACCGGCAACGCGCTCGACAACGCCATGTACGGCAACAGCGGCAATTCGACGCTGGATGGCGGTGCGGGGTCGGATTTCCTCGACGGCGGGTTCGGCAACGACACGCTGACGGGCGGCACGGGTGCGGATATCTTTGCCTTCAGCAACACCACCAGTTTCGACAAGATCACCGATTTCAGCATTGCGCAGGGCGACAAGCTGGATATTTCCGACATCCTGATCGGCTTCACCCCGGGCATCAGCGAGATCAGCGATTACGTATCCTTCGCAACCGTGAAGGGCGTGACGACCATCAGCGTCGATGCCGACGGCGCGGGCAGCGGCACGGGATTTGTGGCGGTCGGGTCGCTGACCGGCCTTGGCACCCTGACGGTCGACGACCTGTTCGACAGCGGCAAAATCATCGTTTCATGACGGGTTTCGGGCCCTTGCCCGCCTGCAACAACCCTTCACACGCCCCCTGCCCTGATATACATTAAAACTCCAGATTCAAACGGAGTTGAATATGAAAATTCTCGTGCCCGTCAAGCGCGTCGTCGATTACAACGTGAAGGTCCGCGTCAAGAGCGACCAGAGCGGCATCGAACTTGCCAACGTGAAAATGTCGATGAACCCCTTCTGCGAAATCGCGGTCGAAGAAGCTGTGCGCCTGAAGGAAAAGGGTGTCGCAACGGAAATCATCGTCGTCTCCATCGGCGATGCGAAATCGCAGGAAACGATCCGCACCGGCCTTGCCATGGGCGGTGACCGCGGCATTCTGGTGCAGACCGATGCGGCGGTGGAACCGCTAGGCGTTGCGAAACTCCTCGCCGCCGTGGTGAAGAAAGAAACGCCCGACCTTGTCATCCTCGGCAAGCAGTCGATCGACGGCGACAACAACCAGACCGGCCAGATGCTGGCGGCGTTGCTGGGCTGGGGCCAGGCAACATTTGCATCGAAGGTTGAAAAAACCGATGCGGGTTTCAACGTCACGCGCGAAATCGACGGTGGGTTGGAAACGCTGGCGGTGAAGCTGCCTGCGATCATCACGACCGATTTGCGCCTGAACGAGCCGCGCTATGCGGCGCTGCCCAATATCATGAAGGCGAAATCGAAACCTCTCGCGACCATGACGCCCGCCGACCTTGGCGTGGATATCGCGCCGCGCGTGACGGTGCTGAAGGTGACCGAACCTGAAAAACGCAAAGGCGGCGTGAAGGTGAAGGATGTCGCCGAACTGGTATCGAAACTGAAAACCGAAGCAAAGGTGATCTGACCATGACCGTCCTTTTGATCGCGGAACACGATAACGCATCCCTGAAACCCGCCACGCTGAACGCGGCAACCGCCGCCGCAAAGCTGGGCGATTTCGACATTCTTGTGGCAGGCGCAGGCTGCGCGGCCGTTGCCGAAGCTGCCGCGAAAATCGCGGGCTGCAAAAAAGTGTTGCTGGCCGATGATGCGGCCTATGCGCATCAGGTGGCGGAAAACATGGCATCGCTGGTCGCCAAAATCGGTGCGGGTTACAGCCATATCCTTGCCCCTGCCACCACCAGCGGCAAAAACATGCTGCCCCGCGTCGGCGCGCTGCTGGATGTGCAGCCACTATCCGATGTCAGCGGCGTGGTGAGCGCGGATACGTTTGTGCGCCCCATCTATGCCGGCAACGCCTTTGCGACCGTGCAGTCGAAGGACAAGATTAAAATCATGACCATCCGCACCACCGCATTTGACCCTGCGGCGGCGGAAGGCGGCAGCGCGAGCGTGGAAAAAATCGCGGGCGCGGGCGATGCAGGTTTGGCGCAATTCGTCAGCCAGCAGATCACCAAGTCGGAGCGCCCCGAACTGACTGCAGCACGCATCGTCGTTTCCGGCGGCCGCGGCATGGGCAATGGCGAGAATTTCAAGCTGATCGACGCGGTCGCCGATAAACTGGGTGCCGCCGTCGGCGCATCCCGCGCGGCGGTCGATGCGGGCTTCGTGCCGAACGATTATCAGGTCGGCCAAACCGGCAAAGTCGTCGCCCCCGAGCTTTATATCGCCGTCGGCATCTCCGGCGCGATCCAGCATCTGGCCGGCATGAAGGATTCAAAAGTCATCGTCGCCATCAACAAGGACGCCGAAGCCCCGATCTTCCAAGTCGCCGATTACGGCCTGGTGCAGGACTTGTTCACCGCGCTGCCGGAACTGGAAAAGGCGTTGGGGTGATGGCCGTAAAGCTTGCCACAATCGCGCTGCTGTTCGTCATCGCAGGCACGCTCTCCGGCTGCTATCAGGCTGGCTATGTCATGGGCACGGGTGTGAATGCGGTGCGGCATCCGATTGATACGGCGGGTAAGGTTTATCGGCCCTAGGCGGGGCCTGCCGCTTTTCGGGGCGGGACGACCAGATAGACGGTCGTGATCTGCTTGCGCAGTTTTTGTGTGAAATCGTTTTTGCCGCCAAGGTCTTCCGCACGGTCGAGCCATGTTTTCGCGCCCTGCAAATCCTGCGGCGTGCCCTGCCCTGCGGCCTTCATGTATGATGTCATCAGCGCGGCCTGCGCGTGATCGCGGGCGGCGAGTTCTTCGAAAATATCATAGGCCTGTTTTTGCGCGCCGGATAAAACGGCGGGTGTCATCGCGGGAATTTTCTGGCTGAGGCCCGGTGCGGCGGCCACGGTGTAAAGCCCCATCGCGAAGCTGTATTTTTCGCGGTCGCCGCCATCGCGCGCGGCTTCGAAATCCTGTTTCACCACCTCGGCCCCCGGCAGTTTCATGTCCTGAATGATCTGGTAGAGGGGGAAGTTTTCGGGGGTGAAAGCGATCAAGCGGCGGCCTCTCATGCTGTTAAAACTGGGGTACATGAGTATGGTAGCCGATTATACCATAATCAGCGAGTCATTAACATTAACCCAATGAAATTAAACGCTTTTAGCGTTCGCGCATCGCCGTCTGCGCCGCCTTGGTAAAGGGCTTGAGCAGGTATTGCATGACGGTTTTCTTGCCCGTCACGATATCGACGGTGGCCTGCATGCCCGACATGACTTCCAGTTTCTTGTCGCCCTTTTGCACCGAGGTTTGTTCGGTTTCGACGCGCACGCGGAAAAAGCTTTCGCCTTTTTCGTTCATGATGCTGTCTGGCGATACTTCCACGACCTTGCCCGAGAGGGAGCCATAGACGGAGAAATCAAACGCGGTCAGGCGCACGATCGCGTTCTGGCCGGTATGGATAAAGGCGATATCGCGCGGCAGGATGCGCGCCTCCACCACCAGCTTGTCGTCTGCAGGGACGACTTCCATGATCGTTTCGCCGGGGCGCACAACGCCGCCGACGGTAGTAATTTTAATATCCTTCACCACGCCGTTGACGGTCGCGACGATTTCGGTGCGCTCCGATTTGTCGCGGTAGGCGGCAAGTGTCTGCTTGATCGTGTTCATCTCGATCGTTTTTTCGGCGAGTTCCTTTTGCGATGTCGCGCGGAAATCGGTCAGCAGGGTTTCAAGCCGGCTTTTCACTTCCTTCACCGCCGTCTGCGAGCGCGGCAGCGCAAGGCGCAGGCCGTTCAGCTCCGCCGATTGCTGGGCGATGCGCTGTTTTACCTGCAACAGTTCTTTCTTGTTGGCGGCACCCTTGGCGACCATGGGTTCCACCATGTTGCGCTCGTCAACCGCCAGCGCCAGCATCGAGCCGGTGTCGGCAATGCGGCGCTGCAATTCGGCCACTTCCTGTTCCTTCTGGCTCAGTTGGTCCTTCAGGACTGTGGACTGATTGGCAAGCTGCCGCTTGTTGGCATCGAACGCGTTCTGTTCCTGCCGCACGCTGTCGGGCGCGCCCTTGACCACGTCGTCGGTAAAGGAGATCAGGTCCTTGCCTTCGGTTTCGGCCTGCAGGCGCTGCGTAGTCGCAAGCGTGCCGAGGTATTTCTGCATGGTCGCGTCGAAATCGGCGCGCGCCTGGATGTTGCGCATACGCAATAGAGGCTGCCCGGACTTGACGGTGTCGCCTTCCTTGACCATGAATTCGTCGATGATGCCGCCTTCAAGGTTTTGCACGGCCTTCACTTCGGATGACGGCACAACCGTGCCGTCGCCGCGCGACACCTCATCCAGCGTCGCGATATTCGCCCAGGCGAGGAAGATAAACAGCATGCCCGCCAGCGTATAAAGCATCAGGTGGTCGCGGAACGACAAACCGTCGGCGGGAGAAAAATCGTCGTCGTATTTGCGCGTCAGGTCAAGCTTGCGCAAATCGTATTCGTTCATGTCGAGGCTTTTGCCGCCGCCGGCGGGCTTGCGCGGCGGTGCCTGCTTCGGCTTCGCGCCTGCAGCTTCCGATGCCGGGATTTTCACCGGCTCGATCTTCATCTGGCCGCCCTGCGGCGGATTCTGCTTCGGGTCACTCATTGGGTGCGCCCCCTGATCCGCCGCTGCGGTATGCACCCGCCTGCAGCTTCTGGATGACTTCATCGCGCGGGCCGGTCGCAATCACGCGGCCGCGGTCCATCAGGACCAGCTTGTCGATCAGGCCCAGCACCGCGCTTTTGTGCGTGATCAGCAGGATCGTCTTGCCCTTGATCATTTCCTTCAGGTGGCCGTACAGCCGGCGCTCCGACCCCGGATCGATGGATGCGGTGGGTTCATCGAGCAGCAGGATGGGCGGATCGTAGAGCAGCGCGCGGGCAATCGCGATCGCCTGACGCTGGCCGCCCGACAGGTTGTCGCCGCGTTCGCCGATCTGGGTATCAAGGCCCGCTTCGGAATCGCGCAGGAAGTTCATCACGCCCGCCATTTCGGCGGCGCGCAGCACTGCGCTGTCGGGCACGGATTCATGCCCCAACGTGATGTTTTCGCGCACCGTGCCGAAGAACAGGTAAGGCGTCTGCTGCACCACGCCGATATTGCGGCGCAGGTCGGCGGGATCGATCTGGCGCACATCGACGCCGTCGATCTGCACCGACCCGGCTTCGGGCTGGTAAAGGTTGAGGATCAAGCGCTCCAGCGTCGTCTTGCCGGAACCGACCGCGCCGATCACGCCCACATGTTCGCCGGGCTTCACTGACATCGTGACGTTTTGTAGCGCAGGCGTTTTCTGGTTCGGATAACGGAACACCACGTCGCGGAATTCCAGCTGCCCCTTCATGACGGGCATGGAGATAAACACCTGCCCCATCGGGCGTTCGACCGGCGCCTTCATCAATTCGTCAAGTCTCTCGAGAGCTTCTTTCGACTGGCTCCATTTCGTCAGCAGGCCGGCAATCGATGCGACCGGCGCCATGCAGCGGCCGGAGAGAATGACGGAAGCGATCAGGGCACCCATCGTGATTTTGTGGTCGGCGATCAGGTAAGTGCCGTAAAGGATCATGATGACGGAGCAGATATTCGCCATCAGCACGGCGAAGTTCACGCCGAAGCTGGATACGCTGCGCGCCTTGACGCTGGTGCGCGACGACTGCTCGGTCAGTTCTTCCCATTTACGCTGCATGTGGCCTTCGGCCGCCTGCACCTTGATGGTTTCAAGGCCGGAAAGGGTTTCAAAGATCAGGCTGCTTTTGTACGAGCCTTCCTTCATGCTTTCCTTGATGACCTTGTCGAGCGGACCCTGCAGCAGCACGCCGACGCCCATCGACAGCGGCACCAGCACGGCGGGGACCACGGCGACCGGGCCCGCGATCACCCAGATCAGCAGGATGAAGAGGATAATGAACGGGAAATCGATGACCGCCACGATGGTGGCAGAGGCGAAGAAATCGCGCAGCGTTTCGAATTCGCGCAAGTTCGCGGCATGCACGCCGACCGACGGCGGGCGCGCCGCCATCTTCATGGCCAGCATCTGCTCGAAAATGCGCGACGAGATAATGTTGTCCGCCTTGCGCCCCGCCGTATCGACGAAGTGGGAGCGCAGGTTTTTCAGGAAGAAGTCGAACAGATAGGCAAGGAACACGCCCGCGCCCAAAAACCACAGCGTTTCAAACGCCGAGTTCGGGATGACGCGGTCATAGACGTTCATCGTGAACAGCGGGCTGGCGATGGCCAAGATGTTGATTACAACCGCCGCGAGGCCGACTTCGTAATAAATCTTGCGGTGACGGTACAGCGCGCCCCAGAACCACGAGCGCGTTGGGTCGATTTCGGCGGGGCCGGTGCGCGCGTCAAGGTTCGCGCGCGGGCGCACGAAGAAGGCGTAATCGTTGAAACGCTGGCGCAATTCATCCAGCGTCAGCAGCGTCGGCGCATCGGGCGTTTCGGGGAACAGCACCGCGAATTTGTCGCCCACGCGGCCGCGCAGGATGGCGGCAAGGTTACGCTTGAGGACAAGGATCGCGGGCAGGCCGGGATGGTCGATCAGGTCGGTGATCGGGCGGCGCACCATGCGGGCGGTGAAGCCGATACGGTCGGCCGCGCGCACAAATGCGGCGGGCGATGCCATCTGCTTGCCATGCACCGGCAGACCTGAAGATAGGGCTGCAGCCGTCGTGCGCCGCCCGTTTTCGGCGGCGATGATGGCCAGGCATTCCATGAGCGGGTCGTCGAGCGATACGCGCGCGGCTTCAAGCGGCCATGCGTTTCCCAGTTCGTCGGTTTCCGGCGTTGCAGGGGTCGCGGGTAATTGCTGACCGGGGTCCGACACGGCGGATTACTTCAGCTTCGCCTCGCGGGGACGCGGAATGCCCATCGAGCCCAGCAGGCGGCCTTCGAGGGCCAGCACGCGGAACACGGCGAACATTTCGGTGTAGAGCGAGTTCACGTGGTTGGAGCGCGACACGAAGAGTTCGTTCTGCGAGTCCAGTACGTCGAGCAGCGTGCGGCGGTCGAGGCTGAACTGGTCGAGATACACGTTCACGACTTTTTCGTTGGCGGTCGCCTGATCGAGGAACTGGCGCGCGCGTTCAGCCGCCGAGATCATGCCGGCCCAGGTGTCGCGCACGTCTTTTTCAACTTGGCGTGCGGCCTGTGCGCGGCGTTCTTTCGTCTGCGCGTGGCGGTACATGAATTCGCGCTGGCGTTCCTGATCCGCGCCGCCGCGATAGAGGTTCCAGCGGACAACGCCCAGCACCGACTGGCTGTCGGTATGGCCGTCAAAGCCGTTCACGTTGCTGCCGACGGAAGCGTTCGCCTGCAGTTCAACGCGGGGATAGAGGGTCGAGCCGGAGCCTTCGAATTCGGCCTTGGCCACATCGACGTCGGATTCAAACACGGCGAGCGTCGGGGACGAGGTGATCGCGGCGCGCACGCTGTCATCGACGTTCTGCAGCAGCTTGTCCTTCGGGATCACGGGGAATTCCATGTCGGCAGGCGCATCGCCCACTTTCTGGATGAACAGCGCCTCGCCGCGGCGCAGGGATTCCTCGGTCGAAGATACGACCGACATTGCCTGCGCAAGGCGCGCATTGGCCTGGGAAACGTCGCCTTCGGTCACGGTGCCCGCATCGGCACCGGTCTGGATGGTGGAAAGAATTTTGTTGTGGTCTTCGACGTTCGCGCGCGCGATCGCCAGCAGGTCGCGCTGGCGCAGGACTTCAAGATAAGCCTGCACGATGTCAAGGCCGACGAATTCGGCGACTTCGCCCACGCGGTTCGCGGCGGATTCAACGCGCGCTTTCTGGCGGCGGATTTCGGCGTTGGTGCCGTCGCCGTCATACAGCAGCTGCGTGATGGAAAGGGATGCGCGGTTCGCCCAGCCGCTGTCGCTGCCGGTCGTCGGCGTATTGCTGCGCGCAAAGCCGCTTTCACCCAGCACATCGACCGAAGGCGCCCAAAGCGATTTCGCCTGTTCGAGTTCTTCCTTGGTCGCCAGTTTGTTGTTGGCAACGACACCGTATTCGGGGTTGCGCAACACGCCTTTCGACACCGCATCGACCAGGGTCAGGTCGCCGTCTTCGCCATGCGTCGCGCCATAAGCGGGGGCTGCAAGCATAAGAGCGATCACGGAAACGGTGCAGAATTTGGCGAAGTTTTTCATGGCTAGTCCCTTGTTTATACATAGCAAAAAGGCTGCGGGGATCCCCGCAGCCTTATGCTTACAACATTGGTTTTATTTAGGCAATCAAATTACCATGTGCGGTCAGCGCATTCAGGTCCACATGTACCCCTTCGAGCACAGCGATGGTCGTGAAGGCCGCGCCGGTGCCGGTCGGATCCACCTGGATCAGGGTATCCGCGCCGTCCGACACTGCATGGACGAAGTTATGTAAAGAGTCCGTCAGCGGATCGAATGCCGTCAGGATATCGCTCAGGTCGAGGCTGTCACCTGCGTCCATGTTGAAATCCGTGATGACAGCCATGCCCTGCGCATCCAGCAAGAAGGTATCGCCGCCCTCGCCGCCGGTCAGCTGGTTGTCGCCAGCGCCGCCGCCCAGGAAGTCGTTCTTGTAGGTGCCGGTCACGAAGTCATCCGACGCGTCGCCGCGGAAAGTGACACCGGTGTTATCGGCCGCATCACGCACGTTGAACCAGACATCCGCGACCTGGCTTTGCGAGCCGTCCGCGAAGGTGACGGAAGCGACATCGGTGATGCCGTTTTCGCCGATCATCTGGTTGACCGCCGTGGTGTTCAGGCTGATCGACGCGATGCCGTGATCGCCAAGCGATTTCAACTCGCCCGCATCGGTCACGCCGTCCTGGTTGAGGTCTTGCCAGACTTTCAGGTCCGCAAATACCGCATCCGTTGCGTCGATCTTGCCGTCGCCGTTGCTGTCGTACTGCGCGAGGTTCGCGAAGCCGTCAGTCGCGGTGCCGTTGTTACCGAACAGTTCGGACTGGTTGTTGATCACGCCGTCATGGTTCAGGTCGATCGCCAGCAGGCCGTCCGACGCGCCGACCCAGGACGTCTTGTCCTTCAGGCCGTCATTCGTCATGTCGAACAGCACGCCGTGATCCTGACCCACAAGGTCGAAACCGTTGTTGCCGAGGTCGATCATCAGCGGCGACACCGCGAAGGTGTAGCAGATGTATGCCGTGACGACCGTCTGGTTGTCGGACGTATCGTTTTCAAGGCCGGACAGCGTCGTTTCCTGCGCATAGGACTGGACGGTGATCGTGCCGCTATGGCTGCCGTTGTGCAGCGGCCAGTAGTAAGCCGAACCCGTGGGCGTGAGCAGCGACAGGCCGTTCAGGGCCGTCGACGCGTCTTTCGCATTCACGTTGATCGTCCAGATGCCGGGCGCCGTTTCGGTGCCTTTGTTCAACGTCACGCCGATGTCTTCCAGCGAGTAGTAGCCGCCGGTGCCGTTCGTGAACTTGTTGTTCAGGTCGAGCACGACTTTGGTGATCGTTTCCGATCCGTCATTGTCCGTCACTTTGGTCGTGATGGGCAGCGCGGAGGGGTTCGACTGGTTGACGATCCACAGGTAGTTGACGTTTGCGGGAACGGTCAGCACAGGCGCATCGATCACCGCATCGACATACACGTTCTCAGTGCCGGTCGCGGTCGCGGTGGTCACGCCGTTCGACACCGTCGCCTTCACGACGAGGCCAGCCATGTCCGCATCCGAGTTCGCGGGCGGGATCACGGTCGGGCCACCGTTGTAGCTGGTGACACCGGGCGCGAGCGTCAGCGTCCAGGTATGGGTCGTCGCGTTATAGGTGCCGCCGGAGGTGGAAGTATCCACCGCCCAGCCGTCCTTGATGCCCGAGATGGTGATCGTCAGCTGGTCGCCGGCGCCCGGAGTGACAAGTTTCGCCTGCACGCTAAGCGCAACCGAGTGGTCTTCCTTGACCCAGATGTCGCAGGTCGTCAGTTCGGGCGTCTTGACCGCGGGGGCCGTGCCGTTGAACTGCAGCGTCGCGTTGCTGGTGTCGCCATCGCCGTCCTTCAGGGTGTAGGTGAAGGTGTCGTGGATGCCGTTGCTGAGGTTCGCGCCGCTGAACACGGTGTAGGTATAGGAACCGTCCGCGTAGATTTTCAGCGTGCCGAAGTCGCCGTTGATGGTCGCAAAACCGGTCGTCGGGACGTTGACCGTCAGCGCGCCGAACTTGACGGCGGAGACGGTGTTGACATCGTCTTCGCTCTTGTCGTCTGCCGCGCCCGCACCGCCGTTCAGGCCGGTGATGACGTTGCCGGTCGCGACTTCAACAGTCACGGTCGTGACAGGGTTGGAGCCTTGCAGCGCGGAAGACAGGTCAGCCGGGTTACGCACGTCGAGCGCGTCGCCGTTGCTGTCGATGACGTCCAGGCGGCCGAGGGTCGTGGAGGAAACGCCGATGCCGACAGCGATGACCTGGGTCGAGAGCGCCTTGAGCGCGCCGACTTCGTTCAGCGTGCCGTCGTTGTCGGTCGTCGCGTTTTCGCCGATGCCCTGGATTTCGTTCATCACGGTGCCTGCGGAGCCGCTGACAGCGTGGTTGGTGCCGCTGACATAGGTGTTGGGCTCGCCGTCCGACACGAAGTAGGTGTAGGTATCGCCGCCCGCAATCGGGCCGCCCGTGCCGGTCGATTGCAGCCAGGTGACCGCATTCTGCAGCGCGTCTTCGTAGTTGGTGGTGCCGTTGGCGACCAGCGCGTTGATGAACGCCTTCGCCGCCGCGAAATCAGCCGCGTTGGTGATGGTGAAGGTGGACTCGGCGCCGACTTGCGTTGCGAAGGTCACGAAATGAACCTTCACGTCGCCGCCCTGGTAGTTGTTGAAGGTGGTCAGCAGGTTGTTGACCGCCGATTTCAGAAGCGCCAGCTTGTCGCCCTGCATCGAACCCGACACGTCGAGGACGAGGACCACGTTGTAGTCCTTGTCCACCGGAACGGTCGTGGTGGTGATGTTCAGGTTGTTGACATCGTCATGCGCCACAGGGCCGTCGTCCTTGACGTTGATCGTCAGGGTCGCGCTGTCGGTGTCGCCGTCGCTGTCGCGCGCGGTCACGCCGAAGTTCAGCTTGATCACGTCGTCGGGGTTCGACTTGTCGGCGTGGTCCAGCGTGCCTTTCAGGTCGAATTTATACGTGCCGTCCGTGTTGATCTTCAGCGTGAAGATCGTCTGGCCGCCGGCGGTGCCGGTATAGGTGTTGCCGGAGAGCGTAACGGTGACGGGGCGGCCTTCGGAGGTCAGCGTGGCAGCGGTGGAGCCGCCGAAGCTGAAGGTGGAAGCGCCTGTCGCCTGGAACGTGCCGGGGGTATCGGAGTAGAAGTTCGCCTGAACTGTGCCCGTCACCGAAGTTTCGGGGTTCAGGTTGGATTCATCGACGGTGCGGGAATCCGGACCCACATTCGGATCGCAGATTTCAGGCGTGCCGTCCGAGGTGATTTTCAGGATCGCGGTGTCGGTGTCGCCGTCGCCGTCTTTCAGCGTGTAGGTGAAGCTGTCAGCGGTGTCGCCATGCACGCCGGGTTTCAGCGTGTAGGTGTACGAACCGTCTGCCTTGATCACCAGCGTGCCGTTCGTGCCGACGATGGTCGCGGTGCCCGTCGCGGGCACGTTGACGGTCGTGCCGCCGAAGGTGACCTTGGTCACAGTGTTGACGTCGTCTTGCGACAGCTTGTCAGCCGCGCCTGCGCCGCCATTGAGGCCGGTCACGACGTTGCCGGTCGTGGAGCCGTCTTCGCCGTTGAACGCATTGGTATCGTCGTTCGCAACAGGGCCGTCGTCCTTCACGTTGATGGTCAGCGTCGCGCTGTCGGTGTCGCCGTCGCTGTCGCGCGCGGTCACGCCGAAGTTCAGGCGGATCGCGTCATCGGGGTTGGACGCATCGGGATGGTCCAGAGTGCCTTTCAGGTCGAACTTGTAGGAACCGTCCGCATTCACCGTCAGGGTGAAGATGGTGACACCGTTCGCCGTGCCGGTATAGGTGTTACCGGTCAGCGTGACGGTGACAGGGCGGCCTTCCGACGTCAGCGCGGTGCTCGACGAGAAGGAGGAAGCGCCGGTGGCCTGGAACGTGCCGGGGGTGTCGGTGAAGAAGTTCGCCGTCACGGTGCCGGTGACCGAGGTGTTGGGGCTCAGGTTGCTTTCATCGACCGTGCGGCTGTCGCCATTCGCGTTCGGGTCGTTGATGACAGGCACGCCGTCGGAGGTCAGCGTCAGCGTCGCATTGCTGGTGTCGCCGTCGCCGTCTTTCAGCGTATAGGTGAACTGGTCGGTCGTATCGCCATGCACGCCGGCTTTCAGCGTGTAGGTGTAGGAACCGTCAGCCTTGATGACCAACACGCCGTTCGTGCCGTTGATCGTCGCGGTGCCCGTGGTCGGGACGTTGACGGTCGTGCCGCCGAAGGTGACTTTCGTCACGGTGTTCACATCGTCCTGCGACAGCTTGTCGGCTGCGCCTGCGCCGCCGTTGAGGCCGGTGATGACGTTACCGGTCGTGGAATGCGCTTCCGCATTGAACGCGTTGACATCGTTATGCGCCACAGGGCCGTCATCCTTCACGACGATCGTGAGGGTCGAGGTGTCGGTGTCGCCGTCGTTGTCGGTCGCGGTGATGCCGAAGGTCAGGTTGATCGCATCGTCCGGGTTGCTGGTATTCGGGTGATCCAGCGTGCCTTTCAGGTCGAATTTATAATCGCCGTTGGGGTCGATCGTCAGCGTGAAGATCGTCTGGCCGTGTGAAGTTCCGGTATAGGTGTTGCCGGAAACCGTCACGACGACAGGCTGGCCCTCGGAAGTGAGGGTCGTGCTGGAGGTGAAGGATGCAACGCCGGTGGGCGAAATCGTGCCCGGGCCGTCGGTGAAGAAGTCGGCCGTGATGTGGCCGGACACGCTCGTCTGACCGCCCACGAAGTCGCTCTCGTCGACCGTGCGGGTCGCAGGGTCTGCGATAACAGGCTGGCCGTCGCCGTCAAGATACAGCACAGCCGTGGAGCTGTCGCCGTCGCCGTCGGTCAGGGTGTAGGTGAACTGATCCGCGATATCGCCGCCGCCCGTGGTGGTGTGGTCGGTGATCTGGATGTTGAACACGACGTCGTTATAGTCGTGGTCGCCGCCGCCCGGCAGGTCTTCAAAGCCGATCGTGAGCGTGTGGGAATCCGAACCCACGCCCGAGATCGTGTGCACGAGGCCGTCGGGGTTGAGCGAGTTGGAGCCGCCACGGTCGGTCGTGAAGTAGATCGGGCCCTGGATGACGGTTTCAACGCCGCCAGCCGAGGTGAAGACGAGGGAGACATGGCCGCCCGCATCGTTGATGGTGGCGGGGCGTTCGGTCGGCAGGCCTGCGTCATAGACGAAATTCAGCTGGCCGGTCGAGAAATCAAGGCCGGCATAGCCGCCGTTCGTGGTGAAACCGTCGGCGACCAGGAAGAAGCCGAGCTGCGTCGCGCCCGTGGAGGGATCGACCGTGAAGCTTGCGCCGGGGCCGGTGATGGAGTTGGTGACCATCTGCGCCGCCTGCAGCGTGCCGTCAGCCGCGATCGTGAACAGGCCGAGCGAGTTGGTGTAGCCCGCGCCGTCAAACGTGATCTGGCCGCTGATGGTGGTATCCGCGCCGATCGTCATGTTGCCGTGCAGTTCGCCCAGCAGGTTCGGGTCGGTGACGGGGGTGCCTTCGGGCAGCGCAGTCGGGAAGGTGTTGCCCGTGAAGGTACGGGGCGTATCGACCGTCGTGCCGGAACCGCCGCCCGCGCCCGCATCGAGGACGTAGGTGTAGGAACCATCCGAATGGATGGTCAGCGTGCCGTGATCGCCGTGGATGGAGGCCGAGCCGCCAGCCGGAACATCGACGGTGGTCGTGCCGAAGGAAACCTTGGTGACCGTGTTGGCATTGTCGTGGCTCAGGTTGTCAGCTGCGCCGGGGCCGCCGTGGAAGCCGGTGATGACGTTGCCGTCGGTGCCGCCGTCCGCGGTGTTGTAGCTGTTGTGGTCGTCATGCGCGACGGGGCCGTCGTCCTTGACGTTGATGGTCAGGGTCGCGCTGTCGCTGTCGCCGTCGCTGTCGGTCGCGGTCACGCCGAAGTTCAGCTGGATCACGTCGTCAGGGTTGGTGGTGTCGGCATGGTCGAGCGTACCCAGCAGCGTGAAGGTGTATGCGCCGGTATCGACGTTGGTGATGGTCAGCGTGAACACGGGAACGCCGTTCGCCGTACCCGTGTAGGTGTTGCCCGTCAGGGTAACCGTCACAGGATAGCCGTTCGAGGTCAGCGCGCCGTTTTCAGCGGAGCCGCCGAAGCTGAACGTGGAAGCACCGGTCGCCGAGAACTTGCCCGGGGTGTCGGAATAGAAGTTCGCGTTCAGGTCGCCGGAAACGCTGGTCGCGGGGCCGAGGTTCGTTTCATCGACCGTGCGTGTGCCGGGGCTCAGGGTGGGATCGTTCGGGTCATAGATGACAGGCGTGCCGTCCGAGGTGATATGCAGCACGGCGTTGCTGGTGTCGCCGTCGCCATCCGTCAAACCGTAAGTGAAGTTGTCAGCGGTGTCACCCTTCACGCCTGCGTTCAGGGTGTAGGTGTAGGAGCCGTCGCTGTTGATGATCAGCACGCCGTTCGCGCCCGCGATGGTGGCGGAGCCGCCGGCGGGGATGGTCACGGTGGTCGCACCGAAAGTGACAGAGGTGACGGAGTTGCCGTCGTCTTCCGACAGGTTGTCGGCTGCGCCTGCGCCGCCGTTGAGGCCGGTCACGACGTTGCCGGTCGTGGACAGGTCTTCGGAATCGAACGCGTTGAAGTCGTCATGCGCGATGGGCGCATCGTCCTTGACGTAGATCGTCAGCAGCGAGGTTGCGGTGTCGCCGTCGCTGTCGGTCGCGGTCAGGCCGAAATGCAGGTTGATGATATCGTCGGGGTTCGACGGATCCGCGTGATCCAGCGTGCCGACCAGCGTGAAGGTATATGCGCCGGTATCGGGGTTCAGGGTCAGCGTGAAGATCGTCTCGCCATGCGACGTGCCGGTATAGGTGTTGCCGACCAGCGTCACATCGACAGGCTGGCCTTCCGAGGTCAGTGCGCCGCCGGTGGAGCCGTCAGCGCTGAAGAATGCGCCGGGACCGCCGAAGGACAGG
Organism: Alphaproteobacteria bacterium; assembly: GCA_016794125.1. Lineage (GTDB taxonomy): Bacteria > Pseudomonadota > Alphaproteobacteria > Micavibrionales > UBA2020 > JAPWJZ01. The sequence goes on along the minus strand of JAEUKT010000002.1, from coordinate 1,357,904 downwards.
TGGCCGGGGGTGTCGGTGTAGTAATTCGCGGTGATCGTGCCCGACGCGGTCGTGGGGCCCAGATCGCTTTCATCGACGAGGCGGTCGTTGTTGTTCAGTTTGGGATCGTTCGGATCGACGATCGTGGGCACGCCGTCGCTGTCGATATGCAGCACAGCGGGCGAGCTGTCGCCGTCGCCGTCAGTCAGGGAATAGGTGAAGTTTTCGGCCGTGTCGCCCTTCACGCCCGGATTCAGGGTGTAGGTGTATTCGCCGGTCGAGGAAATGGTGAGCACGCCATAGGTGCCGTTAACGGTCACGGAACCGCCTGCGGGAATGGTGGTCGTCACGCCGCCAACCGTCACCGAAGTGACCGAGTTGCCGTCGTCCTGCGACAGGTGGTCGGCAGCGCCGGGGCCGCCGTTGACGCCGGTTACGACGTTGCCGGAGGTGGTCAGGTCTTCGCCGTTGAAGCTGTTGAAATCGTCATGCGCGACGGGGCCGTCATCCTTCACGTTAATGGTGATGGTGGCGGTCACGCTGTCGCCGTCGCTGTCGGTCGCGGTCACGCCGAAGTTCAGGTTGATGACGTCATCGGGGTTCGCGGTGTTCGGGTGATCCAGCGTGCCGATGAGCGTGAAGGAATAGCTGCCGTCTTCATTGACCAGCATCGTGAACACGGTCGCGCCGTTGGCGGTACCGACATAGGTATTGCCGACAAGCGCCACGGTGACCGGGTTGCCTTCCGAGGTCAGGCCGGTGGACGCGCTGAACGAAGCAGCGCCCGTGGGTGTCATCACGCCGGGGGTGTCGGTGTAGTAATTGGCGTGGATCTGGCCGGTAACGCCGGTCGCGCCGCTTTGCAGGTTGGTTTCGTCAACCGTGCGCTGAGCCGGATCGATGTCGAGGTTCGGGTCGAGGATGGTCGGCACGCCGTCGCTGTCGATGCGCAGGATGGCAGGATCGAGGTCGCCGTCGCCGTCTTTCAGGGTGTAGGTGAAATTCTCGGTCGTGTCGCCATGCACGCCGGCATTCAGCGTGTAGGTGTATTCACCGGTCGAGGAGATGGTGAGAACGCCGAAGTTGCCGTTGACGGTCACGGTCGCGCCGGGCGCAATCGCCGTCGTCACGCCGTTCACGGTCACGGACGACACATGGTTGCCCGTATCCTGCGAGAAGCTGTCGGCAGCGCCCGCGCCGCCGTTGAAGCCGGTCACGACGTTGCCGGTCGTGGTCAGGTCTTCGCCGTTGAAGCTGTTGAAATCGTCATTCGCGACGGGGCCGTCGTCCTTCACGGTGATAGTGATGAAGCCGTCATCGGTGTCGCCGTCCGCATCGGTCGCGGTCACGCCGAATTGCAGGTTGATCGCGTCATCGGGATTCGTGGTGTCGGCATGGTCCAGCGTGCCGGTCAGCTCGAAATGGTAGGTGCCGTCGGCGTTGATCGTCAGCGTGAAGATCACATCGCCATGCGCCACGCCGGTATAGGTGTTGCCGACGAGGGTGACGGTGACAGGCTGGCCTTCGGAGGTCAGCGCGGGGGCGGTCGAGCCGCTGTATTGGAAGTTGGTGCCGGTCGGCGTTGCGCCGAACGTGCCGGGGCCGTCGCCGCCGAAGTTCGCGGTCACAGTGCCATCGACGGTCACAGGCCCGGTCAGGTCGGTTTCATCGACAACAGCGGGCGGAATCGCGCCGAGGTTCGGGTTGTAGTCAATGTCGGATGCAGGATCCAGTTCGCGGAATTCAGCGCGGTATTCCAGCTGCGTCGGGTCGATCGGGCCGATCGCGCCGATGCTGTCGAGCGGGCCTGCGGAGAAGGTCGAGCCGAAGCCGAAGCCACCGCCCGCGCCGCCGCCGCCGCCACCATCGCCACCGGCGGCAGGTTCGATTGCGTTCAGCTGCGTGGCGGATGCCAGCACTTCGCCGAATTCGCCGGCACCCAGTTTCGTGCCGTCAGCCAGCGTGAAATCGGGCAGAGCGCCCGCGTCTTTCATCGCGCCGTAGTTGGGGATGATGATCTCGCCGCCGTTTTTGAACGTGATAACCAGCTGGCCGCCCGTTTCTTTCACGGATGCGGGTTCGGTCATCGCGAAGGAGAATTTGTATGCGTCGCCGGGCTGCAGTTTTACAACGATGTCTTCGTCTTTGCCGGGTTTTTTCACAAGGTGGCTGTCGCCGTTGCCTGCCGCGAGCTTGCCGTCGGGTGCGCCGTATTCAAGGTTCGTTGCGCCGATCGCGCCCTGGGGGTTCAGGGCTTCTGCGAGCTGCGTCAAACCGACCGACTGGCCGTTGGGAAGCGTCAGCTTGCAGGTGCTGCAAGCCGCCATTTCCGCGAAATTCGTGATGGTGACAACCGCGCCGTCCGCCAGCGTGACGACCAGTTCGCCGCCGGAGGTTGCCTTCATGCCCTGCACCGCAAGATCAGAGGAAAGAACCAGATGCTGGCCCGCGATGAGCTTCACCGCGATGTTCTGGCCTGCTTCGATGTTGAGTTGCTGTGCGCCTGACGTGTTTGCCATGTAGAAGTAACCCCTTACTATGTTTGTCTCTTGGTATTGCCGCCTCTTGAAACGCGCCGGTTCCGGTCTTGTTGGCGCGTTGCCTTTAAAAGCAACAAAGTTGTATCCCAATTATGGTCAGAGGTTTATATCCCCCCTGAGCAGAATTGTCAAATATTATGTCAAAGATAGTTCACGCATATCCTAAAGGTCAGATTTCATTAGTCGAATAGCGGCTGAAAAGCCAGAGAATTTCAATTGAGACTCATAATATACCATAATAAGTTAATGATTCCATAATGAAATAATCATGAGTGATTCCAAAGACATATTGCTTTACACCGCGAGTCTTTCGCGCCATCATATAAGTAAGAGGGGTTTTGAGGGGAATACACGTAATGAAGACAAGAATCTGGCCTGTTTTACTGTTTGCCGCGATGGGTTTCTGCGCCCTGCCCGCGACTGTACAAGCTGCCGACACCACCGCACCGGCCGCTGCGCAAATGACAGAATCAGCCATAAAGGCCGATGGTCCGCTGCGCCTCAGCCTTGACACCACCAAGGTCATCAAGCTGGACCGCGACGCCGCCAGCGTCGTGGTAACCAACCCCAACAACGTGCGCGTCCTGCTGGATACCCCGCGCCTGCTGCTGGTGATGCCGCGCACACCCGGTTCCACCTCGATGATGGTGCTGGACGCGAAGGGCGACACGATCCTTGAAAAAACCGTGATCGTCGATGCCGGCGCAAAATCGCAATATGTGCGCATCCGCCGCATGTGCGGGCAGACGGGCACCGGCCCCGACTGCGTGCCGACATCCTATTTCTATTGCCCCGACGGCTGCTATGAAGTCAGCCCGATGAACCCCGCCGCAGACGGCGGCGAAGTCCCGCCGCAGTCCGGCGGCGGTACCGCCACGACCGGCGCATTCGCTGGCGCACAGCCTTCCGACCTCCAGCCGCCGCCCGGCGCGCAGCAGGCAGCGACGCCCCCCGAAGCGCCGGCAGCGCCTGAATCAAACTTTCCGGAGCCGAAGTGATCATCATGAAAAACACCGCATCCAGAAAAATCCACATCCTTGCGCTGGCCTGCCTGCTGGCGCTGCCCGCCTGCAAAACCGACGGCAGCATCCAGGCGCCCGTCAACAGCCTGCAGGGCATGAAGGACGAAACCGAGGCGCGCGACCTGCGCACCGCCGAAGACGCGCTGACCGCCGGCAACACCAAAGACGCGCTGGAGCTTTACAGGGTCGCGCACGAGGAAAAACCGAAAAACGACAACATTACCCTGCGCTATGCGCAGCTGCTGCGCCGCAACGGCAACCCCAAGGCGGCGGCCGTGATCCTGTCGCGCAATGCAGTCGATATGATGGGCACGCCCAAAAAAGGCGCACTGCCCGCGATGCTGGTTGAACTGGCGGCCGCCGATATCGCGCTGGGCGATTTCGACGGCGGCGAAAAGGCGCTGTCCGCCGTGCTGGACAACCCCAAGGCATCCGCCCTGCATACCGAGGCCTATAACATGATGGGCGTCGTACTGGACGCCAAAGGCCAGCACAAGGAAGCAGAAGACATGTTCCATCAGGCGCTGGCCGGATGGAAAGGCAATCCCGCATCGGTCATGAACAACCTTGCCCTGTCACTGGCGAGCCAGGGTCTGTTCGACCAGTCGCTGATGACGCTGCGCAAGGCGCTGGTGATCGCGCCCGACAAGCAGGAAGTGGCCCGCAACATCCAGATCGTTTCAGACCTGCGCGACAACATCGTACCTGCAGCCCCCACGGGCCCCGCCCGCAAGCCGGTGACGCCCAAGCTGAAAAAACAGGATGCCTGCGCGCCCTGCCCGCCCGCCAAGATTTAACGTCACTGTTTTGGCTGTTGGTTACTTCGGCGCGCCGTGAAATTTTTATTTCAGCACGCCGTACAATTTTTATTTCAGCACGCCGTGCTGAGGTTCCATGATCGTCTTGCTGAGGTATTGCGCATCCGCCTTGCGGCAGTCGCCTTTGTAATCATAGATGTCGTCGGCAAGATCATCGTCGAAGATCGAACGCCACGGGTCGATCTCGCTGTATTTCACCAGCTGGCCGAAATTGGCGGGATCCGCGCGCGACGGCCCCATGCCGACAAGCGACTGGTCCTCCAGCGTTGCGTCGCTGCCATCCATATCGAGCAGCATGTAATAAACCTGCTTCGCGCCCTTGGTCGCCTGCGGCCAGTCGCGCGACATGCGCGACAGCCGCGTCTTGCCGCCCGAAGATGAACTGAAATCCGACGGTTTTTTGACGGGCGCGTTGGGAAAGACGGGCAGCCCGTTCACATAGGCCTGTATCAGCTTGCCGTCCGGGTCGAAATCGGCCGAAATGTTCCACCGCCAGACATAGTATTTGCACAGGTTGATGTCGTAGAGATATTTTTCCACGTTCTTCTGCGACGGATGGTGGCGCAGCGAACCGCGCCCCTGCAGCACAAAGGCCTTGTGCAGGTCTTCGCGCGCGCTGCCGGGCGGGAAATTCCGGCGGATATATGCCTGCATCGCGTCCAGCGTCTCGATATTGTCGAATTTAAACCGTTCCGCCGCGAAGGCGGGCGCGGACAGCAGCAGGCACAGAATAAAAACGACGGTGGCGCGCATCAGGACAACCCCTTAATCCGGGATAGACAGGAAAGCGGGCGACAGGATGCAAACGAACAAAGCCGGCATGAAGAACAGGATCATCGGCACTGTCAGCTTCGGCGGCAGCGACGCGGCCTTTTGCTCGGCCAGCGCCATGCGGATCGACCGCGTTTCCTCGGCCAATACCCTCAGCGCCTTTGAAATCGACGTTCCGTATTGCTCCGCCTGCAGCATGGCTGTCGCAAAGGAGCGCGCAGGCCCCGACCCGACGCGTGCGGAAAATCCCATGAACGCGCCCTTGCGGTCGTTCAGCATGCCAAGCTCGGCGCAGAGGATACCCAGTTCTTCGGCCAGCGCCACCGAATGCCCGGCGACCGTGCCGGCGATGCGGTTGATCGCGGCCTCGATGCCGATACCGCCCTGCACGCAGATCAGCATCATGTCGAGGCTGTCGGGGAAGGCGAGCGAGATTTCCTGCTGGCGCTTGTCGGCGTTGTTCTTGAGCAGGATATGCGGCAGGAAAAACCCGGCCGCGGCCGCGCCCAGCAGCGAAAACAGCTTGGTCATTTCGCTCGGCGGCTTTTTCATGTGTGTCAGGAACAGGATCGCCAGCAGCAGCAAGACCAGCGGCAGCACCATGCGCGCGACCAGATAATAAATGGGCGCCATCGGGTTGCGGATGCCCGCGCGCTGGCACAGGGTGCGCGCCTTCGCGCTGGCATCGCCCGCAAGGCGCTGGATCTTGTAGCGCATCGCAATCGATTTCGCGGCGGAAATCTGCTCCTCTTTCTTGATCTTGGGCGCGTTGACCGCTTCGCGCGCCTGTTCAAACAGGGCGCGGCGTTTTTTTTCGATGACTTCCTTGTAGCGCTCCTGCTTTTCCTTGCGCTGCAAGAGCGGTATCGCGAAGGCCGCAAACGACGCCGCCGCGGCAAGCGCGGAGAGAATGACGATCCAGGCGTTGGAATCCATCGTTGTCAGGAAATCCATTATGGCCTCCCCTTAAATCTTGAAGTTGATCATCTGGCGCATGACAAGGATGCCCAGCGACATCCAGATGCCGCAGCCCCAGAGGTAAACATGCCCCTTGGCCGTAAACAGCAGGGGCTCCATGTATTTCGGGTTCACGCACCACAGGCCGAAGGTGACCAGGATCGGCAGCGCGCCGATGATGGCGGCGGAGGATTTCGCTTCCTGCGACAGCGCCTGGATCTTGCGCTTCAGCCTGAACCGCGCGCGAATGACGCCCGACAGGTTTGTCAGGACCTCCGACAGCGACGACCCTGTTTCCGACTGGATCTGCAATGCCGTCGCGAACATATGCACCTCGGTAAGGGGGATGCGTTTCGCGGTCTCATACGCCGCCTGCCCCAGCGGAATGCCGATTTTCTGGTTGTCGTAGATGCGCTGCATTTCATCGCGCAGGGGGCCGGTATATTCGCGGCTGACCATCGAAATCGCCTCGGTCATGGGCATGCCGGCCTGCAAAAGGCGCACGCAGGCATCCAGCGCATCGGGCAATTCCTCCAGGAATTTTTTCTGGCGGCGCTTTGCCTTTATGTTCAGGAACAGGCGCGGCACGCCGAAAAACGCGGTGAAAGTCAGCAGTACGACCGACAGGCCGCCCAGCTGCAGCGCGAATTTCGTGAGGATAAGGGTGAAAACGGCGAAACCGGCCGAGCCCATCCAGAAACGCGACACCGGCGCCTCGATCCCCGCCTGCTGCATCTTTTCCTTGATGCTGACCTTGTCCTGCTTTTGCGAGGCTTCCTGCTTGCTCGCTTCCTTCAGGCGCTTTTCCAGCGCGTCGCGCTGCTTGGCCAGCTGCTTGTCCTTGGACTCGCCCTTTTCGCCGGAGGCTTGCTTGTCGCGGGTGATGATCGCCAGCGTGCGGTTGCGCGCCTGCTGCTTGCGCGAAATGTTCACGGAGACAGCGCCGCCGATCAGCAGCACCACGACCATCGCAATAAGTGCAGGCAGCCAGGTCATGTTACTGATATGCCTCCGACATCACGTCGAGCAGTTTTTTCTCGAGGTTGTACATGCGCGCACGCTCGAACAGAATCGGGCGCAGGCCGGATGATTTCTGTTTGCCGATGATGCGGCCGAATTCGTCTTCGCCCTCGTATTCAAAACGGAACAGATCCTGCATGGTGACGACTTCGCCCTCCATGCCCGTAATCTCGGTGATGTGCGTCACTTTGCGCGAACCGTCGCGCAGACGCTGCACCTGGATGATGACGTTGACGGCAGACGCGATCTGTTCGCGCACGGCGGCAGAGGGCAGGTTGAGCCCCCCCATCGCAATCATGTTCTCCATACGCGTCAGGGCTTCGCGCGGGTTGTTGGCGTGGACCGTGCCCATCGACCCGTCGTGGCCGGTGTTCATCGCCTGCAGCAAGTCGAAGGCTTCCGGCCCGCGCACCTCGCCGACGATGATGCGGTCAGGGCGCATACGCAGGCAGTTTTTAATCAGGTCGCGCATCTTCACTTCGCCGACGCCTTCAAGGTTAGGCGGACGGGTTTCAAGGCGCACGACGTGCGGCTGCTGCAATTGCAACTCGGCCGCGTCTTCGCAGGTGATCACGCGCTCCCCCGCTTCCATGTAGCGGGTCAGGCAGTTCAGCATCGTCGTCTTGCCAGAACCCGTACCGCCGGAAACCAGCGTGTTCGCGCGGCAGGCGCCGATGATTTTAATCATCTCCATGCAGGCAGGCGTCATTGCTTTGAATTCCAGCAATTTTTCGAGCGTCAGTTTTTCCTTGGTGAATTTACGGATGGTCATGCAGCAGCCGTCGATCGCGAGCGGCGGAATGATGACGTTCACGCGCGATCCGTCCGGCAGGCGCGCGTCGCAGATGGGCGAGCTTTCATCGACTCGGCGGCCGATCACGCCGACGATGCGCTGACAAATGGTCAGCAGGTGCTGGTTGTCGCGGAATTCGATGGGCGCGATCTGGATCTTGCCCTTCAATTCGATGTAAATCGTTTTCGGGCCGTTGATCATGATATCGGCGATGCCGTCCATCGCCAGCAATTCTTCGAGCGGACCGAAGCCGAGCATGTCGTCGGCCGCTTCTTTGGCGATCTGCTGCAATTCGGCGGGCGTGACATCAAGGCCGCGGAACTGCCCGATTTCCTGCACGGCGGAGGTGATTTCGTTGCGCGCCGCTTCCGCATCCATGCGGGACAGCGATTTCAGGTCGATACCGTCGCGCAAATCCGCCCAGATGCGCTTGCGCGCGCGGTCCATGCGCGGGTTGGCGGCGGCTTTTTCAGCGACGGTAGATGCCGCTTCCTTGGCGTTACCGTGGCCGCCGCCATGTCCGCCAGCAGGTTTTACGGCGGCAGGTTTCGGCGCTTCCGGCGGCTTGGCGGCAGGTGCAGGTGCGGGCGGAGTTGCGGGCGCAGCAGCGGCAGGCGCCGGAGCGGGCGCTGCTACGGGCGCAGGTGCTGTGGCCGGTGGTGGTGGCGGCGCGGCCCCGTCTGTACGCTTGCCGAACATGAACGATGCCCTCCCCGCTTATTTCTTTTTGCCGCCAAGGCCCTTGAGGAAACCCAACGACCCTGCGCCGTCTTTTTTATCGGCTTTCGTTTCCGTGACCGCCGCGCCGCTGGCGCGCGACGCGATGCCGGACAGCGATTTCATGATATCGGCTGCGGCCTTGTTCGCGCCCACGGGCTTGCCCATGGTTTCGCCCGCCACGAAAATCTTGGGCGCATAGGGGATCACGGCGGCGGGATCGCGCTCCAGCGCCATTTTGATGTCTTTCGCCGCGACTTCTTCCGAACTTGCGCCGTGCATGTTGATGATAATATCGGTTTCGTTCTGCCCGCCGCGCAAGTGCCGTATCTCGTTCAACATAGTGCGGCAGTTGCGCAGGGACGGCAGCATCGGCGTCGTCACCGTCACGATATGCGCAGAGCGCGACAACATGCGCTTCTGGGTCGAAGGCGTCGCACCGGAAAGATCCATCACAACGACAGGGTATTTCTGCATGATGCGGTTGACGAGCGTTTCAAACCCGTCGGCATCCGGCGCATCGGTCAACAGCGGTTCGCCGCCGCAAACGATCAGCGAGAGGTGTTCCGACACGGACTGGATGATGCGCTTCACGTCATCTTCGGTTCCGGATGCGCCGATGCGCACGACTTCGGCGCGAGATGCCATCGGTTCGATGCCATAGGCGATGCCCAGCGACCCGACGCTGCCGGCGCAGTCCATCAGCATGGTTTTTTGCTTCAATGTCTCGGCGATGCTATAGGCCAGCAGTTGCGACACCGTTGTGGTGCCCACGCCGCCTTTCGCGCCGACGACGCTGACAAGCCGCGCGCCGGCCAGGCCGCGTTTATCGACCAGCGCCTTGGCGATCACGTTGAGCAGGTCGGTTTCGGTGACGGGGCGCACAAGATAGTCGCGCACGCCCATACCGACAAGGCTGCGGTAAAGATGAACGTCGTTCATCGGGCCGATAATGACGGCATCCGTGCCCTCCGCACAGGTGCCGGCCAGCTGGCCCAAAAGCGCGATGAAGTTTTCCGATATGTCGTTGGTTTCGACGATGATGACTTCCGGCGACGCGGTTTGCGAATATGCCGCGATCGCAGCCTCGATGCCGCCTTGAGTCACCTGCACGCCGACGCGTGCGAAACGCCAGTCGGCGGCTAGCTGCCGCGCGGTCGCGGTTGTGCCGTCGTCCAGCGCGAAGAAATCGACGCGGGACGCGGGCAGCAGTGATGTCGTGATATCGCTCATGCCCCTCCCCGTTACTGCGTCGTCGGCTGGCCGGCGCTGATACCGCCGCCGGATACCGATGTCGTGCCCGTCGTGCTGGCGTTAAGCCCTGTCAGCGGCGGGTTGCTGCGGCCCGACATATAACCTTCGGTCACCGGACCCTGGCGGCGCGACACGCCGTCCGGCGTGCCTGCGTTGCCCATCAGGTCTTCGGGATTTGCGATCATCTTGCTCAGCATCGTGCGGGTTTCGCAGCCGATCTGGTAATTTTCGATCTGCGGCAGCGATGCGGTGCCCTGCGCGCCCGGCAGGCGCGTGCAGTCGCGCGGCGCCTGCGCCACGACGGACGTATAGGCCAGAACCGCATGGCGCGCGCCTTCGCGGTCGGAGGTTTCGGTGTAATCGACCCTCAGGTCGTCGATGCCGTATTTAGCGAAGGCGTTTTTATACTGCTGCCCCAGCTGCATCGCGGCGGCGCGGTTGGCGCTGCCGTGCTTGCGCAGGTAAGGCACGACAAGGCGCGGCGTGCTTTTGCCGTTCTGCATGTACTCCTTGGCGGCGACGTTGACGTCGGTCGCGTCGAATTTTTCCGCCGACAGCGTACTGGTTTTCATGACATCGGCCACCACGATCTCGCCGGTTTTCACCTGGCTTGGGGTGTACATGCTGCAGCCGGCGGCGGGCATCAGCGCCAGCAGCAGGGCGGAAAGCGCGGAAAGCTTCGGGGCCGTAGGTTTGGTGCGGCGCATGGATAGTTCTCCTTAATCTACAATATAGCCATAGGACCGGCTGCCGGACAGGTTGGCGGTCACGCGGTCACCATATATTTTACGCAGGCCCTTGATGAAGCTGCGCGACAACGGTGTCGCCGCCGCAACCTGCACCGGCTTGCGGCGCGGCAGCGGAGCGGAAAGCACAGTCTTTTCAGCGTGTTTGACAGCAGCGGGTTTAACGGGTGCAGCGGGCGTTCCGGCGGCAGGCTCGATTTTGGCCAGCGTTGCCGCGATGGGTTTTTTCACGGCCGCCAGCTTATGCCCCTCGCCCATCACCGGTTTGCGGCGTGGCAGCGGGATGCCGACATCGGATGCGGCTGCAACCTGCAGCTCATCCGCCGACAGGTCATTCGCCGACATTTTCCCGCCGACAGGCAGGGCAAGGCCGGGATTATCCGCGATCGGCGCGGCATCGACGGCCACCACCGGGGCACCCACCAGATGGTTCACTTCCGCCTGCCGGACAGGCTGGGCGGCGCGCGGTTCCAGACGGCGGCGGTCAAGGCTTGCGCCTTTCTGTCCGCCTGCCGTGCGGTCTTCCTCGCCCTGGCGGCGGTATTCGGTTTTGCGGGGGCGTGCCGGTTCAGGCGCGCGATCCAGCATCGGCGCGGGCGATTGCTGCATTTTCGGCGCGACGCCCGGCGTGGGCATATCGCCCGGCGCCCAGGTGGGGTTTTTGCCGTTGGTGCCGGTGTGCAGGATCGATTGCAGCGCGTCGTTGCCTGCCTGCGTCACGCGTTCGGCATGCGCATCGGCAAACGGCTCGACCAGATAGGGCGTGACAAGGAACACAAGTTCCGATTCACCCCGCTGGAACGATTTCGACTTGAAGAGCTGGCCCAAAATCGGGATGTCCTTCAGGCCCGGGAAACCGTTGAGCGCATCGACGGAGCGCGAGCGCATCAGGCCCGCCATCATCAATGTGCCGCCCGATTGCATCTGCACCGTCGTTTGCGCGCGGCGCACCGACAGGCCCGGGATGATTGTGTTGATCAGCGTCACGCTGTTCGCCTCAGAGCGTTCGGACACTTCCGAGGTCAGCTGCAGCGAAATGCGGTCCTGATCCAGCACGGTCGGAATGAAGTTGAGCGACACGCCGAACTGGCGGAATTCGATCGTGACGTTGCCGTCCTGGTCGCGGCCGGCCGGCACGGGGAATTCACCGCCGGCAAGGAAGCCCGCGGTTTCGCCCGAAATGGCGGTCAGGGTGGGTTCAGCCAGCGTATTGATCAGGCCGTCGCGCTCAAGCCCGCGCACGTCGATGCTGAACGGGCCGAAATGGCCGCCCGGCGGATCGACGGTCAGCACGCCGTTGCCGAACTGCGTCAGCGCAGACAGGCCGACGCCGGTTGCGGTGTCGAAATCGGTGCCGTTGATGCTGACGCCCAGTTCGCGCAGCACGTCGCGCTGCGCCTCCAGCACTTTTACCTTCAGCATGACCTGCTGTTCGCCCGCGACCGTCATCAGATCGACCAGCGTGCGGTTAGCCGCGTTCGCGCCGACAAAACGGCTGGCGACATCGCGGATCTGGTTGGCGATCATGGCGGACGACGCGCGGCCCTTCAGCACGACGCTGTTGTTGACGGTGGAAACGGTGATTTTTTCACGCGGGAACAGGTTTTTCAGCGTGCTGCGCAGCGTCGCGTCATCGACCGACACATGCACTGCGATATCGGCCAGCTGGTTGCCTTCCGCGTCGAAGGCGAGGATGTTGGTATCCCCCACGCCGCGCCCGACCACATATAAACGGTCCGCGCGCAAGCTGCCCACATCGGCGATGCCGGGATTGGCGACAAGGATGTCGGCCGCGGGTTTCGACAGCATGATCGTTTCGGCCTTGCCGGCGACCAGCGTGACGCTGGGCGACGCCGCCCCTTGCGCGACTACCGAAAGCCCAGCTGTCCACAGGACGACCGCCGCCGTTGCGACCAGCCGTTTGGAAAGGCTGCCTTTCACGATGGATGTCATGAGATTTTTCATGGGTTTCCTCCCTGTTGTCCGGCTGCGCGGACGGGTAAGTTCTGCACGGTATTGCCGTTATAGACCCTGACCGTGGCGGCGGGGCCGCCCGTGGTCATGACCTGGTTCAGTTTGCGGATGACTTCGGATGTGCCGGCTTCGGTCGTGAGCGGCGTCACGACGGATTCAGCGGTGTCTTTTTCGCCGATGCGGCGCAGGGCCAGCGACAATTCGCCCATTTGCGCCGCCAGCGCCAGAACCTCGGCGCCTTCGCGTGTGACTTCTACCGTCACGACCTTGGCGATTTTTGCCTCGCGGCCTTCGTCCTTGAATGACTGGTCGACGGCCATGACCTTCACGTTTGACAGAACCGTCTGGCTGGCAAAACGGCCGATCAGCACCTCGCCCACGGCCTGAGTCGGGCCGGGCAGGTTCGCCTGATAAGAAAGAATGATATCGACATTGTCACCGGGGGCGACGAAGCCGCCGACCGATGTCACGTCGTTGATGCGCAGGCCGACGGCGCGCATGCCGGGCGAAATGGTTGCAGCCAGAAAGTTCTTGCCGCCCTTCACGTCGGGGATCAGCGCCTGACGGGTGATCGGCTCGCCACCCTCGACGGTACGGCGCAGCGGCGTGTCGAAAATTTCGGGCATCTTGTCGTCGGGGTAGTCTTCGCGCTTGTACACGCCGCTATACATGCCGCCCGCCGGCCACGGTTCCCAATGCACGTTTTCGCTTTTCAGTTTTTCGCCGATCAGCATCTGCTTGTTCGCGACCAGCACCTGCGCCGACGTATCCGCCTTGCCCGGGCCTTTCGGGGACACTTTAGACTGCACGATGAGTGCGACGATAATCGCCACCATCAACGCGCCGCCCATGACCATTAAAACGCTTCTATTCATGATAACTCCCCAATCGGATAGTGCCCCGATTTCATTCTTGCACAGGAAACCCTGATTGTGTCCAGAAAAAAATGTGGATTCTTAATGGATTATTTTAAAAAGCTCACCTAATTGGTGAGTTATGAGTCCGCCATGCAACAGCGCCATCCATGCGCCGAAGCTTATGGCAATACCATATGGAATCTTGTTCTCGCCCTTCTGCGCCGCCGCGACCCAGCCGCCGTCGCGCGGATTCTTGAACGGCTTTTTCTTTTTCATCCAAAGCGTAAGCACGCCGATCACGCCGCCCGCAACCGCCATCCAGAACACAAAAACCATCACGCCCTGCGCCGCGATCCAGATCGCCAGCGCCGATGCAAACTTGGAATCCCCGCCGCCCATCATGCCCGCGACGAACATCAGGTAGGTCACAATGAAAATAATCGCGAGCGCCAGGAAATGTTTCCATAGCGGGTTAAAAACTTCCGGCGACGCGACACAGGCAACGGCAAACGCGGCCAGCACGATGACGGAATAAAGGTTCGGAATGCGCAAACTTGTCGCATCCGACACGCACGCGAGAAGCGTGACCACGAAAACAATGGCGATGCAGGACAGGACGATCATGGACGAAAACGCCTTCGGCGGAAAACGGCGGGCGCGCGTGACAATCGCGCACAGCCTTGGGTTGATCCGAAAAAAATCAGGCGAACTGCTGCAGAATTGAATCGAAGAACGCGCCCAGTTTAGAGCCCAGCACAATGACGACCGCCGAGATGGCGAGCGCGATACCGGCCGCGATCAGCCCGTATTCGATCGCCGTGGCGCCGTCGCAGGTGCTGATGAACTTTTTGAACAATTGCTTGAACATGAAAAAACCCCTTAGATGCCCCAAGCCCGAAAATACAAAGCTTCCCCTATATTTTCATTTTAGTGCCGCCATGATTAATGCACTGTTAAAAAGCGTCATCACATGGTTAACGCCGCCCGCTAAAACAAAAGCCCGCCTTTGTATGACGGGCTTCTGTTTCGCGTTGCCGCTAGCAAGTATCAGAGCTTGTCCGACACGCTGGTGAACAGTGCGTTGAGTTTCGAGCCCAGCACGAAGACGATGGCAGCGATAGCGACCGCGATGCCGGCAGCAATCAGGCCGTACTCGATTGCGGTTGCGCCTTCTTCGTTGCGGATGAACTTCTTAAGCATATTACCCTCCATAGGTATGTTTGAGTTTTGTGTTTGCGTTCGTTGTAAGGTTGTGAACCCGTTCCCTTATATCTTTATCATACTGCGGATTCGCTTAACATTCAGTAAATAGAGGGTGTAGGACAGGTTAATATTCAAGTATTCGCACAAATTCTGCAGTTATCAGCGGTTTTATTTGCATCAAATTTGATATTATAAAAAGTATTTAAAATTGTTGCGAGTATTGCGTTGTAATCAAAAGAGAAAAGCCGGAAATCGCTTTCCGGCTTTTCTTTAACGCTTGTGATTCAGTTGCAACACTTAATAGACGATATGCAAAGAGTTTAGCTGGTTTGCGATTGTCGTAAATACGTTTTGCAGTTCCGAGCCTGTCGGCGAGACGAAGGCATAGGCGGGACTGGTCGCGCAGTTTTTCAGCATCGTCTTGCTGGCGGTCGATACGCCGGTGCCAAGCGCGATGGTGTAGAGCAAGATGCCTTTGCTTTTGATCTCCGTGCAAAGGTTTGCGGTACGCGTGTCGAGCGCGTTTTCCGCCGTCGTCTGGCTGGTCGAAATACGTCCGTCCGAAAGCTTGCCATAGGCGGTGTAGTTGTTGGACCCGAAGGTATTGTCGCCGTCCGTCATCAGGATGATGACTTTGTTCATGCCGGGATGCGCGTAATCGAGCGGCAGCTTGGGTTCGGTCGAATCCATCACGCCGCCCCACATCCCTGTCCAGCGCGGGCTGAGCATGCGCCAGCCCCAGGCAAGCCCAAGGTTGATCATGGTGGCGCCGCCGGCGCGCATCTCGGAAATCTTCGCCGCGATATCGGCCTGCACGTTCGTCATCGGCAGCATCGGTACCACACAGTATTTGTTCGGACCGAGCGTTTCATTCAGCGGCGATTCATAGGAAAAAGTAGGCCCGACCCCGCAGCTGCTCAGGCGTTTGACCGAAAAGTTATCCACGGTGCCGACGAAACCGTTATTGGTGTTCAGGCCGATGGTGGAACCGCTGCCCGCAGTGATGATTTCTGTATAGGTTCCGGGCGACGAGCGTACCGTGCCGTTGGTGTTGCCGATATTGGCGCGCACACCGCCCGATGTCGCGCTCAGCACCGTGAACGTCACCTCGTATTCCGCGTTCTGGGTGAGCGAGGTCGCGGGCGAGCGAGTCGTTGAGCTCGATGTCGTGATATGCTTCACGCTCAGGTTATCGACAGACCCCACAAAACCGTCGGCGGTCGTGAAGGAAACCGTGGTGGCGGAAGTGTTCGCCGTAATCGTTTCGGTGAACGTGCCCGTTGACGAACGTGCCGTGCCCACCGCCGATCCGACCGAGACAGCGACGGAACCCGCGCTGCGGCTGGTGACGGTGTAAGTGACCTCGTACTGGTCGCCGTTGATCAGCGCCGTCGTGGGGCTGCGCGATATCAGGGTCGTCAGCGGATAGACGCTAAAATTGTCGATCGTACCCTTAAATCCGTTGTTGGTGTTGATGCCCATGGTCGTCGTGCTGGTGTTCGCCGTCAGCGTTTGGGTGAAGGTGCCGGTCGTCGAACGGATGGTGCCGTTGGTGGAACCTATCACGGGCCGCACGCCGCCCGCCGTCCTTGCCGTGACAGTGAACGTCACCGAATACGGCATCCCGTTCACCAGCGCCGTCGAGGGCGTTTCCGTGACGGAACTGTTCGCGGTGGATGATTTCGTCAATGTGCCCGACGAAATCGACCAGCCGGATCCCAGCGACCAGGTGCCCGAAGAAGCAAAGGTACCGTTTACGGCGACATCTACCGCCGCGCGCGTGGCGACGCCGGACACGACGGTCCAGCCGGTGCCGAGCGTCCAGCCGCTGCTGCTCGCAAAATCACCGTTCGTAATGATGCTGGCCGGGGTTGTTTTCGACAGAATGCCGCTGCCGATCGACCAGTCGTTACCGAGGGTCCAGCCCGTGGCCGAAGAAAAATCGCTGTTCGTCGTCAGTTCCGACCCGACCGTGTTGAACCACGCATTGCCGCCCGATGTGGCGCAGGGCGCATAATAACGCTGGAATTTGGCGGTCGTGGTTTCGCTGACATCGATCGCATAGGGCGGATCGTCCGTCACGTCCCGCCCGCTGGTCTCGCGCGCCTGCACGCAGCCCGCCCAGCTGGTGGTGCCCCAGTTATAGGTGTCGCTGCTGACCCAGTCGCTGCGGTCCGGGCCCACATTCACCGCCTGAGAAAACGGCACAACGCCCACGAACAGCGTTTCCACATCCGACTGGTCGCCGTAAAGAATATCCAGCAGCGTATTGGCCGCGTTTTTCGACGCCTGAAGCTTGGTCACGCCGCCGCCCGCGTCTTCCAGCATCGATCCTGTGTTATCCATGACCATCACCAGTTCAAGGCCGGAAATTTCGCGGCGCACGATGGTTTCGGCGAAGACGTCGATATATTCCTGCCCGAAAATGTTCATGAAAACGGTGCGCGTTTTTGCTTTCGCATGGACATCGACCATGCCGGGCGGCGTCAAAACCGTGATATCATATGCATCGCCCAGCGCGCCTTCGGGATAGTTCGCGTCGAAATAGGCCTGGATGCGCGCTTCCACCTCTGCCGCCGTGCCGTCGGTGTTACCGCCCGCCAGCGCCGCTTTGTCGAGCGCAGCCGACAGGCGCGTTTTCAGGTTGTAGGCCTGCGCCAGATCGACCGCCACGCCGGCCGCCGCAAAGAATGCGGGCATGCAGAAAACCACCACCAGCGCGACCACGCCCGACGTATCGGAAATCCAGCGCCGCACCGAAGCGATCAGGCCGCGTTTTTCAGGCGCGCGGAATTGTCCGCCGCAGCGCAGTTTTTTTGTCAGCATGAAGATCCTCCTGTGGAACAGGGAATATAGCCGGTGGGAACCTTGCGTCCGCGGGCGAAAGATTCAATCTTCATCACAATCGGATCGCCAAGGTACGAGGTAAAGATCGGCGTAAAGATATAGTGCACCGTCACCGCCAGCACGCCTTCGTTCTGCGCGCCCAGGCCGGCGGTGCGGTCCAGAATTTCGGTGTTGGCGATCATGTTGAACGTGCGCCGCCATTGTACTGTCGGCACTTTGGTCGTGCCGATAAATTTGATGCTGGCGATATCGACGCCGTAGGAATCCGTCGGATACGGCATCATCGCCATGCGGCCCGCCACGATCGCATCGTCGATATCCGCGGGTTTCGCCTCGATTTCACGCGTCAGCAGGTCGCTGACCGTCTGGGTCGCATTTGTCACTTTCTGGTTGGTCACAAGGCCGATGCCGATATCGATCGTGCCGCACAAAATAGCCAGCAATAGCGGAAACAGGAAACCCGCCTCGACCGCCGCTGTCGCGCCGTCGTCTCGCATCCATTTGACAAAGCCACGCAGCATTTTCTAAGCCTTTAACAGTTCATCGGATTGAGGGAGGTGCAATAAGGTTCGGTGCGGATCACGACCGTCGCCATATGCGCGACCCAGTCCTGCCCCGACCCCGCCGTCAGCATGGTGCCAAGGAACGGGGTGTAGAAATGCCATTGGTAATAGGCACGCACAATGATCACATCGCTGTCGCCGCCCGCGTCGAACGGGTGCGGGATCAGGTTGCCTTCCTCGTCGAATTGCGGTTCCATCGTATCGGCCAGCGAGAAGGTGTTGTTGCCGACATGGATGACTTCATACTGGATCTTGTCGCAGTCCAGCATCGTGCCCGACTGGCTGCACAACAGCGACTTGAACGCTTCTTCCGGCTCGTCCGACTGCTGCACCTGGCCCGTGCGGATGCGGCGCGCAGCCTCGGCCGACGCGCCTTCCAGCACCGTGCCGCTAGCGAAGAACATCGACAGTTCGATAATGCCGAAAATAATCGTGAAAAGCGGCATGGCGACCAGCGAGAATTCGACCGCCGTCACCCCGTCTTCGCGTCTCAGCCATCGCCGCAAGGTTTTGATCATTATGCGCCCTTTTGGAACATCGCGAACGTCGTGCAACATCGCGGCACGCCATTCATTACCCACTCTTTATCTTAAACCACTGTGCTTAAATGCCTGTTAATTTCTTGCACAAAGCATAACAAATTCAATCATTTAAAATTTTAGGTAAATGCCCTTCCCGGCATCAGTGGCCGGCCACGTCGCGGCCCCATTTGGTCACCAGTGCAATCTGCCTTTTTTCTATATCTTTCAAGCGCTTCTCGTTCCGCATGACCAGGATGCCGGCCACGAACGGGGGGATGTTGAAATAGATCAGCCACCCCACCCCTGCCGCGCCATAGGCAAGGATCAATGTGCTGGCCTGCATTAAAAGTTCGAAAGACTGGTCGAGGCGCTGGCCGCCCTGCCAGAGCGACAGCCATGCGGGAATACTGCCCGCGAAATTCATGCAGCCGACCGTCAGCCATGCCGTGCGCGGCTGGGCATTGTCGATCAGCGCCGCCACGAAGGTGGGAATCATGCAGCCGCAGATCAGCACTGTGGTCGGAAAAAACACCCCGGCCACCAGCAGCAGGGTCAGGATGGCGAATTTGACGCGCCATGGCATGCGGTTTTTTTTCTGTTCCTGCGCTTCTGCCATGTCAACCCGCTCCCGCTAGTCGCCAGAAGAAATAGCCGACAAGGCAGAGCGACGACAGCGAGGCCGAAAACAGCATCGCCACCTGCCGGCCCGATGCGCGCCCCATCGACCCGCGGCGTTTCAGCATCTGCTCGATCTGCTGACGCTCGCGCACCAGCCCCGCGAATTCGCGGCGCGCCAGCGCGAAACGCTGGATATCGTCCTGCACCAGCGCCATATTGTCGATCAGGTCAAGGATGCTGCCAAGATCGCCGTCGTTGGACAGTTTGCCCAAGCGCCTGTTGATTTCTGTGCGCAGGTCGCGGTCGTTGAACCGCTCGACCGCGGGCGCCAGCATCGAAATCAGCCAGCCGCCCACGCCCGGCACCGGCCCGGTATTGAACCGCCGCTGTATGGCGGCCAATGTGCGCGCCACGCCCACCAGGTGGTATCCACGGTCGCGCGAGATGACATGGCCCAGATGCGGATCGATCATTTTCGGCTCGCGCACGGAAATAAAGGCCATCATGTGCCGGTCGAGGATGCTTTCGGGCCGGTTGGGTTTCTTCGCGATGTCTTCGAGCGCCAACAGCAGGCTACCCGGCCCCAGCACGACGTAGTTCAGCAAAAGCGGGCTCATGCATACGACTTCCTTGTCCAGCATGTACAGCACGCGTTCGATGCCATAGACCGGCATTTTCTGCACAAGGAAGCTGCGGCATTTTTCAAACTGCGTAATAATGCCCGTCGCATCGGGCAGTTCGTCGAAGCGCTGCTGCACCCATGTGGTGAACATCTGCGTTGCGATCATTTCCGCGTGGCTTTGCACTTCGTCCTGCCGCGACATCGCCTCCGCCAGCGCGACGCCAAGGCCGGTCGGAAAAATGGCAAGCCCTTTGTAGCGCACAGGCGCACGCGGATCGAGCGCCATGCAGATGCTGGATACAATCCGCTCGCGGCTGGAGCCTTTTTCCTTTTCCCACACCTTTTCGATGCGGCTTTCCAGTTCCTTGTCCTCGAAATTGCGCTTGATCCACTGCGTGAACTGGTCTTTTTCCAAAACCGCCATCGCTTCCACCGGATACAGCGCAAATGCCGCGGCGACCGATCGCAGATCCCAGAATTTGTCGTCGCGGAAAACAAACGGCCGCGATGCCTTGACCGGCACATATTGCGGCTTGGAATTGATGCGCCGGCCTTCCGCCCAGCGCAGCGCTTCGTCAAGGTCCCAGCGCTGCGTCTCGTCGTCGTTCAGCACGCCGCGCAGGAAATCGCCGATATTACCCGGCAGCCTGTCGCCGCCGGTTGCGAAACTGAGCGAGCCGCTCTGCATCTTCATGTTGGTGATCTGCGCCGCGGTCTTTCCCGCCGACAGGTTGACGCCGCGCAAAATCTGCGCGACGCAAAAACCCAGCGCGTAAAGATCGTCCTTCATCGACCCCTGCCCGCGGCCCGATGCCTGCGCCATGCCGCGCTCGATCGTTTCGTAAAGCGGGTGCAGGCGGAAAAACGCGGCGGTGGAAAGACATTCGCCCAGCACGACGGCCTCGCTGCCGGCCGCGCCCGTCATGAACATGTTGTCGAGACTGATCGCGCCGTGCATCATGTCGGCGCGGCGGAATTCCTGCAGCACGTTCAGGACCGGCAGGATCAGCGCGGGTATCAGGCGTTCTTCGTGCAGGCGCAGCGGCTTGCTGTCGGGCGTTTCCTGCATCTTGCGGCCGCCGGGTGATTCAAACACCAGCGCCAGTTTCTGGCGGCCTTCCGGCTTCCAGTCGATGATGCCCGCCTCGATCAGCTTCAAAAGATGCGGGCTGCGGATGCTTTTGTAAGAGCCGATATTGGTGACGCGCGGCACGCGGCTGTTGCGGCAAAGCAGCGCGAAATGTTCGCCGCCGGAACGCCTGTCTTTCGCTTCGAAGGCCTGCGTTGCGACAGAAGCCAGATCGGGGCGGCTCTGGTCGGGAAAAATTTCAATATCCTGCCCCACCATGACACGCCCGTCGGCGTTGGTGGCGGATAGTATCGAAAAATATCCGACCTGCGATTTCGGCTGGGCGCGTTTCTCCGCACCCAAGGCGCCGGAATCATCGTCGGTGTCGTCTGGCGACTCCATGGACGTTCCCCATTATCCCCGCCCCCATTTTACGGACATATGGTTAGGATTTTCTTAAATAATTCCTGTTCACCGGTTCCGCCAAATATCTGTTTTTTCGTGAGATTGAATTGCGAGTGAGAACGCTTCTTATTTATGAAAAAATTGTTAATTGACCTGCGCTATACTGAAGATATAACTTATCCATAACGAGAACGGGACACACAGAAATTCGGTTCTCTTGCACTTTAGTGATCTTCACTTACACACATAAGCACCCGAGACGTTAAAGTGTTTCAGAAAAGGGCCCGGTCTTGACCACCGGGCCCTTTTTACATCTGGAGGGCTTTACGCGATTTAGAGGCCGCCCAAGCTCAGCAATTTAATCTCCAGATAATCCTCGATCCCGTATTTCGATCCTTCGGTGCCGATGCCGGATTGTTTCCAGCCGCCGAAGGGGGCTTGGGCGGCGACGATGGCGACGCTGTTCACGCCGACCATGCCGTATTCCAGCGCTTCGCCCACGCGCCAGATGCGGGCCATGTTGTTGGAATAGAAATAAGCGGCAAGGCCGTATTCGGTGTCGTTCGCCAGCTTGATGACCTCTTCATCCGTCTTGAACTTGAACAGCGGCGCCAGCGGGCCGAAGGTTTCTTCGCGGAAGAATTTCATGTCGGGCGTTGCGCCCGTCACGACGGTGGGCTCGAAGAAGGACTCGCCCAGTTTATGGCGCTTGCCGCCGGTCGTGACCTTGCCGCCTTTTTGCGCGGCGTCGGACAGGTGATGTTCCACCTTCTCCATGCCCTTCACGTTGATCATCGGGCCGATCTCCACCCCTTCCTCAAGCCCGTTGCCGACTTTCATCTTGGCGACGGCTTCGGTGAATTTTTGCGCGAAGGCATCGTAGATGCCTTCCTGCACGAAAATACGGTTCGCACAGACGCAGGTTTGCCCCGCATTGCGGAATTTCGAGGCAATCGCGCCCGCCACCGCCGCATCCACATCGGCATCGTCGAACACGATGAACGGCGCGTTGCCGCCCAGTTCCATCGACACTTTCTTCACGCTGCCCGCACATTGCGTGAGCAGGATTTTGCCGACCGCGGTCGAGCCGGTGAAGCTGAGTTTTTTGACGATCGGGCTGTCGGTCATTTCCTTGCCGATCGGCTGCGCCTCGCCGATCACGATGTTCAGGACACCTTTCGGGATGCCCGCGCGCTCCGCCAGTTCCGCAAGCGCAAGCGCGGAGAACGGCGTGAATTCGGACGGCTTCATGACGACCGTGCAGCCGGCAGCCAGCGCAGGCCCCGTCTTGCGCGTGATCATCGACGACGGGAAATTCCACGGCGTGATCATCGCGCAAACGCCGACCGGCTGTTTCAAGGTCACAAGACGGTGGGTTTTGTTATGCGTCGGGATCACGTCGCCATAGACACGGCGGCCTTCTTCGGCCATCCAGACCACGTAATCGATGCCGCTCTGGATTTCCGCCCTTGCCTGCGCGAGAGGCTTGCCTTGTTCGGTCGTCAAAATCTTGCACAGGTCGTCGATATTTTCGAGTTGCAGGTCGGCCCATTTTTTCAGGATCTTCGCGCGGTCGGATGCCAGCATTGTCTTCCAGCCCTCGAGCGCTTTCGATGCCGCCTCGATGGCTTTTTTCGTTTCCGCTGCGCCCATATTCGGAATGGTGCCGATGATGTCGCCGGTTGCGGGGTTGTTCACCTCCAGCATGCGGCCGCCCTCCGCGCCGACCCATGCGCCGTCGATATAGCCGAGCTGCTTGAAAAGCTTGGCATCCTTCAGGTTCAACTGGGCCACCACATCGATGATCTGTACTGCTGCGCCGGGCATATCGGTCTCTCCTTCAAATTGATACCCGATAAGATAGTCCTATCTGCGCCAGAGTGAAAGGGATGGTAGGTTTTTCCTTTACTTTCAATCACCTAACCTTTATTTAAGGTTTTTCTGTAAAAATACCTTCATCATATATGAGGATGTTTTGCTACTGCACGAAAAGCTGACAGAAACACTCGACAAGGCAGCCGCCGACAGCGCAACGCCTCTGCACCAGTTTATCGTCGGCCCTGCGGGATCGGGCCGCACGACTCAGGCGCAGGACTATGCGGCGGAAATCGTCACGCGCGGCTTTGGCAACCAGACCATGGACCGGAAAAATTTCGCAACGATTTCATTCGCCGGCCTCACCGACACGCCGCTGGTCGTCAGCACACTGCTCGATGCCTTGGGCGGTGTGCTGATTGTGGAGGACTTGAAAGCCACGGGCGGCACGCTCAGCTCCGCACAGAAAGTCCTGCATGACCGCGTGATCGGCGCGATGGACAAACGGCTGACGACGATTGTGTTCACATCCGGCCCACGCGACCTTGCCGCAGCCTTGCGCGAAATGCCGGAGCTTGGCAAACGCCTGCGCACAACCATCAATCTTTCGCATACCTTCACCCCCGATGAAATCGCTGCCTATAAGGCCGATAAGTCCGCGGGCGAATTGCGCCGCAGGCGGATCGCGGAATGGAAAACCGCCCGCGACGAAGACCTGCGCCCGAAAGAACGCCACGCCGCGCCGCAAACCGCGCGCTTCACAAAACCGGGGGCCGCATAAATGACGCTTGTTCCCGAATTGCAGGCAGCGGTGGACAATGCGCAGAAAGGCGACATGCGCGGCCTGCACCAGATGATTTTGGGGCCCGCCCCGTCGGGCAAGACCACGCAGGCGCGCGCCTATGCCGAAGCGCTGGCGGCGAAAGGCATCGGCGGAAAGGTGTCTGAACTGGACATCAGCATGCTAAAATTCGTCGGCGACGCAGAACACATATTCGCGACCGCAAAGGGCGGCACGCTGGTGATCGACGAACTGGAAAAGGCCGACAGCAGCCGGCGCCGCGAAGTATTGGCGCAGGCCGTGCGGGCGATAGCGGATGGCGACACGCTGGTGATTATCACCGGCGCGCTGTCGCTGGAAAATGACATGGAAATGGAACCTGGCTTATCAAGGCGCATGAACAAACCCGTCATTCTCGACCGCCAGCTGACACGTCTTGAAATGAATGCCTTTAACGATGCACGCCGTACCGCACGCGAAGCCGCCGAGCGTGAACGCATCGCGCAGGAAAGGCGCGCGCAGCGTGTGGCCGAATGGAAGGCGGCGAAGAACGAAGACCTGCTGCCCGGAAAATCTTATGCCGCCCCAAAAACTGCCCGCTTTCGCAAGCCGGAGGGGGCGCGATGACGCTGACACCCGAATTACAACGCGCCGTCGATATCGCCGATGCTTTTGACAAGCGCGGCACCAGCCAGGCGATCACCGGCCCCTCGCCTTCCGGCAAGACGACGATGGCAATCGAATATGCCGAAGCATTGAAGGCCAAGGGAGTCAGCGATACGATCATCTTGCGCGACGCGCGCAAGCTTGACGATAACGATGCCTTCGCCGCGGTAAACCTGTTCGTCGAGGCGGAAGACAGCATATTGATCATCGAAAAACTGGACGAGGCCAGCACCATTTCGCAGGCGCGCCTTGCCGCCAGCATCGCGGGCGCCATCGAACGCGAAAACACGGTCGTCATCGTGACGGGCGGCGACCGGCTTCTGGACACCCTGAAACGGGAACATCTGGAATCGCGTTTCGGGACACCGGTCGCGCTGGAAAAACTGACCGATGACCAGATCGCCGAATACCGCATGACACCCGCGGAGCGCGCGGCGGCGCAAGCCGAACGCGACGCGCGCGAACAGCGGTTGAATGAATGGCGGGATGCGAAGGAAATCTGCCTTGCCACCACGCGCGCGGTAGCATCGCCCATGCCGGCGGTGTTTAAGCCGAAAAATCCGGATAAGCCTTAAGCCGCAGCCTGCAGTTTGGCCTTGGTCACGTCGATCTGGCGCTGAACCGATGCCAGCTTGATTGCGTCTTCTTTCGCAAAGGCCGCGTCGTCTTCCAGCGTTTTCAGAGACGCTTCGAGCGCGGCGCGGTCGAGCTCTTCCACCGCAACAGCCTCTTCCGCCAGCACCGAGCAGATGTCGGGGTTGACGTCGGCGAAACCGCCGGCGACGAAGATTTTGCGCACGGCACCGTCCGCCGCCGTGACCGTCACGACGCCGGGACGGATGGAGGACAAAAGCGGGGAATGTTTCGGCAGCACGCCGAAGTCACCGCCCGCACCCGGCACGACCACCATCTTCGCTTCTTCGGAAACGAGGACGCGTTCGGGCGAGACAAGCTCGAACTGGAAGGTGCCGGCGTTGGTGATTGCGTCTGCCATGTCAAATTCCCCGCGTTACGGTTACGCCGCTGCTTTCGCCATTTTCTTGGCTTTTTCGACGGCTTCCTCGATCGTGCCGACCATGTAGAAGGCGGCTTCGGGCAGGTCGTCGTAATCGCCGTTCACAATGCCTTTGAACGCCTTGATGGTGTCTTCCAGCTGGACGAACACGCCGGGGGTACCGGTGAAGATTTCGGCCACGTGGAAGGGCTGCGACAGGAAGCGCTGGATCTTGCGCGCGCGGGCGACGGTGAGTTTGTCTTCTTCCGACAATTCATCCATGCCGAGGATCGCGATGATGTCCTGCAGCGCCTTGTAGGACTGCAGGGTTTTCTGCACGGCGCGGGCGACGTTGTAGTGTTCTTCGCCGACCACGCGCGGGTCGAGGATGCGCGAGGTGGAATCCAGCGGATCGACCGCAGGATAAATGCCCAGTTCCGCGATCTGGCGGCTCAGGACCGTCGTTGCGTCAAGGTGCGAGAAGGAGGTCGCGGGCGCGGGGTCGGTCAGGTCGTCGGCAGGGACGTAAATCGCCTGGACCGAGGTGATCGAGCCTTTGTTGGTCGAGGTGATGCGTTCTTGCAGCGCGCCCATATCGGTTGCGAGCGTCGGCTGGTAACCGACCGCCGAAGGAATACGGCCGAGGAGCGCGGACACTTCCGCACCCGCCTGCGTGAAGCGGAAGATGTTATCGACGAAGAACAGAACGTCCTGGCCTTCTTCGTCGCGGAAATATTCAGCGAGGGTGAGACCGGTCAGGCCCACGCGTGCGCGCGCGCCGGGGGGTTCGTTCATCTGGCCGTACACCAGCGCCACTTTCGATCCAGCGCCGTCCAGCTTGATGACGCCGCCTTCGATCATTTCGTGGTACAGGTCGTTACCTTCGCGGGTACGCTCGCCCACGCCGGCGAAGACCGACACGCCGCCGTGGTTCATCGCGACGTTGTTGATCAATTCCATGATGGTGACGGTTTTGCCGACGCCGGCGCCGCCGAACAGGCCGATTTTACCGCCTTTGGCATAGGGCGCCATCAGGTCGACAACTTTAATGCCGGTGACAAGGATCTGGGTTTCGGTCGACTGGTCGACGAATTCCGGCGCCTTGCGGTGAATGGGGAAATGGGTTTTCGCGTTCACGGGGCCGCGTTCGTCGATCGGCTCGCCGATGACGTTGATGATGCGGCCGAGCGTTTCCGGGCCGACGGGAACGGAAATCGGCGCGCCGGTGTCGGTCACGGCCTGACCGCGCACGAGACCTTCGGTCGAGTCCATCGCAATCGTGCGGACGGAGTTTTCGCCAAGGTGCTGGGCGACTTCAAGCACCAGTTTCTTGCCGTCGTTGTCGAGGGTCAGCGCGCCCATGATGGGGGGCAGCGCGCCGTCGAACTGCACGTCCACGACTGCGCCCAGGACCTGCGTGACGCGGCCGGTGCTTTTGTTGTTTGCTGCGATTTTCATGGTAATTCTCCTTGTCCCTATTAAACGGCTTCTGCGCCGGAAATGATCTCGATGAGTTCTTTTGTGATGTAGGCCTGGCGCGCGCGGTTATAGCGCAGCGTCAGCTTGGCGATCATGTCGCCCGCGTTGCGCGTCGCGTTGTCCATCGCCTGCATACGCGCCGCCTGTTCGCCCGCCGCCGAATCCAGCAGCGTCTTGAAGATCTGGATCGACAGGTTGCGAGGCAGCAGCGTGGCGAGAAGTTCTTCCTCGTCCGGCTCGAATTCATAGATGGCTTTCAGGCCGGCCGCTTCTTCGGTTTTCGCAGGCGCGTTCAGCGGCAGCGGGATGATCTGCTGCACGGTCGGTTCCTGCTTCACGACGGAGCGGAACTGGTTGTAAATGACTTCGCAGACATCGAATTCGCCGCGCAGGCCGAGGTCCAGAATCATGTCGGTGATCTGGGTGGTTTCGCTGAAGGCAAGGCGCTTGCGGCCGATGCCTTCAAAGCTCTGCACGATTTTTTCAGGATGGTCGCGACGGAGCGATTCACGCCCCTTGCGGCCGACGGTCACGATTTTCACCGTCTTGCCCTGATCGACCAGCTGGCGGATGCGCTGACGCGCAAGGCGGGTGACGAAGGCGTTGAAGCCGCCCGCCAGACCGCGGTCGGACGTCACGACGACGACCAGATAATTCTGGTCGCGGCCGGTGCCGCCCAGCAGGAAGGGGCTTTGCGAATTGACGGTCACGTTCGAAACAAGACGCGACAGCATTTCAGCCATCTTCTTGGCATAGGGGCGGCTGGCTTCGGCCTGCATCTGGGCGCGGCGCAATTTGGAGGCCGCGACCATTTTCATGGCCGACGTGATCTTGCGCGTGGATTTCACGCTCGCGATCCTGGTCCTGAAGTCCTTTAAGCTCGGCATCGGTTAAACCTTTTGCGTTACGCTGCTTTTTTGCCTGCGGTGAAGGTCGCGACGAAATCGCCTGCGAATTTCTGCAGCGCCGCTTTCGTGTCGTCCGAGATTTTCTGTTCTTCGCGGATGGTTTTCAGCAAGCCTGCGCCTGCGGAACGCAGCGCCTGCAGGTATTGCGCTTCGAACGCGGTCACGTCCTTCACGGCGACGCCGTCAAGATAACCGTTCACGCCCGCGAAGATCACCGCCACCTGTTCTTCCATCGACAGCGGGCTGTACTGGGGCTGCTTCAGCAGCTCCGTCAGGCGCGCGCCGCGGGCGAGCAGTTTCTGGGTCGAAGCTTCGAGGTCCGACGCGAACTGTGCGAAGGCTTCCATCTCGCGGTACTGCGCGAGTTCAAGCTTGATCGTGCCGGCGACCTGTTTCATCGCTTTCGTCTGCGCGGCGGAACCGACGCGGGAGACGGACAGACCGACGGAAATCGCCGGGCGCACGCCTTTGTAGAACAGCGAGGTTTCAAGGAAGATCTGGCCGTCGGTGATCGAAATCACGTTGGTCGGGATGTACGCCGAAACGTCGCCCGCCTGCGTTTCAATGACGGGCAGCGCGGTCAGCGAACCAGCGCCGAGGTCGTCGGACAGTTTCGCCGCGCGTTCCAGCAGGCGCGAGTGGAGATAGAACACGTCGCCGGGATACGCTTCGCGGCCCGGCGGGCGGCGCAGCAGCAGCGACATCTGGCGATAAGCGACGGCCTGTTTCGACAGGTCATCGTACACCAGCAGGGCGTGCATGCCGTTGTCGCGGAAATATTCGCCCATTGTGCAGCCGGTGTAGGGTGCGAGGTACTGGAGCGGTGCGGGTTCCGACGCGGTCGATGCGACGACGATGGAATATTCCATCGCGCCGTTGTCTTCCAGCGATTTCACAAGCTGCGCGACGGTCGAGCGTTTCTGGCCGACGGCGACGTAGATGCAATACAGCTTTTTCTTCTCGTCGGTGCCCTTGTTGATTTCTTTCTGGTTCAGGATGGTGTCGAGCGCAATCGCGGTCTTGCCGGTCTGGCGGTCGCCGATGATCAGCTCGCGCTGGCCGCGGCCGATCGGCACGAGGGCGTCGAGCGCCTTGAGGCCGGTCTGCATGGGCTCATGCACCGATTTACGCGCGATGATGCCGGGGGCCTTCACGTCGACGCGGCGGGTTTCTTTTGCCTTCAGCGGGCCTTTGCCGTCGATGGGGTTGCCGAGCGCATCGACCACGCGGCCGAGCAGTTCCTTGCCGACCGGGACGGACACGATTTCGCCGGTCTGACGGACGGTGTCGCCTTCCTTGATGTCGCGGTCTTCGCCGAAGATGACCACGCCGACGTTGTCGGATTCAAGGTTGAGAGCCATGCCCTTTACGCCGTTGGAGAACTCGACGAGTTCGCCCATCTTCACCTTGTCGAGGCCGAACACGCGGGCGACGCCGTCACCGACGGAAACGACCTGGCCGACTTCGGCCACATCGGCCTGTGCGCCGAATTTTTCGATCTGGTTTTTCAGGATGGAGGAAATTTCTGCTGCGCGGATTTCCATGGCTTATGCAACCTCTTTCATTTTGGCTTTGTCTGAAGATTCGTTGTTGGATTTGAGCGCACGATGCAGGCGCTCCAGCTTGGTCTTGACGGAACTGTCGATCAGGCGCGACCCGACCTTGACGATCAGCCCGCCCATGATGGCGGCATCCACATGCAGGTTGACCTGCACGTTTTTGCCCAAAACTTTTTTCAGGTTCGACGCAATCGCCTCGATCTGCGATTGATCCAGCGCCTGCGCCGCGGTCACTTCGGCGGTCACTTCGCCGCGATGTTCCGCGATCAGTTCCTGCGCCGCCGAAACGATGCCCGCCAGATCCGGCAGGCGGCGGTTTTGCGCGACAACGCCCAGCAGCTTTTCGCTGAGCTTCGACAGCTTGAACTGCGCGGCCAAAGCGGAGAGCGCCTTCACCTGGTCGGCGCGGCGCAGCGTGGTGTTGTGGATGAAGCGGTCCATGTCGCCGCCGGATGCCAGCAGCGCTTCGATGGTGGAAAGGTCACCCGCGATCACATCGATTTGCGACTGTTCGGATGCCAGTTCAAAAAACGCGGTGGCGTAGCGTCGTGCGATCGCCTGATTTCCCGTTTTGCCTGCCAAGTGAAGCGCCCCCTCTGTCTTTATAATACACGGCTCTTATGCACCGCGAATTCGAGGCGGTTTTAGCATGAGTCTGATTTTGGATGCAAACTGAATCCTGCCGAAATTCAGGCATTTCCGCAGCTTTGCGGTTATTATAGAAAATAATTCCGAAACCGCTTTGAAAGCAGGCCACTATGCGGGGGTGTGCATCATGCATAGCACGGATATCCACCGTGCCATGGCGCGACAATTCTTTTTTTTAGTATCCATAAAGTTGTACCGTGGGACGAACTCCCACCGACAAGGCGCGCGTGGGAATTCCTGTGCTAATTAGGTACGTGTCCCCGGAATTCAGAATTTGATAATCGACAATTAAGTATAGTGTCCCCAGATATCCGGGGTTCAAGGCTTTGACTTCGATGGTGGCATGTTCTTCGCCGGTGATGCGGCTGGAAAGCTGGTCGGCCTGTACTTTGATTTCCAAAGTGATGCCGTTCCATTCCAGATTGTGGGTTTGTGCTTGTGTCATTTTCTTGATCCTCTTTCCTTGGGTTAAAAGTGCGCTTGCGTCTCGCATATGCACTTCTGCCTTCCGGCGAGGATGGGGTAGCAACCGCAAGGGCGGTGCAGGCCGAGGGGTATCACCCATGCTGCACAAGCCGCTCGCTTGGGAGCGCGCGGAAGCATGGGGATACGGCCTGCGACGTTCATCGCAAGACCCTTGCGGGCGCGGGGGCAACAGCCCCTAGCAACCGGTTTTTATGTCCGTATTATTTTTGCGAAAGCGATTGGCACCCGAACGGGCGGAGACGGCGCAAGCTGGCTCCGTGAGCCCTTGCGAATAAAGCGCGCTGCGCCAAAATTGGCGCATTCGCCCGTCAGCTTGTTTTGTTTATTTCAGGTTTGGGTTTCTGAGGTAGTTAATATCAACTACATTTTCTTAATGTAATCGAATTCTAGCAGTTTGGTTTCCTTGCCCGACTTGCCGGTGACGAAGATGGTGCGTTTATAGTTTGCTTCGTCAATGAATCGGGTTTCGGAGCGGAATGCTTTTTCAGCGCCATCCACAGGGTCAGTAAAGCGACCGGTTTCGGTGAGGATTTTTTCTTTCTCATCATATTTGCCGGTGCCGACCATCAGGCCCGTGTTGAGCGTATCGACCCAGACGGACGTAAATGCCTTTTTAGATATATCGTAACTCATCAAGCCTTGCGCCTTCATCGGCGCATCATGGCCTGCAACATTCAGACTGCCATTGGCGCTACTGGTCAGGAAACGATCATCCACCAGTTCATTCGTAATCGTGCCTTCGGTGCGGAAGGGTTCGACGCTGGACTCCGCATAAAGGGCGGCAGTGAAATTCCAAGTGCCCCCCCAAGGCGGACAGAACCTTTCGGTTCTGCTCTTCCGCAACGCTGGCGCGTTCGGTGATTTTTTTGAATTGTGGCTCGCCTGCGGGGGTGAACTTTTTAGTCTCAATAGGCTCTTTAGTAGCAGCATATGCAGGGGCCGAAATTATGCAGATCGCAACAGTTAACACTAAAAGAGATTTAATTTTTTGCATATAGCCCCCAATATTGTTTGCTGATTACGTAGCCTCATGGCCGCTCACAAAGAAATTTATTCCCGTCAAAATAGTACGAAGATCATTCACAAGTCACGGCATCGGCCAGAAATTAGTTTGTTTACGTGGAACATAAGGGTGCTTATTTTTCCATTCTGCTACAAGCTTATCTAGTTCAGATTTTTTAGTGGCGGGAATCTTTTGGGCGACAGTGCGGGCTTGGATTTCAGCAATATAATCACCGTAAGCTTCTGCTATTTTAGCCCAGAAATAAGCCTTCTCAACGCTTTGTTCGAGTCCCCCGACTCCCTGCATATAGCTTGTACTCAAAGCAGACGCCATATTCCAATCGCCCGCTTGTACATATTTTCTAGCATGATCTATTCCTTTTTTGTACCATCGATTTGATTCTTCTATATCCACCCCTATGCCAAAAAATCCAGGTGTCTGATAGTATAAGCCAAGTGCAAAAGCTGCACTAACGTCACCGTGCTCAACTGCTTTTCTGAACCACTCCAATTGTTTATCTCTATTTTGAGAAACGCCATTACCTTGGCCGTATAATAACCCTAAAGAAAATTCTGAGTCCGCTACTCCAAGCTCTGCTTGAACTCGATATAGCTCGGCAGCTTTCCTAAACCAGCGTGTGGCAGCAGCCTCATTTTGTTTCCCCTCTGCAATGCCTGACTTATACATCTCAGCAATTTCTTTTGCTGCTCGGGCGTTTCCATTTTCTGAGGCTAAAGCCCAGTATTTTATCGCCTTCATGTTATCGCATTCGACGGATAAACAGTTGCTATAAATTTTACCTATAATGACTTGAGCATTTGCATTTCCAGCATCAGCTAATGGCAATAATAATTTGTAGGCCATTTCATAGTTTTTGTGAGTGTATGCAGTATTGCCTTTTTCAAAGTTGTCGGCAAAACATTGTCCGCTAAACCCAAACAGCAGCAGGCATAATGTTATGATAAACTTCATGTTAGCATCCAAGTTGTGACACCTTATTAGCGACTTCATTTATTGAATTAAGTATTGTACAGGAACGCCGTTCATATAAATATTACGACCGAATGGACTACTAACCTGTGTCGTATCAAGATACCGAAGTGTTTTATATGGGGATCCAGACACAAGAACATTTGGTACAACTGTGCTTAGAGCGGATGTAAGATTAGGCGAATAGCTCATTAATGGCCTTGGAGAATAATTTTGCGGAGATTTCGAAAAGGGAGATGGCGTCGTATCACCATCGACATTGCACCCGTATAAGTCGATCGAAGAATTTTCTGCCATTATACCCCTTAGCGTTGCACCAAGATCCACATAATTGTTCGGGCCAAGTGATTGAATATCTGGGGACACACACCTATATTGAACGATTATCATTATTCATTTATACTCCCCGCATGGCAAGAAAAGCAAGAGTAGTCGCGGTGGATATGCCGCATCATGTGACGCAGCGGGGGAACCGGCGGCAACAGGTTTTCTTTTGCGATGAAGATTACGAAGCATACAAATTACTGCTCGCCGAGTGCTGCGAAAATGCGGGCGTAAAAGTATGGGCATATTGCCTGATGCCCAATCATGTACATCTTGTGCTGGTGCCGACCACGCAGAACGGCTTGCGTGATGCGCTGAAGGCAACGCATCGCCAGTACACGCGCCATATCAATTTCCGCGAAGGCTGGCGCGGCTATTTGTGGCAGGGCCGTTTTTCATCTTTCCCGATGGATGAAAAATATCTGCTGGCCTGTGCGCGATACGTCGAGATGAACCCTGTTCGCGCGCGCCTCGTGACCAAGCCCGAACAGTGGCGCTGGTCAAGCGCGCGCGCTCATCTTGGCCTTGCTGCAGATGGTTTGGTCGACATCAACGCGCTGGAATCATTTGTGCCTGACTGGCAGGCATTTTTGGCCGAGGCGTGCAGCCACGAAGAATACGAAGAAATTCGCGCAGGCGAGCGCACAGGGCGGCCGCTTGGGTCCTCGTCATTCATAAAAAAACTGGAAGAACATTTGGGCAGGCCGCTTGCCCGTCAAAAGCCCGGAAGAAAATTGAAAAGTGAAGCGGCCTGAGGAAATTTAGATAATTGGCGATATAGGTGTGTGTCCCCAGATATCCCCAGATATCCAGAAAAAGCGTAGATAATCGATAAAAATCTATCAAAGATATCCTGCTTACGAGAGCTTCATGAATAAACCAGATCTTTTTCAAACACTGTTGCTTATGGTCCTCGCTTGTATTTTTTTGGGCGGATTTTATAGCATGTATCTGCCGACAGATGCCTCGAGTGCAGATGTGAAAACATGGCGATATCGAATTACTGTAAGCGTAAATACTCCCGAGGGGCTAAAATCCGGTTCGACTGTGCGTGAAGTCATATACAGCGGACCTACTCGAGGAGGTGCAGGTTCTGGCATCAGCATTAAGTGTCGAGGAGAAGCAGTCGTTATCGACCTTGCGCCGCGAGGAGTACTATTCGCAATGACTGCAGGTGACGACTGCTCAAATATTCTTTTGAAAATATTTAGAAAAGACGGAGTGTCTGCCTTTGATCCCAGCAATATCCCTAACTCTGGGAAAGTGGTTCTTGAACCCGGAAAATACCCTGAATATGCTCCACTGGTTACATTTTCTAATTTAAATGATCCGACTACTGCTCGCGGAGTAAACTACCGTGAGATGGAAAAAACTTTTGGTTCCGATGTCAATATTCATGAAGTCACAGTTGAAATGACCAATGATCCCATCACGTGGGGGATTGAAAAGTGGTTGCCATGGTTACCCCAAAAATTTTACGCGCGAGGAACTGTAACAGGAGGTCCAAAAGGGCCGCGTGATGATCCTACGGGGTTGTATTTACAAGCCACAGCGTTTTCGATTGGGAGATTCTAAAAATGGATGGGATATCTGGGGACACTATACTTAATTGACCGATTATCATTGTTCCGATTATATTCCCGTCATGGCAAGACTGGGATATCCGGGGACACGTACCTAATTCATCCATAAATCACGCCGCTTTCTTTTTTCAACGATATCCGCGAACAGATATCCGATCCGCGCCCCTGCTTTCGCCGTGACTGCTGAAGATTAGTTTTTCTTCTGCGCCGTGCCCAGCAGATAGGGCTGCAGCTTGCCGAACGCCTTGTCGGTGCTTTGTTCCAGCCGGATGATTTCTTCCAGCTTGTTGCCGGGCGACATGAAATAGACGAGCGCGGAATGGTTGACGATGTAATCGTCGTCTTTGCCGGATGTGCCGGGCAGCATTTCGACCTGCACCTTGAACGCTTCTTCGGCCTTTTTCACCTGTTCTTCGCTGCCGGTCAGCAGCACGAAACCGGGGGCGAGTTTTTCGGCATAGGCCTTCAGCACATCCTGCGTATCGCGTTTCGGATCGACGGTGATAAATATCGGCTGCACGCGCGCGCCAAGGTCGCCCAGTTTTTCGATCACCTTGCCCATTTTTTCCAGCGTCACGGGGCAGATATCGGGGCATTTGCTGAACCCGAAATAGATCAGCAGGTATTTATCGGGGAACGATTTTTCGGTGACCGTTTTTCCGTCGGTGTCCTTCAGTTCGAACGTGCCCGCCACATACATGCCGATGCTGGGCTGCGAATGTGCGCGCAGGAAGGCCTGTTTTTGCAGCAGCGCGGGCGACACGCCTTCGGCGGCCTGCGTCGTCATCGTCTGTTCCAGCTCGGTCACGGGATGCGGCTTGGCATCCGCTTCGGCTTTCGCGGCGGCGGTGGCCGCGATATCGTCATCGCCGCCCGCCGACGGATCTTCGGTGCCGTTGCCGGTGCCGGGCTTCACGATCGCCAGCCGCCCGTTCTTGCCGACCACATCAAAGGCCGGCCTGGGTTTGCCGCCCGCCACAACCGGCTGCGGCGCGCCCCGGTGGTTGCTGAAATACGCCGCCCCCGCGCCCAGCATGAAACCGATCACCGCCAGCACCAGAAACCGCAAGAATTTACCCATGGGAACATCCTTTTCTGTTTTCGATTATATATGACCGCGCCCACGGGCAATCAAGGAATTTTGCGATATAGGGGTTTGATTTAAATAGGTTTTTCCTGCATTTACCTAATTTTCAGAATATCGCCCTATAATGGGCGCAGAAGCAGAGGGTTTTGCCATGCTGGAAAAACTGAAAAAACTGACCGACCTGACCGGCAAACTTTTCGAACGCCGCGAGACTGTGCCCAGCACAAAACCTTCGCATTACCGCATGATCAGCGTGGGCGAAGGGCTGGAGGGCGACGGCAAATGGGAAGTCTCGTTCTTCCTGACCGGATCATTCACCAACACCATGTCGATGTCCCCCGTCAGCCCGACCAAGCTGGAAACCATGCTGCGCGCGCACCTGCCGCCCGAACATATGCCGGAGATCGAGCACGAAAAAACGCGCTACACCTTATTCACCGCGCCGGAGCGAGCGAAAGACCTCGCCTCCGAAATCGTCCATATTTTCCAGCAGGAAGGCATCAAGCCGATGGATGGCGATTACCAGCGCTACGCGCCCAAAGCACCTGCACAACGCGCTGCAACCCCCTGATTTGAATCGCAATAAAGTTACCCACATGCCCCCTTGCGACTCAAGGTGACGGGGCGCATACTCCCCTCACATTTTCATAGTTTGTTGCGGAGTGATTGCCATGGGTACGGACAAGGCAAAGCAGGGCAAATTGAAATCGCAGTTCGACCAGGCGGTTGCAGGCACGGCTTATTACAGCATTTTCTCGATCGAACAGGCGCCGGATGATACAGCTCCCGGCAAATGGGAAGTGCTGTTCTTCGTGTCCGGATCGAAAGACGACGCGAATGCGCAATCGCCGCTCACGCCCGCCGAACTCCACAAACTCCTCAACAGCTATTACGCCCGCCACGGCAAGGACAAGCCGGAATTCGAAGGCGAGCTATCCAAAAACCTCCACCTCGGCCGCGTGGATACGAAAGAACGCGCGCAGGCGCTCGCCGCCGAACTCGTCTTCATTTTCGAAGACGCCGGTTTCTGCGCGATGAAAGAACAACTGGAAAAATTCCAGCCCATGTCGCCGGATAACTCCCGCCCGAAGCCGAAACCGCGTATTCGGAAGCCGTAAACTCCACTTTCGTCATCCCCGCGCAGGCGGGGATCCAACAGAATGTAACAGACAAAATGCGGCCCTTCGCGGCAACCGCTGGTGGATCCCCGCCTGCGCGGGGATGACGTGAAGATCATTGGATTATTTGAAAATCAATTTACACCGACACCTTTGATCAATCGTCAAAGTACGCCTCGCCGTTCAAATAAAATAAATCATATCTTTTTTGTAATCGTCTCAGAAAAGGCTCAATTGCATTCGTAGCCAACGTAATAGCTTGAAGTGAATCTGCGCCATAAATTTCAGGATATGTTTCTTCTAACCCCTCAATCTCGATATGGCACGCCGCGCAACCTTCTTCTCCAACAGGAAAGCTGACTGAGCCGTCTTGCACAGGATAAGGCGCACCAATGCGGATAATAATTTCCTTTCTTGATTCACTACCTTTTACAGAGCAGAGAAGTTTTCTTTCTGCAATGAAGTTCGGCATGCACGATTCTTCTTTCATTTCACTTGTTGCACTCTATTAGATCCCCGCCTGCGCGGGGATGACGGAGATGATTGAATTATTTAAAAATCGAATTACTCCGGCATCTTTTGATCCGGCCTCAATTCACCTTAGAACGAATGGCTCCGGTTGGTATAACAATCGAAATCCCGCCATCGGAAGAACGTACACATTTGTAATCTAAATGAAGGGCTTTGAGATGATCCTCATGGCTTTTCGAAATCAAATGGGAAATTAGCACAGTAGAATTGTTGCTAGGAAGACTGTCACCAGCCTCTAAATCAACCACGGGAAACTTCAATTTTTGACAAGTATTTTCAGTTACAGAAAGATTAGCCAATAAGTAGTCATTGGTAACGGGTGACTGTTTTTCTATTCGATGGATATTGAAGTAAACGTTTGCAGTGTTTAAACCAGAGAACTCTGAAAGGCGTTCGAGGAAAATATCCCGTTTTTCTCCTGTAAAAGGCGGGCAACCTTTCAAAAACCTTGCGCTATCTGGATTAAATACTTGGTATGGGATATTGGAGTTTGACGTGAAATTTTTCAGCCGAAAATCCAATAATTCCCACTCTTCGTCTTTAATGATGGTGGGGCTATTCGAACCAGGGGTATGCCCAGAATAAGCAGATAAGCATTTTCCTAACCCATTAAAAGCAACTGCAATTCTCCCGAATTCGACAGAGTAGTCATCAGAAAATTTAAAGGAAGCATTTTTGGGATGCCAAGAAACCTCAAATTCACCTTTGAGCGAAAAAAATCCTAAAGCTAAGAGAATCGCCCCAATAAAAAATATGAATGTTTTCATTTAATGCATCACTAGCCTTTTAGTGCAGACGACGACAAAGGGACTGGCTTGGTAGAAGCGGGTACCGCCTTTTTTTCCTCGCCGCGCGCCCCTGCCCCGCCGAATTCCGCACCCAATTCCCCGCGCTGCATCTGCGCCACTGAATCGGGCGATGAGGACGGTGCGGAAACATCCATCCCCCGCACCAGCCCGCGATCACGCATCATCCGGTCATGCAGCCCCTCCACCATCTGGATCACGCCGCCGGCGATGCCGACGATGTTGGCGGTGAAGGGCAGGATGCGGCCGCCATAGACGCCGGGTTCCTCGGGATGCGGGAAGCGGCCATACATGGTGGCACCAAAGGCGGGAATGCCGCAGGCCGCGACGTTTTCGATGCGTTTGCCGGCTGCGTCCAGCACCGTCAAATCATTGCCGTCCAGTTCGATGCCGTCGCCGGCCTTGCGGTGCGGCTGGCACTGGCCTTTTTTAATCATGCTGGCCCAGAAGGGGTCGCGCGCCTTGTCATACGTCACGGTATTGCCCAATCCTGCGATGACGAAATCGAATTTCCGCGCCTCTTCGCGCATGCCGTCTTCGAAACCCGAGCTCCAGCTGCGCGGCACGCCGCCTTCATGGCCTCCATCGGCGCGTTCCACGCGGTCCTTCAGCGACATATGCGCGACGATGCTGTTTTTGTATTCATGCAGTTTTTCGCCGTCCTTGGTCGAGATAAACCCCGCCAGAATTTCCAGCTGCCCCGAATTTTGCGCATCCATCATCATTTTGGTATTCGCGGGCGTGGTGCCGACGCGGTGGGTGCCGAGCCATGTGGCGTGGCGGTTATAGATATTGCCGCAGACGTCATCGGGCAGCGCGGCGCCGATATCGGCGTTGAAGCGTTCCCAATATCCCAGCACTTCCTCCGCCGTGTAACCCTTGCGCATCAGCACGCCGAATTCGCGGCGCATGGCGGTGACCACATCGTTCTCCACATCCTCATGCGATTTTCCGGCGTCGATCTTGGCGGCTTGCGCGTTGACGACGCGCAGGAAACGCGGCAGCGTTTTTTCCAGCTCCGCTTTTTTCTCCGGCCGCGGTTCGCCGATCAGCGAGCCTGCGAGGTATTGTTCGGGCGTGACCGCGCCGTAAGCGGCATGTTCCAGCCCGTTGCGCGAAATCATGTCGATCTTGCCCTTGAAACCCAGATGCAGCAGGCGCAAGACACAGTCATGGCTGCTGAGCGCGGTGCCGAGCACCAGCACCTGCGGCGGGGGCAGTCCGGATTTTTCGCGGCGCGCCTGTTCATCCATTACTTGGGCGTAAAAATCTTTTGATGTCGCGGCATAGGGGTCTTCCAGATAACGCGGGCTGCCCACGATATCGGCCACAAAATCGGGGCGCTGGATTTCGCGCTGGCCGGTTGCCAGCACCACCTGCGCCGCCGCAATTTTCGTCATCGCATCGTTTTCCCTGACATGCAGCACCGGGTGCGCGCCGTTTGTATCCAGCTCCAGCGCTTCGCCGATGCGTGTGGTCACATCCACCTTGCCGCCCGCCTTGACCATCGCCAGATCGACAATGTGCGACAGGTAATCGCCCAGCAGCACGCGCGGCGGATCGAGCAGGTAACCCATGAAACGTTTTTTCTCCGCCGCATCCGGCGCGTCATTCGCAAGGCCGACGATATATTGCGGGAAGGTGGGGAAGCCGTCGGGAATATCGTTCGCCATGAAGGGCGTCGCGCGTTTCGACGACAGGTTCAATCTGAACTGGTCGAATTCCGCCGTGCGGCCATAGGCGACACCGCCGAATTTCTGCGCCGCGTTGCGCTCCAGCAGCGTGATCTTGACCGGATTGTCGGGCGTGATGGTAGGTTCCGCTGCGATCTTCAGCAGCTCCTGCACCAGCGTCACTGTGCCCGCCAGCCCTGAGCCGACTATCACCAGATCCTGCTTTTTTTCCGCCATCGATCCGCCTTTTTTCAATGCCAGTCAAATGGCATGGTTATGCGCTATTCTACCAGTCCCGTTTGAACATTATGTTAACATGAAACCCCTGAAAAAGCGAATTTGCGGCAGGGGTGCTCCGTTGATTTTAAACGATATTTTCGGTGCGCGGGCGCGCATGTCGGTTTTTTAATTCTTTGAATTCATTGATAATTTTTTTACATGCTGTGTCGCGTAAGCACCGCAGACGCAGCGAAAAGCCCGCGAAAAAGAAGTCTTTCCGCACAGGTCAAAAAATTTATGATTATAAATCAATGGCTTGAAAAACGCCGATTTGCGTTTATGCGCCAACTTCCGACTTTAACTGCTGCAAATAGGCTTTCATGAATTGCACGCGCCGTTTGCCCTCGTCCCGCGCCGATTTTGTCTGCAGCGTTTCGGCGGTTTTAAAAAGTTTGACGAAGAAATGGTCGATCGCAAAAAGTTTATCATCGGGCGCGCGATTTTCGGCGAGCATATCGTCTTCGCTGTAATACGGGCGGCCCATGATGGTGCTGGTGGAAAAGCAGCGCGCGATGCCGATTGCGCCCAGACCGTCCAATCTGTCCGCGTCCTGCACCACTTTTGCTTCTATCGTTTCGCAGGGGATATTCGCGCTGAAGGAATGGGTGGTGATGGCGTGCTTGATGCCGTCGAAAAATTCTGCGGGATAATTCACCGATTGCAGATATTCGACAGCGGCGATGCCGGACAGCGTCGAGGCCTGCGCGCGGCGCGGGTCGTTTTTCGGGACGTTCACGAAATCGTGGAAATAGGCGGCGGGCAGCACGACGTTCAAATCGGCGCCTTCTTCGCGCGCGAATTTTACGGCAGCGGACACGACGCGGCGGATATGCAGGAAATCATGCGACGGATCGGATGACGGATACAGATCGCGCGCCTTTGCGGCGAACAGCGCGTCCCATTTCTGCAAGGATTCCGGCAGCATTAATAGGCGATCTTTTTGAGGTTTTCGATATCGGTCGAAAAACCGTGCGGATCGGCAATCGCGGGCAGGTAGATGTTTTTATCGTCGAGCGTATGCGTGAACATATACAGCTGGCCGTAATTCATCAGGTTGCCGACCAGCGACTGCGTGATGTTGCAGTAATTGATCTCGCGCATGTTGAGTTTATAAACGAGGATCGAGAACACGCCGGATTTATACAGGAAGCGTTTGTTCGTCAGGTAAATTTCGGTCGTCCATTTTTTCGTCATCTTGACGACGAACGCACCGCCGCCGATGAGGATGCCCAGCAGCGGGGCGAAGAACACGCCGGGGTTCGATTGCGGCGTCGCGCCCGCCTGACCGGGGCCGCCGCCGAATTTAGCGAGAACAAAGGCGACACCGAAACCGACGCCCGTCCAGACCAGCGCCTGCATCCACGCACCCAGCGTATAGGTCCAATGGAATTCGCCCTTGCGCACGACTTCTTCGTCGTTCAGCAGCGTCTGGTTGAGGAAGCGGCTGCGCCGAACCGGTTTTTCGTCATTTCTGTCCATGGTGGCTATATTTGCACGGGAAAACCGTGATGTCAAAACAGCCTTTATCCCCTATAATCCCGCCATGCGCATTTTACTCACAGGCGGATCGGGCGACCTTGGCACGCTGTTATCGGCGGATTTGCTGGCGCGCGCCTATGATGTCGTGAATATCGACATGGCGGAGCCCCGCAGCCCCGTGCCGCATTTCGTTAAAGGCTCGATCATCGACCGCGCGGCCGTGAAACGCGCGATGGCGGGCGTGGATGTCGCCGTGCATATCGCCGCCTGGCACGGCATCCACGAAGTGGAAAAAACCAAGACGCCCGACGATTTCCACGACCTGAACGTGACCGGCACGTTCAATATGCTGGAGGCGGCAGCGGTTGCGGGCGTGCGCAATTTCGTGTTCATTTCATCGACCAGCGTTTCCGACCCCTATTCCGTCTATGGCAGTTCCAAAATTCTGGGGGAGGAAATGTGCCGCGCCTATGCGCACCGCCACGGCATGCGCATCATCATTTTGCGCCCGCGCGCCTTCATCCCCAGCTGGAACCGCCAGGTGTATAAAACGTGGAAAGACTGGGCGGCGTGGTTCATGCGCGGCGCGGTGCATATCGACGACGTCAAGCAGGCGACCCTGAAATCGATTTTGCATCTGGCCGAAAACAAGCCGCTGCCCGCGCCTGCGCCCATCCTGACCATCGACGGCGCGTATGATTACACCGGCGACGACCTGGCGCAATGGGATGCGGGCGGCGCGGGATCGACTTTCCGCAAATATTACGCGGAGCATGAAACGCGCGCAGCGGCAGCCGGCCTTGATATCGCCCGCAAACCGCGCGTGCTGGACATTACGGCGGCGCGCGCGCTGATCGGTTATGCGCCGCAATACAGCCTGAAAAACCTGCTGCAGGAATTGCAGCAATACGGGCAGGACGGCCCGCCCGCGCCCTTCGCCAAAAACGCCTGAGCCCAAAACACACGTAACCCCGCCAGGGGCAGCCGGCGGGGTTACGCTTGGTACAGCCTTTACTGTGTGTGCAGGGAAGGCTTAGTTCGCCGCGGGGGCAGGCGTCGTGGTTTCGGTCGCTGCGGGCGCGGCTGCATCTTTTTCAGCCTTTGCTTTTGCTTCCGCTGCGGCCTTCAATTTTTTTGCTTTCTTGTGCTTCTTGTGTTTTTTCACTTCGGTTTTCACCGCGTCTTTTTTGACTTCGGCGGTTTTGTCGGTCGCCGCAGCGGCTTCGGTCGAGGCCTTCACGGCGGGGGCTTCGGCGGCGGCTTCGGTTTTCACTTCGCTCGACACCGGCGTCGCCATTTTCTTGGCGAGGGCGTGGTGCGTTTGCACCGCGGCGGTCGGAGTTGCGGCGAATGCGCCATGGGAAAGGCCGATCGTGGCGACGGCCGCCAGGACTGCCAGTTGCTTGTACATAGATAGTCTCCTTGAGGTCTTGTTACGCGGTCCTCTTGACGGGCCGTGCGAAGCCGGGAAATCCGCTGCTTCTGACTTTTACACGGGGCGTATTTGCGAACCCTGCGCGAAAAAAGCGATTATTTTATAATACCATAATACAGGCGAAAGCGCGGTTACAGCAGCCGCGCGCCGTTGGGCACTTTATGGTCGGGCGAGACGAGGATCACGTTGCCTTCCGCATCGTCCACGCCGGTCGTCAGGAATTCCGACATAAACGGCCCCACCTGCTTGACGGGGAAATTGATGACGCACAGCACCTGCCGCCCGATCAGTTCGTCAAGGTTGTATTTTTTCGTGATCTGCGACGACGACTGCTTCACGCCGATCTCGGGCCCGAAATCGACCCACAGCTTGTAGGCGGGCTTGCGCGCTTCCTTGAATTCCTCGGCGCGTACGATGGTGCCGAAATGAAGGCCGACTTTCATGAAGTCGTCCCAGCTGATTTTCTGGTCGGTCATTTTTTCACCGTGAAGAAGAATGTGCTGCCCGCGCCCGGTTTCGATTCAACCCAGATACGGCCGCCGTGGTTATCGACGATTTTCCGGGCAACCGCAAGACCCAGCCCCGTACCGTTGTAATCCTGATAGGTGTGCAGGCGCTTGAACGGTTCGAAGATCTTTTCCGCGTTGGCGGGGTCGATGCCGATGCCGTTGTCGCGCACGGAAAACAGGATATGGTCGCCCTGATCAGTCGCGGTCACGACCACCTGCGGCCGCGCGCCGGCGGGCTGGTATTTGATCGCGTTGTTGATCAGGTTCTGCATCAGGCTCATGAACTGCACGGGATAGCCCATGAAAGACGGCAGATTTTCATACGCGACTACGGCATCGTGTTCGTCGATGGAGACCTTCAGGTTATCGAGCACGTATTGCATCAGCAGGTTGGTGTCGATGCGTTCATGCGCGCGCGCACCCTGCCCCACGCGGGCGTATTCCAAAAGGTCGGACACCATCGCCTGCAGCCGCCGCGCGCTGTCGGTGATGATCGTCAGGTATTTTTGCCCGGCGGGATCCAGCTTCGATTCATACTGGTGCCACAGCAGGCTGGAAAAATTGGCGACGGCGCGGATGGGT
This sequence comes from Alphaproteobacteria bacterium, assembly GCA_016794125.1. GTDB lineage: Bacteria > Pseudomonadota > Alphaproteobacteria > Micavibrionales > UBA2020 > JAPWJZ01. The sequence goes on along the minus strand of JAEUKT010000002.1, from coordinate 1,313,873 downwards.
TCCTGCATGTCGTGCGACACGACATAGGCAAAGCGTTCCAGTTCGGCGTTCGACTGCGTCAGCTTGTCGATCACCTGCGCCAAATTCGCCTCGCGCTCGGTCAGTTCCGCCGTGCGCGTTTCCACCATGCGCTCGACGGTCTCGTTGCGGCGGCCCAGCATGACCAGCAGCAGGCCGAACAGCCCCGTGAACAACAGGCCGGAGATCAGGATGATGAACGGCTCGTTGCTGGCCGATTTACGTTCAAAGGCGGGCGTGCTGCGCCAGACAAAATGCCATTTACGCTGCTTGACCTCGACTTCCTTGCGCAGCGTGAACGAGGAGTTGGCGCGAATATCGGCGGTTGAATAAATCAGGTTTTCGGGTTTTTCGGAACTGGTGTCATATACGGCAAGATCGAAATCGATCCCCTGCCCCACCGACAGGCCCGTCAAAAAAGTTTCACTATTGAACGGCGCCGAGATCCATCCGATCAGGGCGGCGCGGCGCTGCTCGACGGTGTCGAGCACGGCACCGTTACGATAGAACGGCAGCAGCAAAACAAAGCCCGGCGTTTTCTTTTGATCCTGCACCAGCATCACGCGCGGCGTAACCGCCGCTTCGCCGCTTTCCGCCGCTTTCCATGACGCGGCGCGGCGGCCTTCATGCGTTGCCACGTTCATGCCCAGCGCAAGCCCATTACGGCTTTCCGGCTCCATGTATTTGATGATCATGAATTCGTCGCCGCCGTCGGGATGAATCTTGAAATCGGGAGCCCCGTCGGCGCGCGTTTCGGCGAGGAAAGAGCCGACATCCGCCGGCTTTACAAAAGCCGTAAAACCGATACCGCGCACACCGGGAAACCTGTCTTGCACCCTGAGCGCGTCTGCAAAGGCCCGCCACTCGGCGCGCGAAACATCGGCGGAGCCGGAAAAAAGCCCGACGCCGCTGAGCAGCGTCTGCTCGAAACTGTCGAGACGGTAACTGAAGGCGCGTTGGTTTTCCAGCACCGTGTTTTCAAACTGCGTGCGCGCCTTGTCGAAAGTGTGATAGGTGAGCTGTTTCCACGCCACCAGCGTGACCACCAGCGGGATGATCAACGACGCGAAAGCGACGGTCGGGAACATGCCCTGCGTTTTGTGGCCTGAAAAAATGCGCGGCAGCGTGCCCGAAAACACCAGGAACAACGGCATGAAAATGATCGAGCCCAGCATATCGCCGCACCACCAGACGCGCCAGTTGGCAAGTTCCTGGCCCTGCGGTATCACGCCCGCATAGCTGAGCGATGTGACACCGAAAGTGGCCGAAATGACCGAGGCGATAGGCCCCACCAGCACGATCAGACGCAAAACGTCGCGCGGGCTGTCGATCGACAGCGGCAGACCCGCGAAGCGCTTGACCAGCGTATAGCCGGCAAGCGCCTGCAGCGCGGCGCCGACACCCACGCCCAATGCAGGCAGTATTTTCACCCCGTCGAAATCGGTGCCTGTCCACGCCGCATCCAGCAGGAATGAATTGAGCAGGAAGCTGGCAATCAGGATGCCCGGCCACAGCCCCGGCCCGTAGGCCAGCAGCATGCCAAGCGCGATGCCCGCCGACGGCCAGAGCAGCGAGGCATAGGTGGACAGCGCAGCCAGTTCCATGGCCGGCTTGCCAAATGCATAATACAGCGTGGCCAGCAACAGCACTTTGCCGGTGTATTCCAGATTTCGGGAGCGTTGGCGATGTGGCATTTTTCACTTCCTTGCCTTTTTACTTTACCGCCTAAACACGCAAATGGAAATATGTTAGAATATTCCCCATGACAGTACCGCCGCCGCTTCCGAACGACGAACCCATCCATGTCCTCTATGCCGAGGACCAGGAATCCGATGCGCTGTTCATGGAACAGGCGTTCCTGACCGCGCGCGCCAAAATCGCCCTTCATTTCGTGCGCGACGGGCAGGGCGTGATCGATTACCTGTCGAACGAATTGCGCCAGCCGGACATTATTTTCCTCGACATCAACATGCTGGGCAAGGGCGGGCCGCAGACGCTGGAGGAAATCCGCGCCGAGCCCGCTTTCGCGCATATACCCGTCATCATGCTGTCGGGATCGGCGCTCGACCGTGATATCGAAAGCTGTTACCTGCGCCATGCGAACGCCTATGTGCAAAAACCGCTGACTTTTCCGGAAATGATGGAATTCGTGCAGGCGATCGAGAATTTCTGGGTTTTCCAGGCGATATTGCCGCAGGGTGACGCGCGATGATGCCCGCGAAATTCGCCATGCGCCACGCGCCCGTCAACATCCTGATCGCGCATCCGCAGGAAGACGTGATGCTGCGCCTGCAGCTGGCGCTGCGCGCGATCCAGACGCCGGTCGCGCTGTACCATGTGCGGGATACGGCCAGCCTGTTTTCGTTCCTGCGCAAGGCGGAGCCGTATGAAACCGCGCTGCGCCCCGACATGATCATGCTGGGCGACGAACTGGTGCAGGCGCTCGACCGGCTGAAATCGGACAACCCTTATGCGGCCATTCCCGTCATCGTGATCGGCGAAAACCCGTCGCGCGAAATGGCGCGCGAATGCCATGCGCGCCACGCAAACGCCTGCGTGCGCATCCCCGCCGACACCGCGGGCATGCGTGTTTTCGCGGGCGCGCTCGACGCGTTCTGGTTCCGCACCGCCAAGCTGGCGCCGAACCCGGATACGTGAATATGGACGACCTCATTTCATGGGCCAGCATTGACGGGCTGGAAAAGACGATGGGGCGCGACCCGGCGCGCGCCTTTGCAAAACGGCTGCTTGTTTTTCTGGAGGCCAAGGTCGCCGAAATTCCCGCCGCCTTTGCCGCGCAGGACGCGGATGCAATCCGCAGTTGCGTGCACAAGCTGGCATCCAACGCGGCCGCGCTGGGCGCGCTGAAGCTGTCGGCGGCCGCGCGGGAGATCGAGGCGCTGTGCCATGCCGGAAATGTGGATCAGGCGGCGGCGCAGGAAGCGGCTTTTTCGGCGCTTGCCGCGCAATCCCTTGATATCCTGCGCCAACGCCTGACATAACGCGCGCAAGTCAGGCGTTTTTACCAGACGATTTTACATTCCCTGCGGCTTTGCTATATTGTTAGGACAGCTGCCACCAAGGATTTTTTTACATGACCAACGCATCCAGCAAAGAAGCCGCCGACGCCATCCTGCACATCGTGCTGATCGAGGACCAGGATGTCGATAAAATCATGATCGAACAGGCGTTCGGCATGCTCGACCAGCCGGTCATCCTGCACATCTACAGCGACGGCGACGAAGCGCTGAAGGAAATCCGCACCAGCGCGCAGGTGCTGAAGCCCGACCTGATCATCACCGACCTGCGCATGCCCAACAAAGGCGGCCAGGATTTCATCCGCGAAATAAAACTGATCGAAGGCCTCGACGAAGTGCCGGTCGCCGTGCTGTCGGGCTTCACCGAGGAATTCGTGAAGATGGAGCCGATGCTGCGCCACGAAGTGGTCGCATTGATGGGCAAGCAGGAGCTGTATTCCGACTTCCCCAAGTTCCTGAACGAGATCAAGCGCCTTTGCGCGCAGATCAAGCCGCACTAAAATAAATCAGAATTTATTAGTCGGCGGCTTGTAGCTGCCGAAGGTCGATCCCATCGGCTTGGCCTGCAGCGTCAGGCCTTCTGTTTTCGGGTGCGCAATGTCGCCCGCCAGTTTGGTGACCGATGCCACCACATCCGGCTTGCCGTTGATGCAGGAGCCCATCATCATGGCGACGAATTTCTGCTGTTCGACTTCGGGGGCGTTCGCGCCCATTTTTTGCAGGCCCATCGGGATCACGCGCGCCGCTTCGGATATTTCGGTTTCGTGCATACCCGCGCCGCGCAATGCGCTTTCCATCGCGGTCGGCATCTTGGTTGTCACGCCGACCTTGCCGCCATTTAATGCGTAATCAAATTCGGCCGAACGACGGCGGCCATAATCGTCTTCCATGAAAAAAACTCCTGGGTTGCCCTAGGCGATATTATAGCAAGCGAGGGTTAATAATCCCTTAGGCAGCTGAAAAGACTGGTTAATTCGGCTCCCAGATGACCGGCAGGCGGATCGTGAGCGCGGTGCCTTTGCCGCGCATGGAATCCACATGCACCGACCCGCCCAGTTTTTCAACGACCGCCTTCACCGCGTTCAGCCCGATGCCGCGCCCCGATTCATCGGACACCGCATCACGCGTCGACACGCGCGGGTCGAAGATATGCTGCAAGACCGCCTCGTCGCTTTCGGATGCCGCCGATGCGCCCAGTTTCTCGCGCAGCTTTTTGTCGTCGATGCCCGCGCCGTCGTCGGCGATCGTTAAAATCATGGTGTGCTTGAACGGACCGTAGGCGACATCGACCCAGACGTTCAGCGCCGCGCTTTTTTCCTGCGCCGCGCGCAGCTCCGCATCCTCCGCCGCGTGGTCGACGATGTTGCGCGCCACATGCACCAGCGCGCTGAAGAATTCCTTATAAACGGGCGAGAACACGCGGATCTCGCCATGCGCAGGCATGGTGACGCTGACCTGCTTTTCCGCCATGACCGCGAAAAAATTCAGCTGTGTTTCGAACGGGATCAGCAAATCGCGCACGGGGGCGGAAACGATTTTCTGGAAGTAGCGGAACGCGATGCCCTGCGCGCCCTGCGCCCGCAGCTCGCGCCCGAATTCCGTCGCGTAGCTGACGGGCAGCATGACGACGTCTTCCTGTATCTCGAAATTATTGCCCCAGATTTCGCGGCCGTAGCCCTTGGCTTCCTCGAACACGCCCACGACCACTTCGCGCGCGATCGCCAGCATTTCATCGACCGTCACGCCGCTGCGCGATTTCATCTCGTTTTCCATCTCGTGCAGGATGCCGGCCATGATGTCGAGGTGGAAAAAGCGCGACATGCCCTTCAGCGTATGCACCTCGCGTGCGAAATCCTCCATGCTGTACTTGATCGCGGGGTCGATCAGCACGCCTTCCAGCTTGCGCAAATACCCCACGAAGGCCATCTTGTCCTTGGCGATGCGCAACATGCGGGCGATGCGGGCTTCCTTGAGCCGGATTTCCTCCTGCGCCTTCTCCTCGCGGCTGACATCGGTTGCGATCATCAGGATGGCGAAGAGTTTTTTCTGCGCGTTATACATGGGGCGGTATTGCAGCGACACGGCGATGCCCTGCGAATGGGCGTAGCGTTTCGGCGCAAGGCGCATCAATTCATCGAAGGGAAAAATGGTGGAGCGCCCGTGAAAAGCAAGCTCGATGAGTTCCTGAAACCGTTTTTTGCCGTCGCCGTCAAGGCCCAGCACATCGCCCGCATGCAGGCCCGCCGGTTCTTTTTCCAACAGCGTCGCGCAGGCGCTGGAATAAATGCCGGAACAGACGCCCGTGCGGTCGAAAAACGTGACGGCCTGCCCGAGGCTGTCCAGCACCTTGCGCAGCGACAGCAGCAGCGCGTCGCGCTCCGCCACGATCTGCGTGAATTCGGACGACACCGCATCGATGCCGCGCGCGGCCAGCTGCGCGCGCTCCTGCCTCTCCGCATAAACCGCATCGACCTCCGCCAGCAGCGCCGCCAGCCCGTCGTTAACAGGCGCGCCGCCGAGATGCCTTGCAATCTGTTTCTGGAGCTTGCCGGAGACCATCAATTCCCTTCCCGCCGGCGCGACATTATCCGGCGCGCTTTTCCTGCAGGTGGATATTGACGCGCAGCGCGTTGTCCTGCCCGTCCGGCACGCAGCGGAAGGCGAGCGCGCTGCGCTCTTCCCGCGACGCATCGCGCGCGGCATCGAGCAGGCCGACCGCCGGAATGTCCATCGACAGGTCGTAACCACGCCCGTTCAGGAACGCCTTGACGCGGCTGCCCACGACGTTGGCGATCGCGCAGGCCATGTCTTCGCAGATCATCTGCATCGGTATCTTGCGCGCCTGCTCCGGATAGGTTTCTTCGGCGATGCGGTGCAAAAATTCCGCATCAAAATGAAAACTGAAATCCACGTTCAGCGCCGCGCCCTGCGTCAGGCTGACATGGCTGGAAATTTCGCCCGCCGGCGGCTGCGCGGCACCCGCATGCGCCGCCATATCCGCCGCAGTATCCGTATGTGCGATTTCACGGCCGAACATCGTATCGAACGTGCCCGTCACCGCCTTGCCGACGATGTCGGAGACATAGGCGTTCATGCTTTCCAGTGTATCTGAAGCGGAAGCTGTCATGCTGTTTGCCGCGCTTCTTCCATGCGTTCGTTGATCCAGGCGACCACGCGCGTCACATGTTCGCGCAGGATATTTTCGGAGACGGGCTTGACGATATACGACGTCGCTCCCGCCTTCAGCGCCTCGATGATATAGCGGTCTTCGGATTCCGCCGACACGATGACAAAGGCGGTGTTGTCGTATTTGGCTTCGCCGCGGCATTGTTCCAGCATGTTGTACCCGCTGCGGCCGGGCATGTTCCAGTCGAGGAACACGACGTTGTAATCGGCGGCGCCCAGTTTCGTCATCGCCTCCGCCACATTCGCGGCCTGGTCAATATGCGTGATGCCGAGCGTCTTGATATGCCGTTCGATATCGCAGCGCACGATCATGTGGTCATCGACCACCAGCGCCTTTAAATCGGATACTGAAAATACAGTCATCGGGCTCCCCTGAAATACTCAAAACCCAGCCTAAGCCCAAAAACCTAAGAATTTCCTAATATTACCAATACATAACCTATTTTCTTAACGCAAAAGCCCCAAAACGGCGTTCAAATAACAAAAACCCTCCCCTGCGGCTGCAGGAGAGGGTTTTGAGGAAGCCGTTGAAAAGTTACGTCACGACCAGGTTGCCGCTGGCGACCAGCGCCGCTTCGTCGGTGCCGAGGTTGACGCCGGTCAGCGTCGCGATCTGCACGAAGCTGGAACCGCCCGCAAGGCCGTTCGCATCCACCTTGATGATCGTGTTCGCGCCCACTTGCGTGATCTGCACGAAATCGGTGACGGTGCCGGTATAACCGACCAGCACATCCGCGATATCCAGCACGTCGTTGCCGACGCCCGATACGAAATCGGTGATCGTGTCGATGCCGCCCTGCGCGGGAGACAGGTCGAACACGAAGGTATCGGAGCCTGCGCCGCCGGTCAGCTTGTCCGCGCCGGCGCCGCCGATCAGGATATCGTCATCAAGCCCGCCCAGCAGCGTATCGCCGCCCAGGCCGCCGATCAGCGTATCATCGCCTGCAAGCCCCGACAGCGTGTTCGCGCCGTTGCCGCCCGTGATGACGTTATTGTCGGCATTGCCCGTGCCGTTGCCGTTATTGAGCAGCGTCAGGTTTTCGACATTCGCCGACAGCGTATGCGTGACGGTCGAAATCACGGTGTCTGTCCCCTCCGCCGCAAGCTCGGAAACGATATCGCCGGCTGCATCGACAATGTATGTGTCGTTGCCAAGCCCCCCGATCATGGTGTCGCTGCCGGTAAAACCGTCCAGCGTGTTGTCGCCCGTGTTGCCCGTCAGCACGTTCGCGCCGGTGCCGCCGCGCGCGTTCACGTTGCCCGCGCCCGTCAGCGTGATGTTTTCAATCCCCGGCACAAGATAGTGATAGCCAGGGAAGTCGATGGTGATGTCGGTCAGCACGGTATCGATGCCGCCGGTATCCTTGATGACATCGAATGAACTGTCCATCACATAGAAATCGTTGCCCGCGCCGCCCAGCATGGTATCGGCACCCGCGCCGCCATCCAGCGTGTTGCTGCCCGCGTTACCGGTCAGCGTGTTGTTGAGCGCGTTGCCGGTCGCGTTGATGTTAAGCAGGCCGGTCAGCGTCAGGCGTTCCACGCCCGCCGCCGCGCCGGTCAGCGCGAAAGTGACCGACGACTGCACATGATCGGTGCCTTCGCCGCCGTTTTCGGTCACGGTATCGCCCGCGTCATCGACGATATAAAGGTCGTCGCCCAGACCGCCCGCCATGGCATCGGCACCCAGCCCGCCATTCATGGTATCGAGACCGTCGCCGCCGTCCAGCGTGTCGTCGTCATCGCCGCCCAGCAGCAGGTCGTTGCCGCCGCCGCCCCAAAGCGTGTCGTTACCCGCAAGGCCCGACAGCGTGTTTTTCACGCTGTTGCCGGTCATTTCGTTGTCAAGCGCGTTGCCCGTCACCGCAACCGCGCCCGTGCCGCCAAGGATCAGGTTTTCCAGCTCCGCCCCCAGCGTCAGCTTGACGGTGGTGTTGACGGTGTCGGTGCCTTCGCCCGCGTTTTCGAGAATTTGGGTTGTCGCAACCGTGATGTAATAGACATCGTCGCCGTCGCCGCCGATCAGCACATCCGCGCCGCCGCCGCTGATCAGGACGTCATTGCCGAGCAATCCTGTCAGCGTGTTCTTGCCCGCGCTGCCGGTGATGGTGTTGTCGTCATCGGTGCCCGACCCGTTCACGGTGGCGCCCGTCAGCGTCAGGTTTTCAACGAAGGCCGCGCTGGCCAGCAGATCGAACGAGACTGCGCTGATGATGGTATCGGTGCCTTCGCCCGCGTTTTCGCTGACGATATCGCCGGCGTTATCGATGTAATAGGTGTCGTTGCCAAGGCCGCCCAGCATGGTGTCGCGGCCGCGCTGGCCGTTGATGGTGTTGGCCGCATCGTTGCCGACAATGATGTCGTCATAGGCCGAGGCATAGACGTTCTCGATCACGGTGTTGAAGGCGATGGCCGTCGCCGACAGCCCCTCGGTGCCGCCATGACGCGTCAGCGCGCCTTCGCGCAGGTCGATCTGCAACCCGCTTTCGGCGAAGCTCGCATCAAATGTGTCTGTGCCGCCCGCGTCCCAGATGGTGCGGATCATGCCGTCGGAGCGCAGGTAATAGGTGTCGTTGCCGGTGTGGTAGGTCATGTTCGCGCCGTACATCAGCTGGAACGCGCGGATATCGACCGGCATCGGCGTGATTTGCGAGCCGCGCAGCAAAGACACATATTCGCCGAAATCGACCAGTTGGGGGTCGTTATAGCTCATGATGGAATCATAGCCGTCGTCGAGCGCGGGCGGCAGCAGCGGGCGGCCGTTGCCGCCGTCGTCATGCGGGTGCTTCATGCCCAGCGCGTGGCCGATTTCATGCAGCGCGGTCGCAAAGCCGAGGCTGCCAAGGCCGATACCGCCGTCTTTATACACTTCGTTCGCATCGAACAGGAAAACATCGCCCTCGGGCTGCGGATAGCTGGTGCGGTCTTCCAGGAAGCCGGGCAGGAATTGCGTATCGACGTAATTGGGGTCGGGGAACAGCGCCATGCCGATGACGTTGCCGTTGTCGCCCGCCCAGGTGAAAGCCATATCGACATTCGCCGTCAGGTAGCTGGGGCCGTTTGCATCGACATAAGTGAAGGAAATATTGGCAACCGCCGCCCAGGCTTCAAGCGCCTTGGTGATGCTCGCCTTTTCCGCCGATGTCCATTGCTTGTCCGTGTAATCGCTGTCGCTGTAAAAGCTGTAGGTCAGCACCAGCGGCTCGCCCATCGTCGCGGTCCATGACCCGCCCTGAATGACACCGTCGATTTCGTCATTACCTGTCAGCGGTATGCTATCGGAGACCGGAACAATCGCCATATGAAAGAACCCCTCTTTAAAATCTACGCCGCTGGCTAAAAATTATGACAAGCAGCATTCCCACCATCTCGACTAACACTACATAGCTGTACGTTAAAAATCCGTTGCAAAATGACGCCACGCGCAAAATACCCGCCATATTACGGAACAGGCGCGCAAGAGAGGAGAACCGGCGATCGGGAAAATGGCGTGGTGAGCGTGTCGCTCCCAACAACCATCTCTATGATAGGGGAAGCTTCTCCTGTTTTAACAGGGGAAAACAGGGCTTTTAGAAATTACGTCCGCCGCCTTCTGGCAAATCAGCATATGCAGCGCCTTGAAATCTCTCCTCAATGGAGGCCCTCCTGATTAAGATGGTAAAAAAATAACAGGGCTTTTTCCTACCCCGAGCAGGGGTACATCAGGGCCATAACAGGCCGGGAACAGGATATTGGGCATTTAACTCGGAAACATGACCATGGCACGGCAACAGAAACGACTGACAAATGACCAATGGGAGACTCTTCAGGGGCTGCTTTTAGAGCTGCAGTCGGGGGACAGGGCCGTTATCGACTCACATATCAAGCAATACTGGCTTTGGAAGAGAAAGTTTTCTCAGAGGCCAAATCCTACCGTTACCAATAAGATCCTTAATAAATTGAAGGGGCATCTGCATCAATTCCTGGAAGATCTTGGTGAGGCCGACGAAGATGTCACCCTTGCACTCATCAACCCGTCGCTCACTTCCATTTCGCCGCAAGGAAACGATAGCCCATGGGTATGGCAGCCGACGGCAAGACGGTTACCATTGGACGCGCTTGATAACATGCAAGAGCAGATAAAGCGATATATAGACTGGATTGAAAAGGCGGGCAACCAACTCGGGACAAAGAAAACCGGCCCAGATACTGGTGACGTGGAGTGGTTGGTCAGCGCCCTCGATGGATTGATTTATATTCGTAGCGGTAAACACATCACTCGCTCGACCAAACGCGGTAGCATACTCCCCTTTGTCAAAGAGGTCTTCAAGATCGCCGATCCCGGAGTGGGTCCTGGCGCAATTGATGGCGCTATCAAAAGCTACATCGGGAAAAATCGGACGAAGTGGGCCTCTAAATCACCCGTGAAGACCAGCCGATAAAATTCTGAGGCAGGGTTAACAGCGGTTTTACGTCTGTAAGTCTACCACCGTTTTAGTTTTACGCTCTGTCCAACTGGCAATACCCTTAAAGGTATACGGGGGCTACTTCCGTACATCTCCAAGGAGGCGCCGATGACTGAGTTACAACACGAAATTAAAAACCCTACATTTGCGGCAATGACACTGGCTTACGTGTCAACAAGCACGCTGCGGACCCGCCCCCGTCAAGTGCGGCGCCATACTCAAAGCAAGATTCGTCGCCTCGCAAAATTCATGGAGCAGTCTCGCGTTATCGTGCCGCTGGTTGTCGACCAGGAGAACGTCGTAGTTCTTGGTAATGCCCGCCTGCAAGCTTTAAACCTGCTCGGGGTCGATTCTGCTCCCGTTATTCGAGTGACCCATCTCGATGAAGCTATGATCAGGGCGCTGATCCTGGCCGACAACCAGTTCACGCTTAATGCGGACTGGTACAAGGAAGCACTGAGGGAAGAGCTGTTACATCTGGCACCACTCGTGGTGGACTTCGGGCTCGAACTGACGGATCTGGGCTTCGAGACAGGCCAACTGGATTTTACGATCGGGGAAATAGAGCTTGCGGGCAATGGGGATAGCCTCCTACCCCCACCGGCTAAACCTCTGACAAAACAGGGATACTTATGGATCATGGGCCCGCACATACTTGCCTGTGGCGACGCGCGCCATGAGAAAACATACGCGTCAGTGCTGGATACCTCCCTTGCTGATATGGTCTTTGGGGATTTACCTTACAACGTTCCAGTACTCGGCCATGTGTCAGGTATTGTGACAATCCTGAGGCATTAAAGGACCTGAACAGTGCCGAATTACAGGGTCTGTGGGCAGCAATTTTCAAAGGACGGCGACGACCACAGAGCAATGATATTATCATCTGCCAGATCGCCTATTTTCTGCAGGAGCGGAAATATGGCGGCATGTCCGTCCGGGCGCAGAATCAGATCAATCGGCTGATTGAGGGCAAGGTTCAGCAGCCCCTCAATAAATACACCTTTGAAACCAGCCAGCAGCTTGTCCGTGAATGGGGCGGCAAAAAATATCATGTCGTCGTTCTCGGCAAAAACCAATTCCAGTATGACGGCAGGGTTTACAAAACCCTCTCTGCCATCGCCAAGGAAATCACCGGCGCGCACTGGTCTGGTCCCCTATTTTTTGGCTTAAGGAAACAGGCAAATGGCAAAGGAAGATAAAAAGCCCATCCGCTGCGCAATCTACACCCGCAAGTCCACGCAAGAGGGTCTGGAACAGGAATTCAACTCGCTGGACGCTCAGCGTGAAGCTGGTGAGGCCTATATCAAGAGCCAGAAGCATGAGAACTGGACATTGATTCCAAAGCATTATGATGACGGGGGTTTTAGCGGCGGATCGATGGATCGTCCCGCTCTATATGCTCTGATTGCGGATATCAAGAAAGGCCTCATCGACGTGGTCGTCGTCTATATGCGAATGCTAGAGGAAGGCTTCCGTCAAGAATTTGACGTCACTTTGTTTGCTCATGACATAGATGATGAAGCAGCAATGCAACACATTTCTCGCTTTGCTAGTAAAGATCGGACAGCATTGTTGAGATTAGCCAAGGAACTTATTCGCGTATTCTCAGATCGGCTTGATGTACGTGTACTCCGTAAACTTTCTACTCATGCAGAAAAGGAAAAATTTGGTTCGAATAGGCTTCTTCAGGATATCTTGGCCAAGAAGGTGGGAGATGATAAAGCTCGTAAAGTTTTTTCTGCGATTGTTGGCACCTATGACATGCGATTGGGTGATGCACATCCAACAAGCTCCAAGATTGGCGAAGCTTTAAAGCTTGCGGGAATTAATGAAAGTAACTCGTTCCTCAGACAGGGCGAGCAACTTATTTCCAATTTTGGACACTCAATTTGGCAGACAGGTAAATTACTCTTTAAAAAGCCGTAAAATTAAAGAATCGACAAAATTCAGTACTAGCCGGGGTTAACTAAAAACATTCTGACTAGAAACCATGGGCTGCCCAAATTTTCAAAGAGAGATAAAACCTACAAAACCCCGAAAACGGGCCAGAATACACCTGCAGAGAGAGGCCCTCCGATACCCATTATCGCGCCAAACCCCGCCAAACCGCGCAGTATTGGGCGCGTCATCAGGAGAGATGATGTTTATAGGGAGTGGAATGGCGTTTCCGGCGGGATTTGAACCTGCGACCCTCAGTTTAGGAAACTGATGCTCTATCCAGCTGAGCTACGGAAACGTGTGTCTTCAAACTACAATAAAAAAGCGCGGCGTTCAAATTCTGACGCCGCGCTTTTTTGGAATATCAACGGGGCTTAGTGGCGATGTCCGCCGGGTCCCCTGTCATGGCCACGGTCGCGGTTGCCGCCGCGGTTGTCCCAGTGGTCGTTGCCGCGATGACCGTCGTGGCGGTCGCGGTCGCGGATGATGATGCGGGGCGGCGGCACGATCACGCGCGGCTGCTGCCAGCGGTGATTGTCGTTGTAGTGGCTGTGATGGCGGAACAGCGGGCCGATCAGGATGACGGGTGCCAGCGGGCGCGTATACAGGTAATTCGGGTAATACGGCGCGTAGATGCGCGTCTGGTTTTCGTTGAAGGCCAGGCGGTTTTCCAGCGCGGAAGCATTCATTTTCGCGTTGCCGAAATTCATCTGTCCCAAAGGATCATCGAGGTTATAGGCGCGCACGGGCGTTTTGTAGCCGTTGCGCAGCTGGAATTCCACGCCGACGTTTTCGCCCGTTTCCTCGACCCGCGCCGAGATAAAGCCGACACCTGCGCGATAGAACGTGTTTTCGCGCAACAGCGGCAGCTGGGAAACGGAGGCGATGACATCTTCATCGATGTAGTTATTGGTGACCAGTTCGGTCTGCGCGCCGCGCGTCTGGGTGACATCAATTGTCTGCGCATTCGCAACGGTGGCAAGCCCGGCGGTGCCGCCGACAGCCAGCGCAAAAGACAGGGCAAGAGATTTCAGTTTCTTCATGGGTTTAAACCCTCCACGTTATATAAGAAGCTCTTGGTGCGACCTTAGGTATATGCCCGATCCAGATTCCCCGCAAGCAGTTTTATGGCAACATAGTTGCGCGATAAAAGTAAAATAAATCAAATATTTAATTGACCATTATCGTGCTGTGCTTATTTCAAGCAGCCCGCCTGCGCCGCATAGACAGGTGCCAGCATCAGGCAGGCTATAGGGAGAATGAATTTCAATTTACGCCGCCGCCTGAACGCCGGAACGCGCGCATAAAGCAGTAAAGCGCGGCCAGCAGCGCGAGCGCGGCGAAGGAATAGCGGGGCAGCGGCAGTTGCCAGCGCAGCAGGCCTTCGATGCTGGCCCATGCCGCCGCCAGCATCACGATGCCCATGAGAATAGCAATCGCCGGATGCGCCGCCAGAAACCGGTGCGCCACGCGCGGATCGGCGCGGCTGACGGGCGTTTTATCCTGCATGACGGATTTCAGTTCTTCTTTCAAATCCGGCATTAGGGCTTCTTTCCGAACTGCGCCGTTTTTGGGGCGGAGAGGGAGATTTTGGTGGAAACATCATCCAGCGAGAATTGTTCCAGCGCCGGCGGTTCGCCGCCCAGTTGCGTCAGCGCCTGATGCGCGTCGCGGATCGCCTGTTTGTTGTCGAAATCGCGGAACGGGATGATCGTGGTCGAGGGCGCGCCCTGTAACGTGAAGCTTTTATCGAGCGTCATGGTGGTGACATGCGCGGTGAAGGATTTGAAATCGTACAGCGTCGTGGTCACCGACTGCGTCGTGACGGCGGCTTCGAACCGGCCCCACAGGATGGGGTGGAAATAACGCTCCACCACGCGCATGTCATCGACCTTTTCATAGCCCGATTGCTGTTCGGCGGAGCGGAAGCCCGCCGCCTTGTCGAAGGCCTCGACCATTTTCAGTTTTTTCGGACCAGCCGCCATGCCGGAATTCCTTCGCGCTTGATAAATTTTTTGTTGGATTTTATGAGGTTAGCAGAATGACGGGTTATGTCAACGCGCTATGATTTGCTTATGTTTTGAGGGGCTTATATAAAGGCTGCATGTTGCGTTTCATGTATTCATTGCTGTTTATCTCGACCGCCCTGATGCTGGCTGCGTTTTATTACACGCATTGGGCATCGGCGACCGACCAGCTGCGCGCATCGGCAGCGCTGGGCGATGCGGGATCGCAATATACCCTCGCCCGTAAACTGTCGCGCGGCGAAGGCATCGCCGAAGACCAGGTTGCTGCGGTCGCATGGTTCCGCAAATCGGCGGAGGGCGGCGACACCAAGGCACAGCTGACCATGGCGCGCCTGTATTTCACCGGCGAAGGCGTCGCCAAAGACCCCATGCGCGGCGCGATGTGGCTGCGCCGCGCAGCCGACAAGGGCGATTCATTCGCGCAGGCGCTGATGGGCATGATCACGCTGGGCGGCATCGGCGTGGCGCAGGACCCGTACGGCGCGCTGGAATGGTACAATAAATCGCAGGAACCGGAGGCGCAGCAGCTGGCCCATGCGCTGCAGGAAGATTTGATGAAGATCGACGCGAAACCGGAGGCCGAGCGCGCGGACGCGCTGGAGGCGTTCAAGGCGCAGAAGCTGCTGTTTATCCAAAACGTGTTTCAAAAACTGATGCTGCGCATGAAGCGGCATGAAAACAGAAGGGACCCTCTCGATGGAAATTAAAGGCATGGCCGCGGTTGTCACCGGCGGCGGATCCGGCATGGGCGCAGAAACCGCGCGTCATCTGGCGAAGGCCGGCGCGAAGGTCGCCGTGCTCGACATCAACAAGGCGAATGCCGATGCGGTCGCCAAGGAAATCGGCGGCGCGGCGTTCGAATGCGACGTCACCAGCGAAGTGTCGGCGAAAGCCGCGCTGGACGGCGCGAAAGCGGCTCATGGCCCCGTGCGCATCCTGATGAACTGCGCGGGCATCGCGCCCGGCGCGCGCGTGGTGGGCAAGGACGGCCCGCATGACCTCGGATTCTTCACCAAGGTCATCACGGTGAACCTGATCGGCACGTTCAACATGCTGCGTCTGGCCGCAACGGAAATGTCCACGCTGGATGTATTGAACGACACCGGCGAGCGCGGCGTGATCATCAACACGGCATCCGTCGCCGCATATGAAGGCCAGATCGGACAGGCCGCCTATTCCGCATCCAAGGGCGGCGTGGTCGGCATGACCCTGCCCGCCGCGCGCGAGCTGGCGCGGTTCGGCGTGCGCGTCGTCACCATCGCCCCCGGCCTGATCGGCACGCCCATGCTGACCGCCATGCCGCAGGAAGTGCAGGACAGCCTGATCGCCACCACCCTGTTTCCCAAACGCCTCGGCAAGCCCGAAGAATTCTCGCGTCTTGCCCTGCATGTGGTCGAAAACGCGATGATCAACGGCGAAACCATTCGTCTGGACGGCGCGGTGCGGTTGGCCCCGAAGTAAGCGTTAGCCTTTTGGCTGTTCTTTATTGTCCGCACCGGTATCGGTTGCGGGTTTGCGGGATTTATCGACGGCTTCGCACATTTCAAAGATCCAGCAGACGGGGCAGCCCTTCATCGCATACAGGGAAACGCCCAACAGCAGGATGGACAGCGGCGCGAAGGACGCATAGGCGAAATATGCCGCTGTCAGCGCAGCGATGCCGATAACGCCGCGGATAACCTGCACCTTGACCAGATTGCATGATGCCATGTTGCACTCCTGAAAAAAAAATTAGTGCGCGGCGGGTATCCCGCAGGCGGGTTTGCAGTCGCGGTTCCACGGCGCGCGCGCCAGAACCAGCGCAAGGCCGCAACGGTCGGTCACGCCCGCAAAGACCAGCCCCGCCCCCACCAACGCCGACAGCACATAACCATAGGGCGTAACATAGGCACCCAGCGCGACACCCGAAATCACCAGCAGCCCCGCCGCGATGCGTACCTGCCGTTCCAGCGTCATGCAGGCGCGTTTCTTCAGCGGGATACCGGCGGCTTCGCAGGCCAGGATGCCGCCTTCGATCACTTGCGCGTTCTGGTGGCCGGCCGCCGCCAGCGATGCCGCCGCCATCGTCGCGCGCTTGCCGCTGCGGCACAGCACATAGACGGGCTGCGCTGGATCAATGGCATTATTTTTCAGGAACGCCGCCGCGTCCAGTTCCTGCAGCGGCACATGCAAATGCGGCTGCGCCAGCGCGTCGGCCTTATGCTCCACGCCCGTGCGCACATCCAGCACAAGGCAGGACGCGCCAAAGGGAACGGCCGAGGGTGCGATTGTTTTAGGGGCAGTCATTTTCATTCTCCTGATTTTTAAGGCTTGCGTTCTGTTTTTATATTATATATACTTAATTTAAGATATTTTAATATAAACGTCAAGCACGGAATCAGGCGATGGCCAAACCCGCTGATAAACAGGCGAAAACCAAATACGACAGGCTGGAAAGCGCGACTTCGGTGCTGAAGGTGCTGAGCCACCCGTTGCGGCTGTCGATTCTCTGCGCGCTGATCCATAACGGCGAAATGACGGCAGGCGCGCTGGTGGAATCGGAAGCGCCGCAGTTCAGCCAGTCGCAGGTGTCGCAGTATCTGGGCATCCTGCGCGAAACCGGATACGTGAAAACACGGCGCGAGGCGCAGGTGATTTATTATTCGATCAACGACAAAAACGTGAAAAAAATCGTCGAAACCCTCTACGGAATTTACTGCCAGTCATAATTAAAGGAGAAAAACATGACCAAGGAATACAAATCGATCATCGCCGACATCGGCGCTTACAGCAAGGAACTGCACAAGCTGATCCCCGACACGATGGCGGGATTCAGCAGCATGGCGAAATCGGCGCTGCAGACCAAGGCGCTGGACGAAAAAACCAAGGAGCTGATCGCGCTGACGCTGGGTGTCGCCGCGCATTGCGACGGCTGCCTTGGCTATCACACCAAGGCGCTGGTGCGCCTGGGCGCCAGCCGCGAGGAAGTCGGCGAAGCGCTGGGCATGGCTGTTTACATGGGCGGCGGCCCGTCGCTGATGTATGCGGCCGACGCGCTGCGTTCCTTCGACCAGTTCAGCCAAGCCCAGACACAAGGATAAATATCATGAAATGCAATGTCGGAAATACAGACCGCCTGCTGCGCATCGGCGCAGGCACGCTGATCATCGTCGCGGGTTTTTACTTCCAAAGCTGGTGGGGCGCCGCCGGTATCGTGCCGTTCATGACCGGCGTGCTGCGCTGGTGCCCGGCCTACCTGCCCTTCGGGCTGTCGACCGCGAAGTGACGCGCGTTACAGGGGCGGTTTCAGGTGCAGCCGCGCCTGTAATTCAAACCTGTCGATGACCTTTTCCGCCGCCGCCTTGCCGCCATGGCCGTCGGCGATGGCAATGAACAGGTCGCCGTTTTGCTGCGCGGGGATTTTATAGATGGCGGCGGTGATGTTGTCGGTGCTGCCGTTTTGATAGGCAACGGCCGCGAAGATGGATGACAGGCTGGCGGTTTTCCCCTCCGCAATCGCCTGTTTGAGCGGCGCGATATAGGCGCGGTGGCGGGTGCCTTCGAACGCGCCGTCCGACCCCACCATCACATAAACGTCGCGGCCGGCATCGATGTCTTTTTTCAAATCCGCGCGTGCGAATTCGGGTGCGCGCAACACGCCGGTGATGCCCGCATCGCCGAAGGCGCGCGACAGCATCAAACGGCCATCGACGCGGCCATTGGCATGCACTTGCCCGCCTGCGTCTTCGACCTTTTCCTTTTCCGACGCGATGGATGCGTGATGGTCGCGCGAGATTTTGCGCGCGGTCACATCGCCGGTTTTCGGGTCATGCGTAAAAATGACGACCGGGCTGTCGCCAAGAAACGCGGCGTTCAATGTGCCGTCCTGCGCAATCACCACGCCCGTGCCGGTGCAGCCCGAGCGGCATTTGTTGGTATCCTGCGTGGCGGCATGAAAGGTTTCGGCCAGGAATTTGCGCCCATCCGGAATGTTCAGGCCGGATTGCACAAGGTGCCGGTCTTCCTGATACGGACGGCGGCCCTGATGCAACGTTACCTGCACGCCGCCCTGCACGATATCAAAATCGTCGGGCGCGCGCGGCACGGGCGGGATGGCGTTAATGTCGATCATGACGCAAGGTTACAGCATCCGGCGGAAAAGGAAAGCCCCTCCCCGCTTGCGTCATCCGCCTCCACCCTTTGTCAGATCAGGCCTTTTTCAATCGCGCGGTTCAGGCGCTTCACGAAATCGGTCGGGTTTTTCAGCGGTTCTCCCTCGACGATTCTTGCCTGATCGAGCAGCAGGAACGCGGTTTCGCGCACGAGGTCGGGATGCGTGTCGTTCGCCACAAACGCCTTTAGTTTCAAAATCACCGGATGGGTGTCGTTGATTTCAAGGATCGGGCGCATTTTGTCTTCATAGGCCTGCGATTTTTTCAGCACGCGGTTCATGTGCATGTCGATCGAATTTTCCGGCGCGACCAAGCAGACGGGGCTGTCGACCAGACGGTCGGACAGCGTCACGTCGTTCACTTCGCCGACCAGCAATTCCTTGAGCCGCGTGATCAGCGCGGCGGTTTCGGTCTTTTCGTTTTCGTCCTTGGGCTTGTCGTCGTCGTTTTTCGCCGACTTGATTTTCGACAGGTCGGACGCGCCGCGCGTGACGGATTTGAATTTCTTCTGCTTGTATTCCGCCTGGATGGGCAGCCAGAATTCGTCGATGGTGTCGATCATCAGCAGCACTTCGACGCCTTTTTTGCGGAAGGCCTCCAGCTGCGGCGAATTGCGGGCGGCATCCAGCGTGGGGCTGGAGATGTAATAAATCTGGTCCTGCCCTTCCTGCATGCGTTCGATATATTCATCGAGCGAGACTAGCCCCGACTGTTTCGACGAATAGAAACGCGCCACACGGCACAGCTGGTCGCGATGGGCATGCGCGTCGTACAGGCCTTCCTTGATCACGGGGCCGAACAGGCTCCAGAAATTTTCGTAGTCTTTAATGTCGGCTTTAGCTTTTTCTTCCAGCTCGCTCAGGATTTTGCGAGTGATCGCGCTGCTCATTTTCGCGACCACCGGGTTTGCCTGCAGCAATTCGCGGCTGATGTTGAGCGGCAGGTCTTCGCTGTCCACCACGCCCTTGACGAACCGCAGGAAGGGCGGGATCAGCGCCTCGACACCATCCGTAATGAACACGCGGCGCACATAGAGCTTCACGCCATGATGGCGTTTCGGATCATAAAGGTCGAACGGCTTCATCGAGGGGATGAACAGCAGGTTATTGTATTCATGCGTGCCTTCGGCGCGCCAATGCAGCGTCAGCCACGGCTCGTCGATCTGCACAGTGTCGGAAACGCTGCGGTAGAATTCCTTGTACTGGTCGGGCGTAACGTCCGATTTCGCGCGCATCCACAGCGCCGCGCCGGAATTGACCTGCACGTTTTTGTCGTTCAGCCCCATGTAAATCGGGAAGTTGATATGGTCGCTGTAACGCTTGATCACCGCTTTCAGGCGTTCTTCCAGCAGGAATTCGGATGCTTCGTCCTTGATGTGCATCACGATCTCGGTGCCGCGCGTATCTTTCAGCGCTTCGTCGATCGTGTAGCTGCCGCGGCCGTCGGATGTCCAGACATGCGCGAGTTCCTCGCCCGCGCGCTTGCTGAGGACGGTGACTTTGTCGGATACCATGAACACGGAATAAAAACCGACGCCGAACTGGCCGATCAGGCTCATGTTATTTTTTTCGTCGCCGTTCAGGTTTTTCACCAGCTCGCGCGTGCCGGAATGGGCGATGGTGCCAAGGTTGCGGATCAGGTCATCCTTGGTCATGCCGATGCCGTTATCGGTCACGGTCACGGTGCGCGCATCGGCGTCGAAGGATACGTTGATCGCAAAATCCGCGTCGCCCTTCAGCAGCTCGGGTTTCGCGATTGCGTCATAGCGCAGGCGGTCGCAGGCGTCGGAGGCGTTTGAAATCAGCTCGCGCAGGAAAATCTCCCGCTGCGTGTAAAGCGCGTTGGCGACGATATCGAGAAGGCGGCTGGTTTCCGCCTGAAATTCGCGTTGTTCGGACATGTATATGCTCCTTGTTCTAACAGCCGCCCTTCAATAGGCGCGGCGAACATAATTTATAAAACCTTGGCGAAAACTCAAGCCCGCGTTACGGATTCAGCCGTGTCAGATCCCATGCATCGCCGTTGCGCGAAAATACGAAGCGGTCATGCAGACGGCCCTCGCCTTCCTGCCAGAATTCGATTTTTTCGGGATGCAGGATAAAGCCGCCCCAATGCGGCGGACGGGGGATGTCCTGCCCCTTGAATTTCTGGGCAAAATCCTTCACGCGGTCTTCCAGTTCCGTGCGGCTGTCAAGGCGTTGCGACTGGCGGCTGGCCCATGCGCCAAGACGGCTGAGAACGTGGCGCGTCTTGAAATAGGCATCGACACCCCAGGCCGGCACCTGCGTCACGGATCCTTCGACCCGCACCTGACGGCGCAGCGACTTCCAATGGAAGCACATCGCCGCCTTTGGATTATGTGAAAGTTCCTTGCCCTTGCGACTTTCCAGATTCGTAAAGAAGCGGAAGCCTTCGTCATCCACGCCCTTCATCAGCACCATGCGCACCGACGGCTGGCCTTCGGCGGAAACCGTGGCAAGCGCGACCGCTTCGGGGTCATTAACCTCGCTCTGGGATGCTTCCGTGAACCATTCGCGAAATAATTCAACAGGATCTTGGCCGCGCAGGATTTCCATTTTTCATCCGTGTCAGGTGTAACGCAATCTAAAAGATATCTTATATTGCGGCGAACTAACTCTGTGCTAGAAGGTTATATAAAGCGGATGAGCCCGCTTAGCAATTCCCTTGGGGCAGTCTCCCGAAGTTTCCATCTTAATGAAAGGCGTACACTGAAATGAAATCCAAACTTGCGATCCTCGCCCTTGTGGCATCCCTCTCCCTCGGCGCTTGCGCCCCCCAAGGCGAACAGAACGCATGGGGCATGGGCAACAAGCAGACGGTCGGCGCACTCGGCGGCGCGGTGCTGGGCGGCGTTGTCGGCTCCAAAATGGGCAAAGGCAACGGCGCGAAATGGGCAACCGGCGTCGGCGCAGTTCTGGGCGGCCTCGCAGGTTCTTCGATCGGTAAATCGCTCGACGCGGCTGACCGCGCGGCGGCTTCGCAGGCTTGGGATCGCGCCTACACCGCGCCCATCGGCCAGACCGTCCGCTGGAACAACCCTGAAAGCGGCAACTACGGCACCGTCACCCCGGTCCGCGAAGGCCGCAGCACGACCACCAACGGCACCTGCCGCGAATACAAACAGAGCATCTTCGTCGGCGGCCAGGCTGAAACCGCTGTCGGCACCGCCTGCCAGAACGCAGACGGCACCTGGACGATGGTCAACTAAGACCCAATCGACCTGATACAAAAAAAACCCGGCTGGAAACAGCCGGGTTTTTTTATTCTCGCTGCCGGATGATTACATCCCGCATTCCTTGTTGATCGCCTTGTACGCATCGCCGGATCCCTGCAGGCTGTAGGTGTCGGTGATGGTGTTGCCGCGCTTCGATGCGTTACGCACGGTCAGCTGCGTACCTTTTGAAATGGCGACGGCAAGTTCGTCTTCCTTGCCCTGATCGTCCATCCATGCCATCTGCGCGTCGGATTCAGCAGTCGCCTTGTCCTTGCCGCCGGTAGCCATGTTGAACACCTTGCCATCGACGGTAACGACGGCCTTGCTGCCCGGCTTGATCGTGAAGCCGGCCTGAATGGTGACGGCGTTCTTTTCGTCTTCCGCGGGCCAATGGGTGATGAACAGGAAGGTTTCGTCGCGGCCCTTTACAGGTTTATCGCTGCTGGTCGATTGCGGCTTGGCGGCCATGTAGCAGACCTTGTTGCCGTTATCCATGAACCATGCGGCTTCCCACACGCCGAACTTGCCGAGCGGCTTGGCATCGGCGGTTCCTTGCGCCAGCGCGGCTGCGGCCGACAGGGCGATGGTGGCGAAAACCGACGCGAACAGGGTTTTTTTCATGGAAATCCTCCGAAAATATACTTACTTTCTAGGACGTTAGCCCCTGATTGATCCAAAGCCAAGCAAAAACCGTATAAGCCATAACGATTGGATAGAAGATGCTGGCCTGCGCGTTAAACATTTTTGAAGTCATGGATTTTCTTGCCATAGCCCCCTGGCTTCGCTTAGAAAAGGCTATGTCATTGAAAGAAGCTAAAAATATGCCTTCTTCCGGCACGACCGACCCTGACAGTTTCAACGCGCTTCTGGCAAAGGTGGCGACGGAGCGCGACCAGAGCGCCTTCGTGACTCTTTTCAATTACTATGCGCCCCGCGTGAAATCGTGGCTGCTGAAAAACGGCATGGCCGATGCCGCCGCCGAAGAAGTGGTGCAGAACACCTTCGTCACCGTCTGGGAAAAGGCCGCGCAGTACAACCCGAAAAAAGCCGCCGCATCGACATGGATTTTCACGATCGCGCGTAACAAGCGCATCGACGCGCTGCGCCGCGATAAAAACCTGGACGTGAACACCGACAGCCTTGCGCTGGAAAACGCGGTTGCCGAAACCAATACCGAATACGCCGATGCGGAAGACATCGAACGCCTGAACAGCGCGATGGAAACGCTGCCGCCCGAACAGGCGGAGCTGCTGCGCATGGCGTTCTTTGACGATATGTCGCATAGCGATATTTCCACGAAAACCAAGCTGCCGCTCGGCACCGTGAAATCGCGCCTGCGCCTGGCGATGGATAAACTGCGCGGGATGCTGCAGATGGGGGGCGCGTCATGATCACGATGTACAAAGACCCCCTGCATGCGCTTGACATGCTGCTGATGCGCCATGCGGCCGGAAAACTGGGACCGCATGAAAGCCTGCTGGTGAACGCGGCAATGGCGCTGAACGACACGATCCGCAACCGCATCGCGCAATACGAAGCCTTCGGCGCGCAGATGATCTGCGAACAGCAGGCGCAGCTGGAACAAAGCTGCCTGGAGCGCGTGATGGCGCGCATCCAGAACCCCGCACCCGAAGCCAGCCCCTGCGCCGATAAATCGAAGCCCTGCCCGCCATCGCCCGACACGCATATCCCCGAAGTCGTGCATGGCATGATTTCCGCCGTCTGCGCGCAGAAGCAAAAGCAATGGTCGCGCGCGACGCATGGCATCATGCGCATCGACCTGCGCGTGATCGAACCGACGCCGGTGCAGAAATTCCTGAAGCTGATGAAGATGGCGCCGGGATTTGCGACGCCCAAGCATTCACACAGCGGGACGGAAATCACGCTGATTTTGCACGGTGGTTACGAAGACGAATTCGGCACGTGGAAAAAAGGCGACATCGTCATCCTGACCGATCCCCGCTTTGCGCACCAGCCAGTCGCGGGCGATGAAGGCTGCGTCTGCCTGACGCTGACGGAATCGCCGCTGCACTTCCACAATCCGGTGACGCGGATGATCAATACGTTTTTCAGGGTTTAAAAACCCTCCTCTCCTTTGGGAGAGGAGAGAAACGTCACTTCTTGCAATGATACGTGAATTCCCAATGCGGCGCCTGATACAGCACGCCTTCGGTGATGCGGCATTGGCGGCGGGTTTTATCCAGCCAGAACATCGCGGCGGCGCGCGCTTCGGCTTCGGGCGGTGTGCCGTTTGACAGCACATACCCCGTGCTGGGCAGCACGAACAGTTTTCCGGTTTCGGGGTTATCGACGACCTTGTATGTGCCGCGCGGCGTTTCGACAGTGTTGAAACCGTAGCCTTTATAATCCGACGACAAATGACGCTGCGACATCGTGCAGGCACCCAGCGCGAGGCAGCCGATGAGAATGGAAAGAAGCTTCGTATTCATGAAATCACCCGTCTGTTTTCCCCAGTATAGCGAAAAACTGACGGGTGTGAAACCGGTCGCTTCATCCGGTGTGGGTTGGCGGAGGAAGCATCCCCTTATCCTTCAAGAGGGTCGGGAGAAACGGGCGGCGGCGGAATACGAACATCGCTTCTGCAACCTCCGCCCGTTCGTCCTGACCCTCTGCGCCGCATCAACCCGGCGCAGAGGGCGGGCTCAATTTCTTTACGCGGCAGCCGCCTTCGGGCCTTTCTTCGCGGCGGGCAGCGGCTTGATTTCCATCGGCTTGTGTTTCTTGTCGTCGGCGTGCCATTTGCCGTCTTTCACGGTGATGATGGCGCGTTTGCCGTTCGGGTAGGTCACGATATGGCTGTGGCTCCACGAGCTCGGGCCCTTGTTATAGCCCATATCCAGCTTGCCCATCACGCCCGCCGTATAAACCCCGTCGGTGATGCCCGCCGAATGGGTGTGGCCGGTATTCGCCTTGGTGTCCATCGCGCGGTAACCGCCGGGCGAGCCGCGCGAGCCGTTGGGGCCGGTATGGCCGTGCAGCGCGACCTCGATGCCGCGGCCGGTATCGTCCTTCGCGATCACCATGCTCTGGCTTTCGCGCATGAATTCGGTGGTTTTCAGGTCGGCGAATTTGCGGATGAAAGTTTCGAAAATGTTCGGGTCGGAATTTCCCTTTTCGATCTCGCGCAGCATCTCGGCCGAAGCCTCGTGCCAGAAGCGGGCGTTGGCGGGGTCGAACCTTGCATCCGCCTCGCGCAGCCAGCGGACGAAGGCTTCGTCATGGTTGCTTTCGACGATCAGGTTTTTCGTCTCGGGGCGCTCCGCCGCCTTCAGCCACGCGGCGACCAGTTTCATGCCGCCCTCGACTGTGTTGCCCTTCACATGCTGGTCGGCCCAGAAGAAGGGGTCCTTCATGTTGTGGTGGTTGCGCGCCATGAAATCGATCACGTCGTGGATCAGCAGGTATTTCGGGTTCAGCGTTTCCATGATGCCGCCCTTGCCGAACGCGACGCCCTGCTGCACGGGGTCGAGCTTTTCGGCATGGATATCGCCGAGGTTGATCGCCTCGACGCGCTGGTTGCGCTCGATTTTTCCGTCGGCCCTGTATTTGTCGGTCAAATCCTGGAACGCGCCGGAATTGTCGGCGGCCAATTGGCGGACGAAGAACGTGCCGTTATCGTCAACCTCGACCAGCAGCGCGCCGAAGTTGTGGTGGAATTCCGCCTTCTGCCCCGCTTTTTTCTGCACATAGTTGCGCTGGGTGATCGCGCCGGTGGTGTAGAGGAAGCGGGCATTGTCTTCGCCCAGGCCCGGCAGCGATTTCAGCGCGACCTTGGGATGCGGCACGATGCCGGATGCGCCCTGGAAATAGTTGTCGAAGCCGGAGAGAGGGTTGACGGCGGTGGGGCTGATATCCAGTTCGCCGCCGATCACGATCTTGGGCGTTATTTCCAGCGAGCCTTCGATGAAGTATTTCACCAGTTTCGGGTCGTACCAGACCTCGCCCTGCTCGCCTTTCTCATACGCGTTCTTGTTGTATGTGAAGCGGCTGACGAGCAGCTGCGCGTCTTTGTCTTTGCAGTAAGCCTCCAGCGCCTTGAGGAAACCGGGATGGACGTCGGTGTTGTTCTGCGCGGCGGTGATGACGAAACGTTTGCCCTTCAGTTTCGTGCGGCGGCCGTTCGCGGGCAGGATATGCCCGGCGGAAACTGGTTTTTGTGCTTCTTCATTGAATTCGGAACTGATGCTGCGTTTGGGTTTGGTGGAGCCTTCAACTTTGTTGCGCGCGGTCATCAAATTCCTTTCCGAATGTTTCGTTAAACAAATCCTTACACGGTTAACATTACCCGTCAAATGAGACCGTAAATATTTATATATTTCAGATATTTAGTTATGCTCAAAATTGTTTTATGTGGCATAGCAGCACCGCCGCGAATCCGGCTTTCGAGTTCCGAGGGCTATTTATCTTGACTCTTTCCCGTAAACGGCTATTTTCACCCGTCTATAAGAATCTGGCGCAGCCGTTGCGCCGATGGATGATGCAAAAGGAATTCGACCATGGCTAAAAAAGGCCCCCGCGCGCTGATCAAACTGGAAAGCCCCGATCGCGACCATTGCTATTACACCGAGAAAAACTCGCGCAACACGACCGACAAGCTGAAGCGCAAGAAATACAACCCGCGCAAGAAAAAGCACGAGCTGTACACGGAAGGCAAAGTGAAGTAATTCGCTTACCATCTCGACCGATTTAAAAAGGGCGGATCATTTAGATCCGCCCTTTTTCGTTGTTTCATTATTGCGGATTACTTGGTGAACTTCGCTGCGCGGGGTGCGGATACCGGCGCTTTTGTGCCCGCCTGCACTTGGTCGGTCAGCTGCTTGGTCGTGTCGCGGCGGTTGATTTCGGCGAATACCTTTTTCAATTCGTCATCGCCCAGTTGCCCCTGCAGCTTTTCCGCCGCGCGGCGCGCGCCCGCGATGTCGTTGTCCAAAATATCAGCTGTCAGACGCGCGGGCGTGCCGGAGACCTCGACATCCATGCGGTCGCCCAGCCGTGCTGTCATATTGAAATGGATCGCCATCTGCCCGTTAAAAACTTCCGGCAGCGTCTCGTTGTTGAACTTGTTCACCGGCCCGAAATTGGCCGAGGGGTCAAGGTCGTATTCGGCGCGCAGGCGCGGGCGGAAATCATTTGTAAAGCGCGCAATCTCGGGGTCGGCACCTTCATAGCGCGTCGTGATGTTGCTGCTGGGCACTTCTTCAGCCACGCGCATGGCAAGATAGGCAGCGGCAAAGGCACTGTCAGTTTCGGGCGAAAATACGGGCGGCATCTTGTTGCGTTCGATGTCGGCACGTTTTTGGTCTTCCCATGCCTGTTTCAGCGCTGCGCGCTCGCGCACGGCCTTGCGCGCGTCCTTGATACCTCTGTCGATCGCGGCCACGATATCATCGACCGTTTTTTCGCTGCGCACCGTCACCTGGAACTGATCGTCGGCATTGATGAACAGCTTCACCTCGTCGAACACCTGGAACGGGTTGTCGCGGCGGAGTTCGTACATGGCGGTGTCCATGTCGCTGCGGCTGCGCTGCGGGCTGTCGAACAGCTTGTGTCTCGAAAGGCTGTCAATAAAATGATACATGGCGTACATGCCGCTTTCCCCTTTATCCGCCTTTACGCCGAAAGTGCCGTCGGCGGCAACATAGGGGATGCTGTCGTTGCGCGTGGTTTGCAGCGCCATCAGGTCGGTGATCTTGTCGAGCAGCAATTCGCGATCATCGGAAGTCATCGGGGAATTCGGGGCCATGTTACACCTGACGGTCGCCATAGACCGGATGAGGAGAGAAGCATTCGAGCTTGCTCGTACTCTAGCACAATCATATGTGTTATGTCAATAAAAAGCGAGGGAAGATGCTGTAATCAAACGATCTTTTTTTCTTCCGGCGGAATATCGCCGACGCTTTCGGGCGTGGTTTCCGGCGTGATCAGGCCGGTGCCGCTGAAATAGATGCGGTTGCGGCCGCCTTCTTTGGCGCGATACAACTCGTCATCCGCGCGCGCAAGCGCGGCTTCGACCTTGATATCCTCGCCCACCAGCAGCGTCGCGCCGATGGAAACGGAAACAGGCACGGGGCCGTGCGGGCTGGAGGTCTTGAACGGTTCGCGCGCGATACCGACGCGCAGGCGTTCCGCCACCTGCATCGCCATATCGAGCGAAATATCGGGCAGCACGACAACAAATTCCTCGCCGCCGAGGCGCGCAACCAAGTCGAAACTGCGCAGGCGCTGCGCGATGCGTTCGGCGAAAACCTTCAGCACTTCGTCGCCCACCTGGTGGCCGTGGGTGTCGTTGATTTTCTTGAAATGGTCGATGTCGAGCATCAGCACGCACATCGATTTGTTGCTTTCCGCGTTTTTCTTGATGAGCTTTTCAAGATGCACCATCAGGTAACGGCGGTTGAACAGCCCGGTCAGGCTGTCGGTCAGCGCGAGCGACAGCGAAGTTTCATAGTTTGACCGCAGGCGGTCCTGATACCGTTTACGGCGGATCTGGGTGCGGACACGAGCCAGCAATTCGTTGCGATCGACCGGTCGCAAGATATAGTCATGCGCGCCGATTTCCAACCCCTGCGCGATGCGCTTCATGTCGCCTTCTTCGCCCACCATCAGCAGCGGTATGGCGCGCGTGCGTTCGTTGGATCGCAGGTGGGAACACAGGCGCAAGCCGTCTTCGCCCGCAAGGTTCAGGGATACGGTGATGATGTCAAAATCGTTTTGCTGGGCAAGCGCGATGGCCTGCTCGCCGGTGCGCACGGCCATGACGGTGTCTTCGTCGCGCTTCAGAGTTTCGACGAATTTGTCGCTTTCGAACGACTTGTCCTCGATCACCATCACGCGCGCTTTTTCAGACGGCTCGGCCAGGAACGTGCCCTTGTTCCCGACAAATCCGAACTGGTTGGCGGTGTTTTCGCGGATGCGCCATTCATCGACCGTCATTTTCAGGCGGACGAGCGAGCGCACGCGCGCCATCAGCGCGACATCGTTCACAGGTTTCGACAGAAAATCATCGGCGCCGGATTCAAGGCCGCGCACGCGGTCGGTCGCATCGGTCAGCGCGGTCACCATCACGACGGGAATATGCGCGGTCGCCGGGTTCGCCTTCAGTCGCGCGCAGGTTTCAAAACCGTCCATGCCGGGCATCATCACATCGAGCAGGATAATGTCGGGGCTTTGCGTTTCGGCCTTCTGGATGCCTTCCGCGCCCGATGTCGCCGTCAGCACGTCGAAGTATTCGCCGCTTAGCTTGGCCTCAAGCAGCTTGACGTTCGGAAGGATGTCATCGACAACGAGTACGCGTGCGGTCATGTTCTGTTTTTATTCTCGAATGGCTTGATAAGGCGGCCTAACGTTTACCCTACAGGCAAATCTTAAAGGAAGCTTTAAAGTTATAAAAGCCTGAAAGCACAATTACTTGGCCAAGAGACTATTGCCGTTACTTTTCGAGGTATTTCTGGACGGTTTTCATGAAGTCGATGATGGAAATCGGCTTCGACACATAATCCTCGCAGCCGCCCTGCCGGATCTTTTCCTCGTCGCCCTTCATGGCAAAGGCGGTGACGGCAATGACGGGGATGGATTTCAGGTCGGCATCGTTTTTCAGCCATTTCGTCACATCCAGGCCGGAAACTTCGGGCAGCTGGATATCCATGACGATCAGGTCGGGGCGGTGCGTGCGCGCCAGATCCATGACCTTGGTGCCGTCGCGCGTCTTGATTGTGTCATAACCATGCGCCCCTAAAAGGTCGTCGAAGAGCTTCATGTTCAGCTCGTTATCCTCGACAATCATGACCTTCTTTTTCATAGGTGCTCCAAAATGCGCTAGTGCCTTTATACGTGGCCAGAGGTTAACAAATTATTAACCTTGGAGTCTAATCAAAGAAAAGCGGTTTTTATTTTCATAAGGCGCGCGTCTCCAGACGGATTAAATCGTGCAACACGATGCGGACTAATCTGCACCCGATATTCTGTTTGGATAATGGAAGCTTTGTTCAGAAGGTGTTTTCCCGTCTGCGATCTCTGTCTCGCAAACCCACCTGATTTCAACACCGCCATAAAGCATCGCTCTGGACTGCGCCATTTCATACAGGATGGCTGGATTAAAGGTCGCATTATCGCCGAATATTTCAGGATCTGGGCGGAAACAGACTGTTGTTCCTCGCCTCTCATTCGTCGGCCCCTCATTCACAAGTTTACTTGTCGGATTGCCCTTCGAGTAGGACTGCCGATACAAGGTGTTGTTACGCACCACTTCGACCCATAGCCAGTCTGAAAGAGCATTCACGATACAAGCGGAAACCGTTAGAGAAGCGTTGGCCGGCTGAAATTCACGACGATCAGAAAATCTATAACCAAGACTCAACATCGTAAAAATGATTTCAACAGCCGATTTCCCCGGAAACTTGGGATGGTTATCAATAGGAATACCGCGGCCATTATCGGCGATGAGGATGCTTCCGTCTTTTCTTAGTGTGATTTCAATCAGGTCGCCATGGGTCGTGACAGCTTCAGCGAAGGCATTATTCAATATTTCTTCCGGAAGCTTGTGCAGGGCGCGTTCGTCTGTACCGCCCAGATACATGCCGGGGCGACGGCGAACAGACTGAACGTCCGATTCCGACATTTTCCACTCCCAAGACGACGTTGTTCATATGCAATTTTAACGGCGCTGCGCGCAATCAATTACAGCTCTTCGCCGGGAGTTTTTCGAGGGCGACGAGTTTTTGTTCGACTTTGAAGGCGTGGTAATCGACCAGCGACCAGCTGACGATGCCGTTGCTGTGCAGGATCAGGTCCATTTCATAGCTGGGCGACATGCCCTTTTCTTCCTTCAGCGGAAACACAGCCATGCGCACGCGCCATGCGTCGCCGGTTATCAGGCTGGCGTCGATTTTCGCGTTGCCGGTCGAGATTTTTTTCAGTTCGTCTTCGGTCAGTTTTTTGCCGATGAAGGTGTTGATTTCAACCGGGCCGTCGGCATCGGTGCCGTCGAACATCGGGGCGGTGAAAAACTTGTCGCCCGCTTTGGCGTGCTTGATCACCTCGGCCGTGTGCTGCGTGGGCAGCAGGTACCCCTTGGGCAGGTCGAACGACAGATCATCGGGGCGCGAAAAATCGGCCTTGGCCGTGCCGTCGGCATTGGGCTTCACCGCGCCGCGCAGTTGTTCGATCGTCAGCCCGTTTTCCTCGCGCTCCGATGAATAATAAAACTGGCGCGCGTCCTTGGATTCAAACGCCACGTAATGGCTGGTGTTTTCGACGGGGCGGCGTTCGGGATACTGGTATTCGACGTTGAAGCGGTGATCGGTCGTCCATGCTTCGCAGCTGTCGGCCTGTTCGTAATACATCTTGCCGCGAATGCCGGAAATGCCTGCGCCCGACTGCACGGATGTCATGCGGAAATCATACAGCGCCTTGTGCCCCGCCAGCGCAATGTCGTCGGCCTTCAGCGTCGCGGGCGCGGTCACGCCGGCGGCGGCGATCGCAGGTGACAGCGGGCAGGCCATCAGGCCGAGCGCGACGATGGCATGGGCAAACTTGAATTGCAGAGGACGGAACGGCATATGACATATCCTTAAATAGTGCGGCATCTTTCATTTCCAAGAATACACGCTTCACATGAAGTAATGGTAAAAAGAACAAAAACAATCCCTTATGTAAAGGAAACAAGGTCAAACCCTCGCGCCTGTGGATAGATTCGTGTTACGCTTGCGCTTACCTGTTATTTGCATTTTTTAGTGTGTATTCGTCATGGAACATGAACTTCCCGCGATACTCCGCCCCGCCAAGGGCAAGACCATTCAGGATAACGCCCCGCAAACATTATCGCGCCTCGACGATTCATGGCGCGCCAAGGGCACGACCGTCGCGCTGCTGAAAAACGCCTACAATAAAATCGAAGATGCCGAGCGTGTGATTGCGGAGCAAACGCGCCGCATCCAGCAGCTGGAAGAAATGGCCGCGACCGACCCGCTGACGGGGCTCATGAACCGCCGCGGTTTCGAGAAATTTTTCGAAGGCGAGCGCGCACGCATCCGCCGCGGCATTTCGCCGGGCGCGCTGTTCGCGCTGATCGACCTTGATAAATTCAAGCCGCTGAACGACCGCCACGGCCATCCGGCGGGCGACGCCTGCCTGAAGATGGTGGCGGAGGTGCTGCTGACCAGCTTGCGCATCACCGACGGGGTGGCGCGTTTCGGCGGCGACGAATTCGCGCTGCTGCTGACCCAGACCGCGCCGGATGCCGCGGTCACCAAGATCGAAACGGTGCGCGAAGCGCTGGGCCATATGCACATGACATGGCGGGGCGAACACATCACGCTGGGCGCCAGCATCGGCACCCTGCCCGTTTCCGCCCACAGCGAATATCTTGCGACCTATGGCGGCGTCGACCTGATGCTGGCGGCCGACAAGAAGCGGCGCAAGGCAGAGCGTTAACAAAAAAAGCCGCCCTGTGACGGGCGGCTTTTTTGTATCCGGTTTGCATCAGTCCAGCCTCAATTCGGTTTTGGCGATCCGGGGGATTTGACCGGCGGCTGTTTCAGTTCGGGGTTTTTGTGCAGGGGCACAGAGCGGCCGATATTGTTGGTCGTCCAGCTGGCAATTTCAACCACCACGCCCATATCGGGCGTCATGGTCATGCTAACGGTGGAATAGGCATATAGGTTGGTAGCTGGCGGCACCACCGGCAATGCGGTTGCCAGTTTTTCGAGCAGGTTGCTGTTGAAGCGCGCGGCATCGCCGCCCTGGCGGCCCAGCGTCACGATCGCGGGCGTATCTTCCTTCGCCGGATAAAACACGCCGTCGATCTGGTTGTCCTTGTCGTCCAGTTTCTGCTTGTTCAGGCGCGCATCGAAACCGACCGCCACCTTGTTCGCCGCCAGCACATCCAGATAGGCCGTGCGCGTCTGCATCAATGTTTCCCTCAAGGCCTTGTCATCCGACGGGATGACATCGGCGGATTGCGCGATGATGGTTTGCGCCACGCCCGCCTTGCGGTCGAAATCATCCGCGCTTTCCTGGTGGAGCGCGCGGATAAAGGCGTCGCGGAGCGTGCGTGAAATTTTCTGGCCAAGCGACATGATTAAAAACTCCTGCTTGAAAAATCAGTTCGGTTTGGGCGCCTGCGGCTTTGCGGGCGGCTGCGTGACGGCTGCGGTTTTGCTGGCGGTTTCCTTCAGCTGCGCCTTGGTTTCCCATTCGGTCGTGGTGACGATGGCGACCATGCCGACGCCGCCAGCGGCATCGATCGTGGTGAGGCGCGACGCGTAGAGCGTTTCGGCTGGTTCGCCCGCCTTCAGGATATGAGCCAGTTTTTCTACGAAATTTGCGGCCTGCGTTGCGCCGCTGGGGGTCAGGAAATTCGCCTTCGCGTCGATGCCGGCATCCCACAGCGTCAGGATCGCGGGCTTGCCGTCGGCGGCGGGGTAATACGCGCCTTCCAACAGGCGGTCGTTCGGCGCGGTGCGCTGCTGTGCGCTGAAGCGGGTATCAAGGCCGACAGCGACGTTTTTTTCCAGCAGCACATCCAGCTGTTTCGTGCGCGTTTCCGCCAGCACTTTGCGCAGGCGGTCTTCGTATCCCGGGGCGGAGGTATCGAGGAAGGGCGCGGATTTTTCGACGATCGCATCGATCACCACGGGCTTGCGCGTATGGTCGCTGCTGTTTTCCTGATAGACGGCGAAGCTGAAAGCATCGCGGAGGGTCGCGGAAATTTTGCTGCCGATGGACATATGGGTTCACCCTTTCGTTTATCGTTCTTATGCGTTTTTTTGAAATGCATAGGAGCATACGAAGGATTTAAAGTTATGTCAATTATTTTGCGAATGGTTTGCAGCCGCCACACGGACGGCTATCATCTTAATGTTAATTAATATTAAGGCGAAACCTGCGGCGGTTTCGGCTTCGCTATACCCAGCGGATGTGGCTTTACATCGGGATGGGTGTTCAGCAGCGCCAGTATTTCGGCATGGCGGTCGTCGTTCAATTCGATGCCGACGATACCAAGATTACCGAAGGTTTCCTTGACCCGCGCCTCGCCCCGCAGCGGCGAATTGTCGATCAGCTTTTGCAGCTCCGCCGCCACGCGTTCGGTGTTGCGGCTGGTGTTCTTGATGATCGCGCGCCGCCATTGATCCATCAGCGCCATGCATTTTTCTGGCGGCCTGCCGGTGCAATCGGGGCGCGGCACGGGCAGCGCGGGGGTTTTAAGTTTCAGCAGGTAAGTCTGTTTATTCATGGCGCGGCTCAGAACGGCGGATGGCGCGGGGAGATCAGCGGGCCGGGGCGCGATGATGCGGGCTGCTGGCGGAATTCGACCTTTTTATCGCTGCGGTCGATGAATTTCAGCAGGAAGGGTTCGCGCTGGACTGCGGCTGTGCCTTGCACAGGTCGGCTGTCGGCTTCGAATTCCACCACCGTCTTGCGCGGTTCCACCTGCAGGCCGGTCATGCGGATGGTGACGCTTTCGTTCGTTTGTCCGTGAAAAATCGCAATCGCCATCTTGTCGCGCGGCAGTTTGGGCGCCTTGGGGATCGGGAACATGTGGCTATGCGCGGCATCCCAGAGCTGTTTCCATTCCTTCTGGTCGCGGGCGACGAACTGCCCCGCATGTTCCACGCCGCTCTGCTCGCCGCGCCATTCCGTGGGGAAGGCGCTGCGCAGTTTATAGATCACACGGCGTGGCGGGTTGGTTTTTGGCACAGCATTCCTGACGGCTTTTGAATACGCATACCATAAAACGGATCGCCGCAACGGGCAAGTGTAGAGTTAATGGTTTGATATTGCTGAGTTTCACTCCCGCGCATGCGTAGTGACCGGCGATGACCAGCCGGGTCAGCCCCTCTTCTCTTTATCCTTGTCCAGCTGTGCCTGCGGGTCTTTGGCCTTGCGGGGTTTGCGGTCGGTGCTGGGGTTGTATTTTTTGGTTTTCTTCGCCTGTGCCACGCGCGGGTTATGCTCCGCCGTGCCGCGCCCCGAATAGCTGGGGTATTTCATGAAGTAGTCCTGCGCGCCCATCAGCTTGCCGGTCGGCTTCGCGCGGCGGTAACTGCCGTCGAACAGCAGTTCCCAACTTTGCGTATCGTCGAGCAGGTTGGCGGTCATGATCTGCGCCAATACCTGTTCCTGCACGGTCGGGTTTTTCAGCTCCACCATCACTTCGATGCGGGTATCGAGGTTGCGCGTCATCCAGTCGGCGGATGCCATGAAAACGCGCGCGCCCGCATGGGGCATTTCGCCGCCATTGGCGAAGCAGAAAATGCGCGCATGTTCGAGATACCTGCCGACGATGGATTTGACGCGGATATTTTGCGACATCCCCTCCACCCCCGGTTTCAGGCAGCAGATGCCGCGCACGACAAGGTCGATCTTCACGCCCTTTTGCGAGGCGTTATAGAGCGCATCGGAAATTTCGGCATCGACCAGCGAATTCATTTTCGCCCAGATCGCGGCAGGTTTGCCCGCTTCGGCGTTTTTCACTTCTGTCTCGATCAGGTCGAGGATGCGGTGGCGCATGTCGATCGGCGCCATGATCAGGTTCTTGAACTGGTCGGGTTTCGCATAGCCGGTCAGGTAATTGAACAGCTTCGCCGCATCCTGACACAGGTCGGGGTCGCAGGTCAGCAGCGACAGGTCGGTGTAAAAGCGCGACGTGACAGGGTTATAGTTGCCCGTGCCGAAATGTGCGTAAGACCGCAACCCGCCCTGTTCGCGGCGCGTGACAAGGCAAATTTTGGCGTGAGTTTTGAGGTTGATGATGCCATAGATCACCTGCACGCCCGCGCGTTCGAGGTCGCGCGCAAGTTTAATGTTCGCTTCTTCGTCAAACCTTGCGCGCAGCTCCACCACCGCTGTGACCGATTTGCCGCTATCCGCCGCCTCGATCAACGCCTTCACGACCGGCGAATTCGCGCTGGTGCGGTAAAGCGTCTGCTTGATCGAAATCACGTTTTCGTCGGCCGCCGCCTGACGGATGAACTGCATCACAACGTCGAATGATTCATAGGGGTGGTGGACGATCATGTCCTTGGCCTGTATCGCCGCGAACACATCGCCGTTATGGTCGCTGATGCGTTCGGGGTGGCGCGCGGTGTAGGGCTTGTATTTCAAATCGTGGCGGTCGATCTGGTAAAGCTCGTTTAAATCTGTCAGGCCGACCATGCCCGTGATCTGGAACACGTTGCGGTTGGCGATGCGCAAACTGGTGATGATAAATTTGCGCAGCTCCGACGGCATGGATTTATTCAGGATCAGGCCGATGACCGATCCGCGCTTGCGCGATTTCAGCGCCTTTTCGTAGTGCTGCACCAGATCTTCCGCTTCGTCGGCAATCGCAAGTTCGCTGTCGCGTAAAACCTGGAAAAACCCGCTTTCGACCGCGTGATAACCGGGGAAGAAACTGGGCAGGAAACGGTCCAGCACATCCTCCAGCGCGATCATGCGCGCGGTGTTGCCGGACAGGCGGATGAACCTCGGCACTTTGGCGGGCAGCAGGATCAGCGCGGTCATGCGCGACTTGCTCGCATCGTCCTCCAGCGTGTAAATCGCGGTCAGCGA
Organism: Alphaproteobacteria bacterium; assembly: GCA_016794125.1. Lineage (GTDB taxonomy): Bacteria > Pseudomonadota > Alphaproteobacteria > Micavibrionales > UBA2020 > JAPWJZ01. The sequence continues at coordinate 1,277,264 of JAEUKT010000002.1, read as the reverse complement.
TTTGTTCGGCAGGAAGGGGAACGGATGCGCGGGGTCGATCGCGATCGGGGTGAGCGTCGGGAAAATATTGGCGAGGAAATAGCTTTCCACCCATTTCTGTTCCAACGGCGTCAGTTCTTCGGCCGCGACAATCTTGATGTTTTCTTTTTCCAATCCGTGCAGCAGGTCGATCCATGTTTCCTGCTGGTCGTCCATCATCTTGCGCACGAGTTTCAGGATGGGAGTGATCTGCTGCTGCGCGGTCATGCCGTCTTCGGACAGGCTATCCACGCCGCGCGCGATCTGGTCGTTCAGCCCCGCGATGCGCACCATGAAAAATTCTTCGAGGTTGGAGGCGGAGATCGACAAAAACTTCGCGCGTTCCAAAAGCGGGTTCGCGAGGTTCTTCGCCTCCGACAGCACGCGGTGGTTGAAACGCAGCCATGAAATTTCGCGGTTGAGGAATTTGGCGGCCAGCGGATGCGCGGGCGCTTCGGCCGGCGCTGCTGGCGCGGTGGTCATGGCAAGGTCGGGCAAAATCTTGACCGATATGTCTGACGGCTCGTTCATCTTCAGTCCAATAAATACCTTAGTACAAAGAGCAGTATAGCATACATATCCACAGGCCTGCAGGACAGGGCGGTAAGGGGTTCAATTCTTTCGTTTTTTATGAAGGATATTTCGCGATTATGTCTTACTTTATGGACTTCGCGAATTTGTCCATCGCCTGCGCCAGTTTGAAATCGAGATCGGTGATGCCGCCTGCGTCATGTGTGGATAACGTGACATCGACGCGGTTATAGACGTTGAACCATTCGGGATGATGGTTCATCTGTTCGGCCTTGAGTGCGCTGCGCGTCATGAAGGCGAAGGCCGCGCTGAAATCTTTAAACTGATAAGATTTAACAAGCGCGCCGCGTTTGCTTTTTGCGCGTGTCCAACCGGCATTTTTTTTCAGAAACGATTCGATATCTTGACTCTTGTTCAAATTGGCCATGGACAGATTCTCCCCGATTCGGTATGGTGGCTGTAGTTTAGCTTAAAGTTCGCGTTTACGTCTATCCGGGGGTCGGACAGTTGGAAACAAAAGCAATATTCGTGGGATTCACCGTCCCGCCTTCGACGGATGATATTCAGCAGATCGCTGAAATCATCATCGACGGGCTGCCGGACGGTTTGCGCAAGCATACCGGCGGAAAAAAGCTGAAAGCGATCGTGGAGGATTTCCCCGATGCGTTCATCGAGCAGGAACTGGAGCTGGAAACACCGTTCGACCTTCTGGGCTGCTACCAGTCCAGCAGCCCCGCGCAGCGCGGCAACACAAAAGGCGGACGCAAGGAAGACACGATTTACCTCTACCGCCGTCCCATCCTTGATATGTGGGCCGACGGCAACGAGGACCTGACGCGCCTTATCAACCGCGTCATCCTGCACGAAATCGGCACGCATTTCGGTTTCACGCAGGACGATATTGATATGTACGAAGAGGACATGTTCGGGGCGACGGTTTCGAATATTGGCGCCGGTTAGGGGTTTCTTGGCGCCTTGTTCCTCTATATAAGGGGCGGCTTCTTACGGGGAGCCGCCCTTTTTTATTGCGTGGAATTGTTTATAGTGTGCCCATGACCAGTATCACCCAAACCCTTCTCGACCGTGCAGCCGCCTATTTTGGCGATGATGTGACATGGATATTGCCCGATGCCGAGGCAGGATTGCGCAAATTTGCGAAACTGAACGCGCTGCATCCGTTCCGCCCCGCTTTCCTTGCGTTGCAGAACATGAAGGTGGCGGTCAGCCCCGAATGGCCCGCGCATACGGGCGCGACCGCCGTGCTGAACCTGCCGCGTCAGGCGGAATGGGCCTGCGGGCTGATGGCGCAGGCTTTGGAGAAAATGCCCGAAGGCGGAACGATGCTGATGATCGCGCCCAATGACCTTGGCGGAAAAAGATACGCGAAACTGCTGGATGAAAATTTCGATGTGATTTTTGCCGAGAGCAAGAACCATTGCCGCATCGCCGCTATCGCGCGCCCCGCGGTGCTGCCGGATATCGTGCAGAAATGGAAAGATGCCGCGCGCGCGCAGCTGGTGGCAGGGGCAGACCTGTTGTCGCTGCCCGGCACCTTCAGCCACGGGCGCGTCGATACAGGATCGGCGCTGCTGCTGCAACACCTGCCTGCCATCGGCGGCCATGTCGCAGATTTCGGCGGCGGCTGGGGATACCTGTCGCAACACCTGATGAAAACCGCGCGCGTCGATCTGTTCGAGGCGGATTACAATGCGCTGGCGATGGCAAAACGCAACCTTGGTGACAAGGTGCAGTATTACTGGCACGACATCCTGACAGAAAAACCATCCGCAAAATACGACGTAGTGGTGATGAACCCGCCGTTCCACGATCTGGCCGATGCCAATCCCGAAATCGGGCGAGGGTTTATCGAACGCGCGGCCGAGAGCCTGAAAAACGGCGGCCAGCTGTGGATGGTCGCCAACACGCACCTGCCCTATGAAGAAATCCTGAAAAACGCATTCAAGACCGTCACGCCGGTGGTGCGGGAAAAAGGATTCAAGGTTCTCTGCGCCGTTAAATAAACATGTTCGCCGCCTCACCCTGCTTTCGCGGGAGATGGGAAGCTTAGTGCATCGACGGCGGGCGCTTGGGCAGGATGCGGCGTGTGGGGGTGCGGTGCGCCTTTACCACGTCCTTCAGCTGCTGCAGCGTATCCTTGAAATCACCCTTGTGCAGGATGCCGATGCCGCCCGCATTCTGCCATGCGGTCACGTTTTCGGCGCGGTCGTCGATCAGGATGTTGTTCGGCCGCGCCAGCAATTCCTTGTCGCCCGACCGCGCGATAACGATATCCAGCAGCGCGAATTTTTTTGATTCAGGGCGGAAACCCATCGTCCATTCGGCAGCACCCTCGAAACTGTCGGGGATCGGCACGGGGCCGGTCAGGAAGCGTACCTGCGATTTGCCGGTCACGGCATCCTTCACCGCTTCCTTCACGTCTTCATAGAACTGTTTTGCACCATTGAAGGCCGGAATGGTTTTGAACCAGCCCGCTGTCAGCGCGGTCCATTTCGTCTTGCCCTTGGCGTCGATCTTGTTTTCCGTCTCCAGATGCGTCTGGAAATCGGCCAACACGCCGTTGGTGCCGATGAATACTTTCAAGGTCTTGTAATCATCGACCACGGGCGGCGGGGGCGGCAGGGACGGATCGTTTTCGCGGCGGAATTTTTCCATCGCCGCATCCACGCGTTTCAGCGTGTCGGCATAATCACCGGTATGCAGGATGCCGATGCCGCCGGCATGCACCCATTCGTCGATATTTTTCTGGCGGTCATCGACCAGGATGTGATGCGGACGCGCGAGCAGGTTTTTGTCTTCGGCCTTCGCGATAATCAGATCAAGCAGCCCGAAGCGCGATTTGCGGAATTCCTTCACCCATTCCGCCTTGCCGCGGAAACAATCGGCGTTCAGGATCGGCGCGGTCAGCATGCGGGTGCGGCCGCGTGCGCGCAAGCCGTCGAAAAACGCCTTGGCACCTTCATAGGCGGGCATGGTTTCCCACCATTTGCGGTCCAGCTCTTCCCATTTCGGCTGGCCTTTTTCGTTGAACTTGCCATGCTTTTTCGCATGGCCGTCGAAATCGGTCAGCACGCCGTCGAGGTCGCAGAAAATCTGGAACTCTATTTCGTTCTTTTTCGCCGAGGCGTTGAAGGGTTTTTTGCGGCTCATGGCTGCACCGCCGGTTTCTGTGCGGGGGTTTTGAGCGCGGCCAGCTGCTTCACCGCCTCATCGACCGCCGGTTTATCGGCTTCGGTCAGCGGGCGCACGACCGTTTCATCGCGGCCGGTTTCGAAATTGTGGGTGATGGTCGTCAGGCGCGCGGTGCGCGTGTTGAACACCTGCGTCAGTTTATAACCAAGGTCGCGCATGATCGACACATTCGCCACCTCGTCGGCATCGGCCAGCGCCTGCCACTTCGCGACCTTTGCATCGCCGTGGTCCTGCAGCGCGCGGAGCGCCGCCCATTGCTGGGATTCCCGCGCAATGTCCAGCAGGCTGCGGCCTTCTTCGTCCAGCCGGTCGGTGCGCGCGCCTTTGTCCAGCACCAGTTTCATCGTGGCGGTATCGCCGTTGCGCGTCGCGTAAGACAGCGGCGACCAGCCGTATTTGTTGAAGGTGTCGGTGGCCGCGCCCTTTTCCGCCAGCAGCGCGATCAGCGGCGCATTGCGCGCGGCGACGGCATGGGCGAAGGCCGTATTGCCGCGCTCTCCTTTCGTGTTCAGGTTCGCGCCCGCATCGATCAGCGCGGCCATGATCTCGACATTTCCCTTTTGCGCCGCTTCGGTGAAGGGCGTGTCGCTGCTATAGCCGATTTTCTTGTTGGGGTCTGCCTTCGCGCCCAGCAGCGCCTTGACCATCGCCGCATTATCGGTGCTGATCGCATAGAGCAGCGGGCTGTCGATATCCCAGCTGCGACCGCCCGATGACGGGTTTGCACCATCGGCAATGGCGGCCAGCGCCTTGGTCACATCGTCTTTCTTCACCGCCTCCAGCAGCCGCGCGTCGAGTGCCTGCTGCGTGGTCAGGTATTTTTTGACGGCTTTAAGTGCGGTTTTGACTTTGCTGAAATCCATCTGGCGGCTCCGTTATTCAAGAACCGCACTTTAGGAAGTTTGTAGCGTTATGTCAATTCATTTTGGAAATTAGAATGTGTATTGAATTCAAATGGATAAACGCAATTATCGTCGAATATCCCTATACGCCTACCCGACGCTGATATGGTCGCGGGCACGCCACCACCAATAGACCAGCTGCGCCACATAACGCCCCATCTTGCCGCCCGCATAGCCCAGACCGAAAGGTTCGAACGCTTTATAGGCATCGTCGCCGCCCGCGATGGCGGATGCGATCACCTCGCCCGCAACGGTCGTCGGCGAAATGCCGTGGCCGCCGAAACCGGTCGCGTACCAGTATCCCGGTTCGATCTGCCCCAGCTGCGGCATTTTATGCGGCGCGTAAGCCAGCAAGCCCGACCACGCATATTCAGGCTCGGCCACGCCCTTCAGCTGCGGATAGACCTTGAACATGTCCTGTTGCAGCATCCCCGCGATGTCTTTGGGATCGCTCCACAGCGCGACGCGCCCGCCCCACAGCACCCGCCCGCCATCGAGCCGGCGGTAATAATCGGAGCAGAAACGCATATCCGAAATCGCATGGCGCGTATTGATCGAGCCTGCCAGCACCTCGTCATCCATCGGTTTCGTGACCATGATATAGGTCTGCACGGGGAAGGACGCGTTTTTCAGCTTGGCATCCAGCTTGTCGATATAAACCGAGCCCGCCAGCACCACATGTTCGCAGCGTACCGAGCCGGTATCGGTTTTCACGATCCATCCCGCGCCGTTCTTTTCAATCTTCGTCACAGGCGAATTTTCGCAGACATGGCCGCCCTTTGATTCCAGCGCGACCGCGAGGCCGTGGACATAGCGCAGCGGATGGAACTGGAAATCGGCGCCGGAATAGACCGCGCCGTAATATTTATCGGTCTTGCAATATTCCTGCACCTTGTCGCGCGGCCAGAATTCGAAACCGGTGTTGAAATTGTCGTTCGATTTTTTGACGTAGTCCTGCAGTTCCGCATCATTATCGCGCCACGACGCCGTCATCACGCCGTTGATGACGGGGCCGCAATCGATATTGTATTTTTCGATGCGCTGGCGGATCAGCTGCCGCGCGTTCTGCGTCAGGGTTATGATCTCCCGCGCCTTTTCCAGCCCCAGTTTTTTCAGCAGGTAATCTTCGTCGGCCGCATAGCCCTTGGCGACGAAGCCCGCGTTGCGGCCGGATGAGCCCCAGCCGATGCGTTTTGATTCCAGCACCACCACGCGCTTGCCGCGTTCGGCCAGGCTCAGGCCAGTATTCAGCCCCGCAAAACCGCCGCCCACGATGCAGACATCCGCATTCATCTGCGCGGGCAGCTTCGGATAACTCTTTTCGCGACCCAGCGTGTCGGCGTAATAGGTGTCGATATAACCGGAATAGCTCATATGCGCGAACTCACAATTTAAAGGTCAACAGATAACAGCGCGTCGCCTCGCCGCGGATTTTCACGGTGAAGGCTTCGTCATATTTCAATTGCCGGTGCGCCTGCATCGCGGTTTTGAATGCAGGCACATCCGATGTCAGCAGCACGGCGCGGAAAGCCGGTTTTTTCGCAAGGCGGATCATTTCCGCCACCATCGCGGTGTATAGCACCGGGTTGTCTTCTTTTTTGCCAAACTGCTTGCCAAAGGGCAGGTTCGCCATCACAAGGTCGATCGACGCATCAGGGCGGCCGGTCAACGTGCCGTCGCCGGTGAAGGCCTCGGCCTGCGGGATTTTGCGGATATTGTCGCGCGCCGCCTTGACCGCTTCGGGGTCAAGGTCGAAGCCCGTCAGCTTGCCGATTTTCGATTGCAGCCCGTAAATTTCCGCCAGCAGCGTGCCGCTGCCGCAGCAGGGGTCGAGTACGGTTTCATTCTCCTGCGGCTTGGCAATAAACGCCATCGCGGCGGCGATCGTGGGTGGCAGGCTGCCTTCGCGTTCATGGCGGCGCAGGTAGCGTGCCCAGGCGTTGTCTTCATGCGCGGTTTCCCGCACAAGGTAGAATTTTTCATCGACGACGAACAGCCACAGCATCTCGCCTTCTTCGGCCAGATACACGCCGCGCTGCTGCAATTCGCGGCGGAAAAACCGTTCCATGTCGCGGCGGTCGAAATGGCGGCCGTCAGCGGTAACTGCCAGTTTCAGCGGATGCGTTACACGGCGCAACTCGTCCGCCGCGCGGTCGAGCATCGTGGGTGAAATCTTGAACTGCCCGTGCATCACGCAATCGCCCGCATCCTCGGCAATGCGCATCTGCGCAAGGTTCTGGGGGCTCGCGACGTTTTTCAAAAACAGCAGGTCGTGGTTGCGCTGGAAAATTTCCGTCGGGCGCGCGCCGCGTTCCATCAATTTGCGGAATTTCATTTCATGCTGCAGCAGGTGCGACAGCCCGGGGGCGCAGCGCAGGACGACGGGCAGGTTTTCGCGCCGCGGTTTTGCCGCCGTTTTTTTCGGGAGCGGTTTTTGCGGCGCGCGATGCGTCGATTTGCGGATTTCGCGTTTCATGGCTTGGTACCTTTCGGCGGCGGACAGTTCTTGATGTCACGCTTCACCTTCGCCATATCCACCTCGCGGATGAAACCCTTTTTCTTATACGGCGCGACCTTGTTGAATTCCTTCAGCACCGCGCGGCGGAAGGTAGGATGCGTGTGCCATTCCTCGCGGCTGACGGGATAATAATTGGGCGCGGTGAACATCTTCGTCACCTGCGGCCAATGCTGTTCCAGCGTCATCAGGAAGCGGCGCGACCCGTGGATCTGCCCGATGCCCAGCACCGATGAGATATTTTCAAGGCCTTTGGTTTTATCGAGCAACGCCATCGAATATTTTACGTTTTCGCCGGTATTGGTCGCCTTGTCCTCGATCATGATAATATCGTCGGGCACGCCGCGCGCCACCAGCACATCGCGCATCTGCTTCGCCTCCATCACGCCCTTCGACGTGGATGGCGCGCCGGAAACGACGATGAGCCCGAAATAACCCTGATGGTAAAGATCCGCCGCATGGTTCGCAATCTCGTCCGCATGTTCGCCGCCGAACAGCAACGCAACATCCGCCCGCGCAATCGGCGTTTCGACGAGCATGTAATCGCCGACCACTTTCAGGAATGCTGCGGTGAGGTCTTTTTTCAATGAAGTACCTCCTTCCGCCGCAAAACGCCGTTAGCTCGCCTGCTTGATGTCCTTCACGGCCGCTTTCGGCAGGTCCAGCTTGATCGAAACGTCTTTCAGCTGGTGCGGCTCGGCGGGGGAAGGTGCGCCCATCATCAAATCTTCGGCCTGCTGGTTCATCGGGAAGGCGATGACTTCGCGAATGTTGGGTTCTTTCGCCAGCATCATGATGATGCGGTCGATACCGAATGCGCAGCCGCCGTGGGGCGGTGCGCCCAGCTTGAACGCGTTATACATGCCGCCGAATTTTTCCTGCACGGCGCCTGCGGGATAGCCTGCGATTTCAAACGCTTTTTCCATCGCTTCGGGCATGTGGTTGCGGATACCGCCGGAGCAGAGTTCGAGCCCGTTCGCCACGCAGTCATACTGCGTCGCTTTAATCTTGAGTGGCTCCTGAGTCTGCAGCGCCTTCAACCCGCCCTGGGGCATGGAGAAGGGGTTGTGGGAGAAGTCGATCTTGTTCGTTTTATCGTTCAGTTCGAACATGGGGTAATCGATGACCCAGCAGAATTTGAAGGTGTCTTTTTCGATGATGTCCATGTCTTCGCCGATTTTCGTGCGCGCCTTGCCGGCGAGCGATGCGGCTTTGTCGGCCTGATCGGCGGCAAAGAACACGGCATCGCCGCTTTCCGCGCCGGTGAGTTTTTTCAACTCATCCAGCGCTGCGGCGGGCAGGAATTTCGCGATCGGGCCTTTGCCTTCTGCGCCTTCCAGCGTCACATAGCCAAGGCCGGGCGCGCCTTCGCTTTGCGCCCATGCGTTCAGTTTGTCGAAGAAGCTGCGCGGGCGGTCGGAAACCTTGGGCGCGCGGATGGCGCGCACAACGCCGCCTTTTTCGATCACGCCCTTGAACGCCTTGAATTCCACATCGGCGCGCGCAAACACAGAGGTCACATCGACAATCACCAGCGGGTTGCGCAGGTCGGGTTTATCGTTGCCGTATTTCAGCATGGATTCATCGTAAGGAATGCGGATCCAGGGAGCAGGCGACACGGCCTGTTTCTTGCCGGTGAAATCGGCGAATTCCTCGAACACGCCGCCGATGACTTTTTCCATGACGCTGAACACGTCATCCTGCGTCACGAAGGACATTTCCATGTCGAGCTGGTAGAATTCGCCCGCCGTGCGGTCGGCGCGCGCGTCTTCGTCGCGGAAGCAGGGTGCGATCTGGAAGTAGCGGTCGAAGCCCGACATCATCAGCAGCTGTTTGAACTGCTGCGGTGCCTGCGGCAGCGCGTAGAATTTGCCGGGATGCAGACGCGACGGCACAAGGAAGTCGCGCGCGCCTTCGGGCGACGATGCGGTCAGGATCGGGGTCTGGAATTCGCGGAAGCCCTGCTCCACCATGCGGCGGCGCATCGAATAAATCACGTCCGAGCGCAGCATGATGTTTTTGTGAATGACCTCGCGGCGGAGATCGAGGAAGCGGTAGCGCAGGCGCACTTCTTCGCCGTAGTTTTCTTCGGCGTTGACCTGCAGGGGCAGCATGTCGGTCACGGGGGACGACAGAAGTTCAAAGGTTTTCACCTTCACCTCGATCTCGCCGGTGGGCAGGTCCTTGTTCTGGGTGCCGGCCATGCGGGTCACAACCTCGCCCGTGATCATGATCACGTTTTCAAGGCGCGTGCGCTCCAGTTCCGCGAAAACAGGGTTGTCGGAATTGATGACGCATTGCGTCAGGCCGTAATGGTCGCGCAGGTCGACGAACAGCAAACCGCCATGATCGCGCTTGCGGTGAACCCAACCGGAAATTCTGACCTCTTTGCCGGCATCGGTGCCGCGCAGCTGGCCGCAGGTATGGGAGCGATAGATAGACATGGTTTCAATTCCTTAAGAATAAGCGGCAAAAACGACTGTCTTTTTTAGCAGGAAAGCACCTGAAAATGAAGGATTTTAAAGGCTTGGCGATATTCGCTTTGACATAATCATACATCTCGCGTAACCTGCGGCAAGGCTGTTACAGGCAATCCGGTTAAAAATGCAGATTCTTCAAAACATTAACAAGCTGCTGGAAAAATGGGGCGACTGGCGCATCCAGCGCGCTACGCGCCTGATCGCATCCGTACCGGAGGGGGCGGCGCTGCTGGAACTTGCCGAAAAGGAAGGATTTGGCTTCAAATTCCGCCCGTCTATCACCTTCACCGCACTTGGCAACCTGCGCAATGGTGCAAAAGACCCGCGTGACAAAACCGAAATCCAGCTGAATATTTTCCTGCCGCGCAAGCAGATGGTGCGCACGATGGCGCATGAATTGCGGCATTTATGGCAGATGCGCAATATTGCCGACCACAAGATGATGAACAATTTAAGCTTCGACCGCTCCGCAAGCCTGATCCGTTTGTTGGAGGGTGATGCGTTTGTATTTGAAAACTACCTGATGGCGAAAATCGGCTCCGCCACCGGCATCGCCCTGCCCGTCAGCAACCCTGCCGGATCATTCGCCGCCAATACTGCGGAGGGCATGCGCCAGCGTTTCGACCATTTCCAGCAGAGCAGCATCGCGCAGCTGTATGACAAAAAAGTGCTGGGCATGTTCAACCGTGTGGCGGATTACGCTGCGGGCAAATCGACGCCCCTTGCAGATGTCTTGCGCCAGCGCTTCAACCGCAATTCCTATGACGGTATGAAGGGCATCGACACCATGCCCGTGATTGCGGGTACGGCCTATCTGGGCAGCATGACCGCCGATGCCTTGGGCGACCGTATCTGGCAGCAGATCACGACCCCCGCCATGCAGGCGGCAAAAAAACGCTTCACCCCCGCCTGACCTCAGCAAATCCGCCGTTTTTGCCTGAAAATAACCATAGCGAAAGCAGGCGAATTTCATTAAGTTACTGAATTACCATGACCCTGATCACAACATCCAAAGACCTGAAAACCCTCTGCACGAAGCTCCGGAAATCGGATTTCGTGACGGTCGATACGGAATTCATCCGCGAGCGCACTTATTACCCGAACCTGTGCCTGATACAGGTGGCGGGCGATGACGAGGAAGCCTATGCGATCGACCCGCTGGCGGAGGGCATCGATCTGGAGCCGTTCTACGATTTCCTGCGCGACAAGGAAGTGCTGAAGGTATTCCATGCCTGCCGCCAGGATCTCGAGATTTTCTACAACCACATGGGCAAGCTGCCCACGCCGATTTTCGATACACAGGTGGCCGCGATGGTCTGCGGATATGGCGAGCAGGTTTCGTATGAGGTGCTGGTCAATTCGATCGTCAAGAAGCAGCTGGATAAATCCTCCCGCTTCACCGACTGGGCGATGCGCCCGCTGACATCGAAACAGCTGAAATACGCGCTGGCCGATGTGACGCATCTGCGCAAAATATTCCTGAAGCTGGCGGAGCGGGTGGAAAAACTTGAACGTACCGCGTGGATCAAGGACGAGATGAAAAATCTCTCCGACAAGGAAAATTACATCTCCCGCCCCGAAGAAGCGTGGGAGCGCATCAAGATCCCGAGCCATAAAACCCGCGCACTCTGCGTGTTGAAGGAAGTCGCCGCATGGCGCGAAACGCTGGCGCAGCAGGCCGATGTGCCGCGCGGCCGCATCATGAAGGACGAAGCGCTGGCCGAAATCGCCACGCACCCGCCGACCAATGCCGAAGCGCTGGGCAAAATGCGCAACGTCAACCGCGGATTTGCCGAAAGCGAACGCGCGCAGGAATTGCTGGCCGCCGTGAAGCGCGGCATGGAGATGGACGAGTCCGACGGACCGAAATGGGAACCCCGCGCGCATCTGCCGCCCGGCATGGCCCCCACCATCGACCTGCTCCGCGTGCTGCTGAAACTGCGCTGCGAAGAGGCGCAGGTGGCGCCGAAACTGCTCTGCGTCGCCTCCGACCTTGAACTGATCGCCGCGTTTGGCAAGGAAGCGAAAGTGGCCGCCATGTCCGGCTGGCGGTATAAGCTGTTCGGCAAGGAAGCGCTGGAGCTGCGCGACGGCAAGCTGGCGATCGCCGTTGAAAACGGCAAGCTGAAACTGGTGCCGACCGATACCAAGCCCGCCGAATAATTTTCCGCAGGCGGGGCGGAGCTGGAGCATCATCATGCAATTCGCAAAATCGAAAACCGCCGACACCTATATCGATATCCTGCCCAACCTCGCCAACCGCCACGGGTTGATCGCGGGCGCGACCGGCACGGGCAAGACCGTCACGCTGCAAACGCTGGCCGAATTGTTCAGCCGCAACGGCGTGCCGGTTTTCATGGCCGATGTGAAGGGTGATCTTTCCGGCATGGGCGCAGCGGGCGCGGCAAGCGACCGCATCAAGGCGCGTCTGGACCTGCTGAAACTGGCCGAATTCGATTATGCCCCCTGCCCCGTCATGTTCTGGGATGTGTATGGCAAAAAGGGCCATCCGGTGCGCACGACGCTGTCGGAAATCGGCCCGCAGCTGCTCGGCCGGTTGATGAACCTGAACGAGACACAGGCATCGGTGCTGATGATCCTCTACCGCATCGCGGACGAAGCCGGATTGCTGCTGCTCGACCTGAAAGACATGAATGCGCTGATCCAGCTGGTGCAGGAAAACCTCGATAAATTCAAGCCGCAATACGGCCACCTGTCGCCCGCATCGCTCGGCATCATCCAGCGCGGCATCCTCACGCTGGAAAACGAAGGCGCGAAGGATTTCTTCGGCGAACCGGCATTCAACGTGATGGATTTGCTCCAGTCGGATAATGCGGGGCGCGGCATCGTCAGCATTCTGGCCGCCGATAAACTGCTGCTGTCGCCCGTCGTCTATTCGACTTTCCTGCTCTGGATGCTGTCGGAGCTGTACGAAACCCTGCCCGAAGTCGGCGACCTGCCGAAGCCGAAGCTGGTTTTCTTTTTCGACGAAGCGCACCTGTTGTTCCGCGATACGCCCAAGCCGCTGGTGGAAAAAATCGAGCAGGTCGTGCGGTTGGTGCGTTCCAAGGGCGTCGGCATTTATTTCGTCACGCAAAGCCCGTCCGATATTCCGCCCACCATCCTCGGCCAGCTGGCGCATCGCGTGCAACATGCCCTGCGCGCATTTACCCCCATCGACAAAAAAGCCGTCGATACCGCCGCCGACACCATGCGCCCGAACCCCGCGTTTAAAACATCAGACATCATCACCGAACTGGGCGTGGGCGAGGCATTGGTATCCGTACTGGATGCCAAGGGCACGCCGACGATGGTCGAGCAATGCTATATCTTCCCGCCGCACAGCCGCATCGGCGCGCTGAGCGACGACGAACGCGCTGGCGTGATCGCGCAGTCGCCCGTCGCCGGATTTTACGAACAGGCCATCGACCGTGAATCCGCATTCGAAGTGCTGCAGGGACAACGCCAGCAACAAGCCCCCGCGCCCGCGCCGCAACAGCCCGCCCACACATCCGGCGGCTGGGGCAGCAAACACGACGCGCCGAAAACAACCACGCCCGCGCCCGCCCCGCAAACCGGCGGCGGCAGCGTGCTGAACGACATTATCTTCGGCACCACCGGCCCGCGCGGCGGCCGCAAACCCGGCCTGATCGAAAAAGCAGCCACCTCCGCCACCCGCAGCATGGCCTCCAGCGTCGGCCGCGAAATCATGCGCGGGCTGTTGGGCTCGCTGATGGGCGGATCGGGGCGCAGAAGGTAAAAAATGACCAAGCAAAAAGAAATTACCGCCGCATTGGCGCAGCGCATCCTTGTGCTGGATGGCGCGATGGGGACGATGATTCAGGGGCATAAATTGCAGGAGGCCGATTTCCGCGGCGCGCAATTCACCACATGGGAAAAGCCGCTGAAGGGCAATAACGACCTTTTGAACCTGACGCAGCCCGCCATCATCGAAAGCATCCATGCCGAATATCTGGCGGCGGGCGCGGATATTATTTCGACCAACAGTTTCAATTCCAACCGCATTTCGATGGCGGATTACGGGATGGAGAAGCTGAGTTTCGACCTGAACCTTGCGGCAGCGCAGGTGGCGCGCCGCGCGGCGGATCGTTTTAGCACGCATGACCGCCCGCGTTTCGTGGCAGGCGCGATCGGCCCCACCAGCCGCACGGCATCGATGTCGCCGGAGGTCAACGACCCCGGTTTTCGCAACATCACCTTTGACCAACTGGTGGAATCATACTACGAGGCCATCGACGGCCAGGTGCAGGGCGGCGCGGATCTGCTGCTGATCGAAACGATTTTTGACACGCTGAACGCCAAGGCCGCGATTTTCGCCTGCGAAAAATATTTCGGCGACAAAAACACGCGCCTGCCGCTGATGATTTCCGGCACCATCACCGACGCGTCGGGCCGCACGCTGTCGGGGCAGACGACGGAAGCGTTCTGGAACTCGGTGCGGCACGCCAACCCGCTTTCCATCGGGCTTAACTGCGCGCTGGGGCCGAAGGAAATGCGCCAATACGTGCAGACGCTGTCGAAAATTGCCGACACGCATGTCTGCGTTTATCCCAATGCCGGCCTGCCGAATGCTTTCGGCGGCTATGATGAAACGCCCGACCAGATGACCGCCGAAATGGGCGAATGGGCGCAATCCGGTTTCCTGAACATCGCGGGCGGCTGCTGCGGCACCACGCCCGCGCATATCCGCGCGCTGGCGGCCGCCGTTGCGAAAATGCCCGCGCGCACCGCGCCCAAAATCCCCAAAGCGCTGCGCCTGTCGGGGCTGGAGCCGCTGGAGGTGAACGACAGCAGCCTTTTCGTCAACGTGGGCGAGCGCACGAACGTGACCGGTTCCACCAAATTCCGCGACCTGATCAAGGAAGGCCGCTATGCGGATGCCACCGCGATTGCGCTCGATCAGGTGCAGAACGGCGCGCAGGTGATCGACGTCAACATGGACGAAGGCATGCTGGATTCAAAGCTTGCCATGAAAACCTTCCTGAACAACATCGCGGCCGAGCCCGATATCGCGCGCGTACCCGTGATGATCGATTCATCGAAATGGGATGTGATCGAGGAAGGCCTAAAATGCCTGCAGGGCAAGAGCATCATCAATTCGATCAGCATGAAGGAAGGCGAAGACGCGTTCCTGAAACAGGCGCATCTGGCGCGGCTCTACGGCGCGGCGGTCATCGTGATGGCGTTCGATGAAAAGGGTCAGGCGGATACGATCGCGCGCAAGCTGGAAATCTGCACCCGCGCCTATCACCTGCTGGTGAAAAACGGCTTCCCGCCCGAAGATATCATTTTCGACCCGAACATTTTCGCGGTTGCGACAGGGATCGAGGAACATAACAGCTACGGCGTCGATTTCATCGAGGCGACGCGCGCGATCAAGCAGACACTGCCCCATGCGCTGGTCAGCGGCGGCGTGTCGAACGTGTCGTTTTCCTTCCGCGGCAACAATACCGTGCGCGAGGCGATCCACGCCGTGTTCCTGTACCACGCGACCAAGGCCGGCATGGATATGGGCATCGTGAACGCGGGCCAGCTGGCGCTGTATAACGACATCCCCGCCGAATTGCGCGACGCGGTGGAGGACGTGATCCTGAACCGCCGTGCCGATGCGACCGAACGCCTGCTGGACCTTGCCGGAAAATACAAGGGCAAGGGCGCAAAGGAAAAAGAAGAAGAAAAAGAATGGCGCAAATACCCCGTTGAAAAACGCCTGGAATACGCGCTGGTCAAGGGCATCAACGAACATATCGACGAAGACACCGAAGAAGCGCGCAAAAAATGCAAGCGCGCGCTGGAAGTGATCGAAGGCCCGCTGATGGCCGGCATGAATATCGTGGGCGACCTGTTCGGCGATGGAAAAATGTTCCTGCCGCAGGTCGTGAAATCGGCGCGTGTCATGAAACAATCGGTCGCGCATCTGCTACCCTTCATGGAGGCGGAAAAGGACACCAAGGCGAAAAGCGCGGGCAAGGTATTGCTCGCGACCGTCAAGGGCGACGTGCATGACATCGGCAAGAACATCGTCGGCATCGTTTTGCAATGCAACGGATATGACGTTGTCGATCTGGGCGTGATGGTGCCGGCGGAGAAAATTTTGCAAACCGCGCGCGATGAAAACGTCGATGTGATCGGGCTTTCGGGCCTCATCACCCCGTCGCTGGAGGAAATGGCGCATGTGGCCGCAGAAATGCAGCGGCAGGGTTTCACCATCCCCCTGCTGATCGGCGGCGCGACGACGTCGGAAATGCACACGGCGGTGAAAATCGCCCCGCATTACAAGCATCCCGTGGTATATGTGCCCGATGCGTCCCGTGCCGTCGGCGTGATGAACAACCTGCTGAACGCGACGCTGCGCACGCCGTACCTTGCGGAAGTGACGAAGAAATACAAGCAGCTGAACGAGCGTTTCCTGAACAAATCGCCAAACAAGGAGCTGATCCCGTTTGCCGAGGCGCAGAAGAACCGCTACCGCGCCGACTGGAAAGCCTATACACCGCCCGTGCCCGCAAAGCCCGGCGTGCATGTGTTTGATAACGTCACATTTGACACCTTGCGCGAATATGTCGATTGGTCGCCCTTTTTCTATACCTGGGGCATGCTGATGAAATATCCGCAGATTTTCGACGACGAACAGCGCGGCGAAGAAGCGCGCAAGATTTTCGACGATGCGCAGAAAATGATCGAGTTTTTCATCAAGGACGGCCGCGTGCGCCCGCGCGGCGTGATCGGGCTGTTCCCCGCATCGGGCGAAGCCGAAGACATCGTGATTTACAACGGCGAAGACCGCAAAACCGAACGTAGCCGCATCAACGGGCTGCGCCAGCAAATCCGCAAAAAAGAAGGCCGCGCCGATTATTCGCTGTCCGATTTCGTGGCACCGATCGACAGCGGCCGCAAGGATTACATCGGCGCGTTTGCCGTGACCGCCGGCGACGGGCTGGAAGACATCGTGAAGGAATTCGAGGCGAAGAACGACCCATACAGCAGCATGATGGCCAAGGCCGTCGCCGACCGCTTCGCCGAAGCCTTTGCCGAATACATGCATGCGCAGGTGCGCCGCGATTATTGGGGCTACGCGCAGGATGAAAAACTTGGCTATGACGCGCTGATCGACGAAGAATACCGCGGCATCCGCCCCGCTCCCGGCTATCCCGCCTGCCCCGACCATACGCAGAAAAACATCATCTGGGATTTGCTGGATGTGGAGAAAAACACCGGCATCATCCTGACCGAAAGCCTTGCCATGTGGCCGGCATCATCGGTCAGCGGCTGGTATTTCGCGCATCCCGACAGTTATTACCTGGGCGTCAACAACATCGGCCGTGACCAGATGGAAGACTACGCCCGCCGCCGCGGCATCAGCGTCGCCGAAGCCGAACGCTGGCTCGCGCCGATTTTGGACAGGTAGTCAGACCGCCTCGATCACCGCGTCCTTGCCCATCGCGTCGGCGAGTTTGTTGAAGGCCTTGCTCACGACTTCGGCGTTCAGCATCTGGGATTTGGCGTGGAGTTTGAGGGTGGTGGTTTTCGGGGCGAGGATCAGCTCGCTTTCATGCAGCAGCCCAAGCGCGCCGCCGGTCAGCAGGTAACCGGTCGCCAGCGCAAGGCCGGTCACGGTCGCGGCGGTGATGTCTTTTTCATCCAGCAGCTTTGCCATCGTCGCTGCTTTTTTGTCGGGGTCGCCGCCATAGCGCACATATTGCGCAAGTGCCAGAAACGCGCGCCCCGCATGGTCGATGCCGTAGAAAGGCATCACCAGTACCCGTTCAAACGCGTGGTCGGCCTGGTAATCTTCATGCTCGAACCAGCTGATATCGCTAAGCAGGCAGCTGGCCTTCAGCAGTTTCTTGGTCTTCGCGTCGGCGGCGGCAAACAGCGGCGCGATCCATGTCATCAGCGCCTCGAACCCGTCATGGTCGGTGAAGCGGCTGACCTGCTGCGCGACTTTTTCACAGGATGCGATCAGGGAATCTTCGCGCTGCGTATCGGGCGCAAGCTGGTCATACAGCAGCCCTTCGCGCAGGCCAGTGCCCGAAAAGATCAGGCGCGAGGGTTTCAGAATTTCAAACACGCGCGACATCGCCATCGCGGCCACGCCGATATCGTGCACGCGTTTTTCCATCATGCCGACGGTTTTGGCCAATGACGCGGGGCTCTGGCGCGAAATGAATTGCGCGTATTCCGACGCTTTTTTGCCGTCGATCGTGTAATGGTCGAGCATCAGCACGGGATGCTTTATCATGCGCATATGCGCCCGTGCCATCGACCGCCACGCGCCCCCCATCGCGTAAAAATCGCGGCCCTGGTAATTTTGCAAGAACGGCGTATCGGCGAGGAAACCGTCGATGGCCTTCAACTGCGCGGCCTCCCCCTGAATCGCGTGCAGGCGGTGCGCGCCGATGGGCAGCGAGGTTTTGTGCTTCACCACGTCTTTTTCGACAACGATCAATTCCAGCGACCCGCCGCCGTAATCGCCGATCACCCCGTTCGCGCCAAGCCCGTTCATCATCACGCCCTGTGATGCCAGCCGCGCTTCTTCCTCGCCCTCGATGATGTCGATCTTGAGGCCGAATTCGTTCTTTACGCGCTTGATGAAATCCGCGCCGTCCTTGGCGTCGCGCATGGCGGCGGTGGCGACCGCCTTGACCTGTTTGATCTTCATGGCCTTGATGAGGCCCGCATAGCGGCCGATGGCTTCGAAGGCGGAGGCCACACCGTCGGGGTTCAGCATGCCGGTGGTGGCAAGGTGCTTGCCCAGATGGCATTGGGTGCGTTCATTATGGATTTTAAACGGCGCGCGGTTCAGCCCGTCATAAACGACGAAACGCACCGCATTCGAGCCGATATCGAGGACCGCGACATAATCCTTGGACGCTGCTTGAGGCATGACAACCCGCTATGGCTGGGATATATTAAGCCCAAGTCCTACACGACAGCGGCAGAAAAATGAAGACTTTATATTTGCTCCGCCACGCCCATTCCGACCCCGCCGAGCTGGGGCAGGACGACCATGACCGCGGGCTGTCGGCGCGCGGGGAGCACGAGTCCGAGAATCTGGGCGATTTCATGCGGGAGCAAAACCTGTTCCCCGACGCAGCTTTCTGCTCCACCGCCACCCGCACGCGCGAAACCTTGCGCATTGCAACCGCGCGGCTGTTCGGCGGTCAGGGCGGCCTGTCGCCGCGGTTCGAAAAATCGCTCTATCTTGCGCATCCTGAAACGATACTGGATGAAATCCGCGACGCGGATGACCGGTTCGACAGCATCGTCATCGTCGGCCACAATCCTGGCCTCGAAGACATCGCCGAAAAACTGGCGGAAGCGCAGGGCGAAACCATCGGCAAATTCCCGCCGTCCACCCTTGCGGTGTTCGAATGCGATATCGATGAATGGCAGAATTTTTCGGCGCGGAAGGTACGGCTGAAAACGGTGTTTATGCCGTAAGAGTTTTAGGCGGCGGGCGTTGCGCGCGACAAGAGCTCGCGGCTGCGGCGGATTGCGACATTAACCGGATGAGCAGGGCCGCCGAATTTGTAGAACATATACATGCAGGCGACGAACATGCCGACCGCACCGGCGACCACAGAGGCTGCGAATTCGGGGGAAACCATGCAGCCCAGTACGAAGATGATCGTCAGGATGATGTTGATGCTCTGGCTCTCAAACATGTGCCGTCCCCACTGTTTTTGCGATGGAAGTACAATATCCAACGCACCGTATTCTGTCAAATCAAAAATTAATCCATTGATTTAACTTGCCTATTTAAGACGTTAACGATTTCGTAGCGACTCAGAAGAAGCTTTGCGGATCGATATCGACCTTCAATTGCAGGCTGGAAGGAGTCTTAACATTCCCGAGCCATTCCGCAAGATATTTCTGGATGGGTAAATTCTTCTCCGCCTTGATCAGGAAGCGGCGGCGGTGCTTGCCGCGCAGGTAACCCATGGGGGCGGGCGCGGGGCCCAGGACGCGGATATCGTCGTAACGGGGTGCTTTCTGGGCAAGGCTGCGGCAGAACATATCCAGCTTGTTTTCATCGGGGTCGGACAGGATGAGGGCGGCCAAGCGGCCATACGGCGGCATGACGGCCTTTTCCCGTTCCCGCGCTTCGACCGCCAGAAACTCGTCGCGGTCGTTTTTGGCCAGCGCCTTGATGACGGTTTGTTCCGGCATATAGGTCTGGATAAACACCCTGCCCGGTTTTTCGGCGCGCCCTGCCCTGCCCGATACCTGATGCAGCAGCTGGAACGTCCGCTCCCCCGCCCGCAAATCGCCGCCCGCCAAGCCCAGATCCGCGTCGATCACGCCGACCAGCGTCAGCGACGGGAAGTGGTGCCCCTTCGCGATGATCTGCGTACCGATGATGATGTCGTATTTATGATCCTCGATATCATGCACCGCCGCCGAAATCATGCCGGGGCTGGTGATAACATCGCTGGCCAGAATAAATGTGCGTGCCTCAGGTATCAGCAGCTGCACTTCTTCCTGAATGCGCTCCACGCCCGGGCCGCAGGCGGCGAAGCTGTCTTCGGCTTGGCAACTCGGGCAGTTGCGCGGCACTTGTTGCGAAAATCCGCAATGGTGGCATTGCAGGCGCGAATGGCGTTTATGTTCCACCAGCCATGCGGCGCAGGACGGGCACTGGAAACGGTGACCGCAGGTGCGGCACAGCGTCAGCGGCGCGTATCCGCGGCGGTTCAGGAACAGCAGCGATTGTTCCTTCGCCTCGAATACCTCCTGCAACGCCTTTTGCAGGGGGGGCGCGATGAATTTCTGGCGCTCGGGCGGCGTCGATTTCAAATTGATGACGTTGATATCCGGCAGGCGCGCGCCCGCATGGCGCGACGGCAGGTTCAGATAGGTGTATTTGTTCTGCTGCACATTCACCATGGTTTCAAGGGACGGCGTGGCGGAAACCAGCACGACCGGAAAACTGCCAAGCCGCGCCCGCACAATCGCCATGTCGCGCGCGTTATACAGCACGCCTTCTTCCTGCTTGTAGGACGCGTCGTGTTCTTCATCGACCACGATCAACCCCAGATCGGCAAAGGGCAGGAACAAGGCCGAGCGCGCACCGACGACCACTTTTGTCTTGCCCTCCGCAACGCCCGTCCATGTCACGCGGCGCTGCGCGGTCGGGACTTCGGAATGCCACAGCGCCGGCAGCACGCCGAAGCGGCGTTCGAACCGTTCCAGAAACTGCGCCGACAGCGAAATTTCCGGCAACAGGATCAGCGCCTGTTTGCCCTGCCGCAAGGCCTCGGCAATCGCTTCGAAATAAACTTCGGTCTTGCCCGACCCCGTCACGCCGTCCAGCAGCACGGCGGCATACTGGTGCGCGGCTGCAAGTTTCTGCAGCGCATCGGCGGCGGTTTTCTGGTGATCGGAAAAGGATAACCTGTTTTGCGTCACATCCACCATGCTGCAGGGCGCGCGCGGCGTACCGGCCAGCGTTTCCAGCTGCCCCGCCGCCGCCATCGACCGCACAACGGCGGCCGAGCATCCGGCTTCGCGCGCGATATCGACCGCGCGGCGCGGCACGCCGTCTTTCAACAGGTCGATGATTTTCTGGCGGCTCGCCGGCAGCTTGGCCGGAATGTTATCGGTCAGCGTAAACACCGGCACCGATTTCGGCGGCTGCAACGCCTCCGGCGCGCTGAGTGACATTTTCAGCACCGAGCCGACATCCGACATCGTATAGCGTGCGACCCATTCGACGAATTGCCGATGCACCTGCGGCATGGGATCGAAGGTGAATTTCTGCAAGACGGATTTCAGCTTGGCGGGATCGACCTTGTCGTCCGACGCATCGGTTGTCCAGACCACGCCGATGGTGTCGCGTTTGCCCAGCGGCACCCTTACATAATCCCCCGCCGAAACGGTCATATTTTGCGGCACCAGATAGTCGTAAGCCCTTGATAAGGGATAGGGCACCAGCACCTGCGCGCGGTGGCCGGTCTCTGGCGTTTCACCCGCGTTGAAAAGGCTAGATTGCGACATAACCATTGGGTACTATAACCGCGGATCAAAAGGAAGCTTTTCGAAAGGGCGCATACAATGAAATTCTTCGTCGATACCGGCGATATCGCTGAAATCAAGGACTTGGCATCGACCGGCCTGCTGGACGGCGTGACCACCAACCCGACCCTGATCGCGCAATCGGGCAAGAACTTCCTGAAACTGATCGCCGAAATCTGCGAAGTTGTGCAGGGCCCCGTTTCCGCCGAAGTCGCCGCCACCGATTACGCGACGATGCTGAAGGAAGGCCAGAAACTCGCCAAGATCGCGAAGAACGTCGCGGTCAAAGTGCCGCTGACGCCCGACGGTTTGAAAGTCTGCAAGGCGCTGTCGGATAACGGCACGCAAGTGAACGTGACGCTCTGCTTCTCCTCCGCGCAAGCGATCCTTGCCGCCAAAGCCGGCGCGACATTTATCTCGCCCTTTGTCGGCCGCCTCGATGACGTTGGTCAGGACGGCACGCAGCTGATCAAGGACATCGTGCAGATTTACAAGCAATACCCGAATTTCAAGACCGAAGTGCTGGTCGCATCCATCCGTCACCCGATCCATCTGGTCGATGCGGCGAAAGTGGGCGCGCATGTGGCGACCATTCCGCCGAAAGTGATCCGCCAGCTCTACGCGCATCCGCTGACCGACAAGGGCCTTGCGGCATTCGTCGCCGACTGGGCGAAAACCGGCCAGACCATTCTGGATGCCGCGTAATGTCGGCTGCCGCGAAAGACCTGACCGACGAAGACGTCATCGCTTACCTGCGCAAGAAAAAAGACTTCTTCCGCGATAACCCCGAATTGCTGGAGGAACTCTCCGCACCCGGGCAGGATCGCGGGCGCGGCGTGGTCGATTTCCAGCAGGTGCTGGTCGAACGCCTGAAATCGGACAAGTCCAACGCGCATAAGGTGCAGAAGGAACTGATCGAAACCTTCCGCGCCAACATGAGCAACCAGAGCCGCATCCAGACCGCCGTGCTGGTGGTGCTGGAGGCGGAGACGTTCGAGGAATTCGTCGAAACCATCACGCAGGACCTGCCGGTGCTGCTGGATGTGGATACCATTACGCTGGTGATCGAGGCGACGTCGAAAGAAGTTCCCTTCGTCAATGTCGCGGGCATGCGTTTCGTGAAGCCCGGCTTCGTGCGCAGCTGGCTGGGCGACGGTGACGCGCTGTTGCAGCCGAACATCAACGGCCACGAAGAAATCTTCGGCCCCGGCGCGGGACTGGTCAAAAGCCACGCCCTGCTGCGCCTTGAAATCAGCACGAACACCCCTGCCGGCATCATCGCCTTCGGATCAAGAAACCCCGACGCGTTTTCGCCCGATCAGGCGATCGACCAGGTCGGCTTCCTGGCGCAGGTGGTGGAGCGCTGTTTCCGCATCTGGCTGGATGTGAACGTTTAAATCTTTTCCCGCTGCTTGTGCTACCGCACCAGCCCCGCCTTGATCAGTTTCTGCTCCAGCTGCTGGATCGCCGTGCGGTTTTGCGCGTCGCGTTGTTCCTGCGTCAGGGGCGGCGGGTTGCCATTCGCCGCCGTCATGCCCGCGCCTACATTTTTGAAATCGGTTTCCGCCTTGGGCTTTGGCACAAATACCGCAGCCGCCTGCGCGATCAGCTCTGCCACGCCCGCATGTTCGTTGTCGCGCGCGAAATCGACGGCGGTGACACCTTCGGCATCCTTGATCGTGGGGTCGGCGCCGGAATCGAGCAGCAGCGCCACAGTATTGCGGTATCCATGCGCGGCCGCCGACATTAATGCAGTATGTCCCTTCGCGTTCACATGGTTGATATCCGCGCCCGCCTTCAGCAGCACATCGGCAACCGCAGCCTTGCCTTCGAACGCCGCGAACATCAGCGCGGTGGAACCGTTCGCGTTCACGGACTCCAGCCCGGCGTCCGGCGCGCGCGCCAGTATCCACGCCGCTTCCTTCGCACCCGCCTGCGCCGCCGCCATCAATCCGGTCATACCCTGGTTGTTGCGCCATGAAACGGCGTCGGGATTATCCATCAGGATTTTCTGCACCATCGCGGTGTCGTTGACGGCGATCGCGCTGAACAGGCGCAGGCGCGGATCAAAATTACGGGGCTCGGATTCAAATCCACGCGATGCCGCCGCGTTGAATGCGGATGTCAGTCCTGAACTCACTTGTGCCTTCGTCCTTTTATTATATCGGCGGCATCGCTTTCTTCCGCTTCTGCTGCCGTGTTTTTATAAAATCACCTTACCATAAACTCAGTATGAGCACAATTATTCCCTGAATCGCCCTTTTAATTCAGTTATTTGGGCTTGAGGTACATATAGACCATATTCGCGCGCGGTCGGTTGACTTCGCCCCATGCCGCCTATACTTTCCAACCACACCCATAAAAAAACGAAGGATCGACAGGCGATGGCAAACTTTGCGCAGATGATGCAAAAGGCCGGCAAGTTCAAGCAGGAAATGGAAAAGATGCAACAGCGCGTCAACGCGATGGATATCGCGGGCGCGGCGGGCAACGGCCTCGTCACTTGTGTCGTGTCGGGCAAGCATGAATTGAAAAAACTGAAAATCGACCCGAGCCTGATCAAGGCCGACGAAGCCGATGTGATGGAAGACATGATCATCGCCGCCATCAACGATGCCCGCAACAAGGCGGAAAAAGTGATGGCCGATGAAACATCGAAACTGATGGCAGATATGGGCCTGCCGCCCAATATGGGCCTGCCCTTTTAATTTTTAACCCGAGGAGATTTAAATATGGCTTTCGATTATTCCACATCCGGCCTGCCGCAGAACGACCGCTGGAACGTGGCGACGCAGATCTGCAACCAGTGGCTCAACGAAAACATGACCATGTTCGGCCCGGAACGCATCAACAGCTTCATGCACAACCAGCCGATCGCCGCCGCAAAACGCATCATGGACAACACCAATGACTGGTCCGAAGAATCCGTGACGCTGGCGCTGCTGGGGCCTGCGAAATCCGCGCTGCTGGCAAACCCGCAGGCCGAAGCCGTTGGCCGCCATATCTTTGGCGACCGCACGATCGACCTGCTGCAGGCGATGGCAGACCCGTCGAAGGCCGATGCCGAAATGATCCGCGACATGAACCGCATTTTTATCGTCGAAGGCGTGTCCACCATGACCGACCAGATGATCGGCCGCGCGAAAATCGACCGTTTCCACGAAACCCGCTGGAACATCCTGCACGACCTGGAACGCACCCATGCGACGATCAAGGGTCAGGACCCCGCGCTCGATAAAATTTTCGAGGAAGCCGCCAAAAAATCCCACGACGCATTGGAAGGCCTCGACCGGGCAGCGGCAGCCGTCGCAAAAAAGCCGATTAAGCCGCCCGTGAACCCCCACAAACCCGGCAGCCCGCACTAAAACAAAAACCCCGCGAAAGCGGGGATCCCGTGGGCTGCATGAACTCTGCCAATCTCTGGGATCCCCGCTTTCGCGGGGATGACGTTCTGTTTGTTATTTTAAGAAGACAGTATTAGCGAATTTTCAGCAGAGACTGTTTATCCAATTTCCAATATTTTCTTGTGTCCGGTATGCTGGACAAAATTTTATATATGTTCGCGTTCAAGTGAGGTATGTGCGTTGAATCTTTATTAGCGCATTTGCCCTCACAGCTTGCGATAATGCCTTTTTCCGCGGGATAGTTTTTTGCGACGAATTTTTTCATGCTTTTTGCATTAAGGCTGTAAGTGTAGAGCCGTTTTCCATCCAATTTATATCTTACGATAGAGAAGGGTTTCCAACGATCTCCCTTATCTTGGGTTTTGACCATCATTATATGATATGCGCCGAGTTTTAGATTCCGTATGCGCATGGAACCTTTAGGATCTTCCAGCCCGCTGCGGTCAATTATATCGGCATGGAGCGTGGATGCGCGGTTTATGACCCTGATTTTGTACTCCTCTTTGTCATCTGGGTCTTTCCACCATCCTATAAGCTGATGGTCCGTTCCGGATTTTTCCCAATATGAACCAAAATCATCGACGGCGATATTTGCGCAGCCGGAAAGAAAAAATGAAGCGATAAGAACGATGAATAAATTTCTCAAAAAATTAAAGCGCACAACCATTTTCACAAATGCAACTCCCACGCCGCCAGCGGCACGCCCCATTTGCGCATCGCGTGCATCTGCGCCTCGATTAAATCTTCCTGCAAATATTCGGCGTGCAATTCGCCCAGCGGTTCAAACGCGCGCAGCATGTAACGGTGGAATTCCTTTTCCTTCTGCGGGCCGATCACCGGCTCCCGTTCGATCTCGAAGGTTAAATTTTCCGCGCTGTAATCGGTGACCCATCTCATCTGTTCTATCCCTGTCTGGACAATCTTCTGCTGCCTCATGATTCCATGACTGTATTGAAGCCCTCAAGCACATTCTGGGAGGATGTATTCCCAGCTATTTCATATGGTTATGGCGCTTGTTTTCCCGCTTGAAGCTTCCCATATTTCCGTTATCATCACGGCATCCAAAGGAAACATCATGCGGCTCGTCACCTGGAACATCAATTCGGTTCGCCTGCGCATTGGCCTTGTCGGCAAGATGATCGACAAGCTGCGCCCCGATGTGCTGTGCCTGCAGGAAACCAAAACGCCCGACGAATTTTTTCCCGTCGATGCGCTCACCTCGCTGGGTTATACGCATCACCATTTCACGGGGATGAAGGGGTATAACGGCGTCGCGATTTTTTCGAAAATTCCGCTCGACGATAAACAGGTGCATAACCGCGTGAAGAAAAACGACACGCGCCATATTTCCGCCAAGGTGAAATTCAAGGGCGCGCCGTTCGAGCTGCATAACCTGTATGTCCCCGCCGGCGGCGATATTCCCGACCCGAAGGCGAACGAGAAATTCAAGCACAAGCTGGATTTCGTCGATGAACTGGCGGAATGGTTTCCATCCGAACGCTCGGCGAAGCTGCCGATGATCGCGGTCGGCGACCTCAACATCGCGCCGCGCGAAAATGACGTGTGGAGTCATAAACAGATGTTGAAAGTGGTGTCGCATACACCCATCGAGGTTGAGAAATTCACGAATTTCTACAACTCCGTCGAATGGGTCGATGCCGTGCGCCATTTCGTGCCAGATGACCAGAAACTGTATTCATGGTGGAGCTACCGCGCGGCGGATTGGGACAAGGCCGATCGCGGCCGCCGGCTCGACCATATCTGGGTGACGAAAAAACTTAAAACCCTGCTGGCAAAGCATGAAATCCACCGCGATATCCGCGGCTGGGAACAGCCGTCTGACCATGTGCCGGTGGTGATCGACCTGAAGGAGCCCGCATGATTTCCGATGAACAACGCATGAAGCTGAACGTGGAAATGGCCGATTTTGCCAAGCGCGGCGATCTTGAAAACGTCATGGCGACGGTGATGCTGGGGGCGGAGCCGGATTTCGGCCACAGCCGCGCGCTGCGCTGTGCCGCGCAGGAAGGTTTCGTGCCGGTCATCGAATACCTGATCGACGCGGGCGCGCAGTTGCATGCGCTGAACGATGACGCGTTGCGGCAGGCGGTCACCAACGGCCGCCATAAGGCAGTATCCGCGCTGATCAAAATGGGCGCGGATGTGAACGCGCAGGACGGTGAATTCCTGATCAAGGCCGCCGACCGCGGCGACACCGATATCGTGCGCGATTTGCTGATCGCCAAGGCCGACCCGCATAGGTCGGACGACCAGGCGTTGCGCAAGGCGGCGTTCAACGGCCATGCGCCCGTCGTGCGGCTGCTGCTGAAATTCGGCGCGGACCCGTTTGCGATGCATGGCAGCGCGCTTGCGCTCGCGAATGCCGACAAGCACGGCGAAGTGGTGCAGGCGCTGGCCGAAGTCATGAACGAACAGCGCGAAGAATTCCGCCTGACGCTTGCGCTGCAGGACAAAACACAGTCCTTCCTGCGCCAAAACTACGGCAATACCGGCGAAAGCGCGCTGGTCCGCGCGGTGAAAATGAACAGCCTTGATAAAGTGATCGAAAAAATGAAGGCGAGCGGCGACACCTTCAGCTTTGCCGACATGCACGAATTGAAAGACCGTACGGGCCGTTCGGTCGCCGTGCTGGCCGCCGAAACGGGGCAGTTGGGCAAATTGTTCGACCCCGAATTCTGGAAGTCGGATGTGGAAGGCCTGAAGGCCGCATGGAACAAAATCCCCGCGCCCACGCAAAAATCCAGCGGCATCACCAATGACAGCTTCGCCGCATTGGTGGCATCGCATCACCAGAATATTTTGAAGGCCGGCGCAAACCGGTTCAAGCTGAAACCGCCGGGGATGTAATTACCCCTTCGGCGCGCGCGTGCGGGGTGCCGTTGCGGGCGCAACCCACGGCTCTTTCTTGCCGCCGTCATAGGGGCGCGCGAGGCCTTTGGAAATCAGGTTTTCGGCGACGCCCACGCCGTCCAGCGTCTTGATGTCGCCCAGCATGCGACCGCCGTATTTCTCGTATTCGACGTTATACAGCAGCACATCCTTGCCGTCGATCAGCTGCCTTGTCGCGGCGCTCGCCTGTTCGGCCAGTTCGGCTTCGTATTCGTTTTTCGCGCGGCCTTTTTTCTCGGGCGTGTCGATACCGCCGACGCGCACGTTGATGACCACGAAATGCCCCGGCCAGACTTCCGCGACCACGGCGGGCGTGTCGCCGTCGATCACGCGCAGCACGCGCGCCTGCACGGGGCCTTCGATCTTGTCGCTGACGGGTTTAATGTTCGGCAATTCAACCGCCATGCCCGTCGTTGCGGCAGATGACAATCCGCGCAGATAAACGCGCGATCCCTTTTTCGCATCGGTCACGGTCTGCCCGTTCGCATCGGTGATATTCGCGGAATAGGCGGCACCCGCCGTGCTGCCCGTCTGCTGCACGCGCGTGACCATGTATTGCCCGACCCAGCTATGCGCGCGCACGACCAGCGTGCCGTCGGCGCTTGCCTGAATCACATCGGCCTCGACGACCGTGCGGTGGTCGGCGGGCACGCGCAGGCGCGTGGTGTTGTCGTTCGATGTTGCCACCACAGCGGCGGGCGGTGCGGCGTTGTCGTTGAAATGCAGCGTGAGGCCGGTGCCGATCGCGCCGCCGGTGCCAAGACCCACCGCGAAAATCAACGCGGTCTTGCGGGCTTCTTTTTTGAATTCCTGAAAGTTCATGATGCGCTCGCGCCTTCTAAAATGATGCGCGACTATATACCGGCGGTGTAAATTATGTCAATGCAGGTTCGTAAAAATGTAGATAATCAGGTATTTAGGAACACCATCCGCCGCGCTTGCCGCCGCTATAGGGGCGGGCAAGGTTTTTGCCGATCAGGTATTCGGCGACGGGTGTGCCGTCG
This sequence comes from Alphaproteobacteria bacterium, assembly GCA_016794125.1. Classification (GTDB taxonomy): domain Bacteria; phylum Pseudomonadota; class Alphaproteobacteria; order Micavibrionales; family UBA2020; genus JAPWJZ01. The sequence goes on along the minus strand of JAEUKT010000002.1, from coordinate 1,248,251 downwards.
CTGGACGCAGCGGTCGCCAGCACACGGCCTGCATATTTTTCATGCCGGATATCGCGCAGCTGGATCTTGCCATCGGCCAGCAGCGCCGCCAGCGCGCGCCGCGACTGTTCCGCCCGCGCGCGTTCCGACAGGCATTTGCCGCGCTTTTCGGGGGTGTCGATGCCATTGATGCGCACATGCGTTTCAATGTCCTGCCCGATCCAGATATGCAGGCGCACGGTAACAGTATCGCCATCCAGCACCGCCAAAACCTGCCCCGTCAACGGCCCCGCCAATACATCCTTGGCCGCCGCAGGCTGCGGCAGGGACAAAAAGAAAAACAGGACAAGGGCGAGTCTCATGCGCATACTATCGCATGACACGTATAGGTTGTAAACGATTTAATGCACGTAATAGTTGTAGTTACTTGATTAAACTATCTGGCCGAAACATCTCTCTTGGCTAGTCGGTAAACTCTTTGCTCTTTTCCCTGCGTGCTTTTTTAATGCAGCCGATGCTGATATCCAAAAATAAGACAGCAAAGGCGCAAGCCATGGCGAATGATGCCGCCAAACCGTAACGTGTAGTGTCATCGTTTCTGCATCCGCAGCGCGAAAGAAAGTATAGACAAATAACAGCTATACTACAGCAGCTGACCAGCCCTGCCATCGAACGGCGAGTTGTCCAAAAACTGTGCTTTTGCAAGATTTCTTCATCGGGTTTTTCGGGCAGAGAAGGAGAAAGAGGTATGAGAGATTGCAAAGTATTCGTAAACAGCTGCAAGTCACCTTCAACAACATTCGCACGAGGTATAGCGTAGAAAAGCCAAGACCGTCTTAATACGATAAATTTTTCGCTCTTTGTAATGTCTGTCAAAAGCGATAGCGTAAAAGTCTCACTGCCACGAGGACCCGTTACTGCTAGATGATCATTAGTTAATTCCATGGTAATTTGGCCGATGCTTCCAACTCCATGCTTGCTTTCATAAAATGTTTTTAATTGTTTTTGCCTGCATTTTTGTTCATGACTTTTATACAAAATAAAATTCATTAGCGAGAAGCCAAATCCAAAAAGTACTGATATTGACCAGATATATTGGTTCGACCAGCTATGGCTTATAAGAGAAAATATAAGAAATGGCGCAAGAGTAGTTGCCGTAGCCATGATCCTCAAAATCTTAAATTGATTTTCAGGCGATGTTTCAAATAAGTATTGATTGATAGCTATATAATCTTCAATCGATAACGAATATACAATCTTCATTCTCAATCCTTCGCCCTCGGATGCGCCTTCATGTAGATGTCCATGATCTGCGCGTTATCGTAGTCGGTGTAGCGTTGGGTGGTGGAGACGGAGGCGTGGCCGAGGAGTTCCTGGATGGTGCGCAGATCCGCGCCGTTCACGAGGATATGCGTGGCAAAGCTGTGGCGCAGGGCGTGGGGCGTGACGGATTCCGGCAGGCCGATGGATTTGCGCAAATTCCGCAGGTCGCGCTGGGCGACACCCTGCGCCAGCCGCCCGCCCTTTGCGCCGCGAAACAGCGGCGTATCCTTTTCCATCGTAAAGGGGACGACGGCGAGGTATTCGTTCAGCATACGTTCAACGACCGGAATAACCGGCACCATACGTTCTTTTGAGCCCTTGCCTATCACGCGCACTTCGCCGTTCATCGGGCGTGTGCCGAAATCGAGCTGTAGCGCCTCGTCAATCCGCAACCCGCAGCCATAGAGCAGCATGAACAGCGCGCGGTCGCGCATGCCGATCCAGTTTTCCTTCGGGATCGCGTCCGCATTCTCGACCACTTCGCGCGCTTGTTTGGGCGGCAGGGCGCGGGGGATTTTCTTGGGCAGTTTCGGCGTGCGGATGGAGGATATCGCGGGGTTGTGCAGGTGGCCGTTACGATCGAGCCATTTGAGGAAATTGCGCACTGATGCCAGCGACCGTGCGCGCGTAGCGGCGCCCGCCCCCTCCATCGTTTTTTTCGACAGCCAGCTGCGGAAATCGCGGATGGTCGCATCGCCAAGATCGTTCATGGATGGCGGCTTGCCCAGATGCCGCGTCAGGAAGCCAAAGAAATATTCCATGTCGGCGGTGTAGGCGCGCAGCGTGTGTTTGGAAAAATGCTTTTCCAGCGACAGATACGTCACCCATTCCGCATATTTCGCGGCAAGGTCGGGGGCGGTTGCGGGCGGGGTGAGGCTGTCATCCGTCATGGATTGATTCTAGCACGGCTTTGCGTGCCGTCCATTTCAATTGTCGGCGGTATGCGCCGCGGTTATTTCTTGAATTTGATGTCGATGACCTTCGCGCCCGGAAAGACGTTCAACGTCTCGGCCACCATCACGCTGGCGCGCACTTCGGCGTCGATATTAGCCTTTTCCGTGCGCTTCATTTCGGCGAGCGTGGGTTCGCCCTGTTCGCGGGAAAGGCTGACGATCCACGGGCGGCCGGTCCAGAGGCTCAGGCGGTCGGACATCTGGCCGACCAGGTTGGGCGGCGCGTTTTCCTTCAGCCGGATGGCGATATGCCCCTGTTCGAATTTCACCAGATGGACGTAGGAGATAATCCCCGCCTCCAGCAGGCCTTCTTTTTTCTGGCCGAACAGCGCGACGGCTTCGTGGAAAGTGGCGACCTGCGCCAGTCCCTGTTCCTGCGGCTGCATGGCGACGGCGGTTGCGGGTGAAGCCGACCGCATCACCGTCGTGCCGCGCGGCGCACCGCCGCCAGACGGCATGCCGCCGCCCGCGCTGACCGTCGTGCCGTCTTTGAGCTGTTTCAGCACATCGCCGGGGGTCGGCTGTTCCGACACATACAGCAGGCGGATCAGCAGCATTTCCAGCGCGTGGCGCGGCTGGGACGATTGATTGACCTCCGATGCGCCCTTGAGCAGCATCTGCCATGTGCGGGTGAGGACGGGCACGGAAAGTTTCTTCGCGAGTTCAGCGCCGCGCACGCGCTCGGCTTCCGGCAGCGCACGGTCGCGCGCGGTGTCGGGCGCGACCTTCGTTTTGGTCAGGAAATGGGTGAGGTCCAGCAGGTCCTGCAGCACCTGCATCGGGTCGGCGCCGCTTTTGTAAAGGTTATCAACGATATTCAGCGTGCCGATGGTGTCGCCCTTCATCAGGCCTTCGAACAGATCGAAACCGGCGCTGCGGTCGACAAGGCCCAGCATTTCGCGCACCTGCGCTTCGGTCACTTTTCCCTGTTCGCGGGAAATGGCCTGATCCAGCAGGCTGAGGCCGTCGCGTGCCGATCCGTCGGCGGCGCGGGCGATCAATGCGACCGCCTGCTGTTCGGCCTCGACGTTTTCTTTTTTCAAAAGCTCGCCGAAATATTCCTCCAGCAAGCCCGCATCGATGCGTTTCAGGTCGAAACGCTGGCAGCGCGACAGCACGGTCACCGGCACTTTGCGGATTTCGGTGGTGGCGAAAACGAATTTCGCGTGGGCGGGCGGTTCCTCCAGCGTTTTCAAAAGCGCGTTGAACGCCCCCTTCGACAGCATGTGGACTTCGTCGATGATGAAGATTTTATAGCGGCCGGAAACCGGCGCGTATTGCACGGTGTCGATCAGGTCGCGGATATTATCGACGCCGGTATGGGACGCGGCATCCATTTCCAGCACATCGACATGGCGGTCTTCGGAAATCGCCTTGCACTGGTCGCAGGTGCCGCAGGGCGTAATGGTCGGGCCTTTTTCGCAATTCAGCGCGCGTGCGATGATGCGGGCGGTGGTGGTTTTGCCGACCCCGCGCACCCCCGTCAGCATAAAGGCATGGGCGATGCGGCCGGATTCAATGGCGTTGGTCAGCGTGCGGACCAGCGCGTCCTGCCCCTTCAGCTGCGAAAAATCGCGCGGGCGGTATTTGCGCGCCAATACGCGGTATTCGGCGGGTTTTTCGACAGCGGTATCGGCAGTTTTTTTCGCCACGGGAGCCTCTTGATGGATGAACGACAAGGTTATCGGATTCGCACCATCCGTTCAATTATTTACGGAATAACATAACCCTGCGCGCCTTGCGGGCGGAAAGACCCCATAGTAGGCTGAATGCAGGAGAAACCCATGCCCATTACGATGGACGAGCTGGACGGCCGCTACGAGATCCGCACCAAGACCAGCGAGGCAGGCCCGCACACGCTCGACAGCGACGGCGTGACCGAGGTCAGGGACGGCATGACCTGGCGCAAGGACAAGAACGGATTCATCTGGGAAAGCGCCTTCACGATCACGGGCGACGCTGTGCTGATGCAAAGCACGCTCGACCCCAGCCACGCGCCCGGCGGCAAATTCATCACCGATGAAAAAGGCAACCCCACCAAATCGATCATGACCTATAAAACCGTCATGGCCGTCAGCCGCGACGGCGGCCGCCTGACGCTATCGGGGGATATCCGCCACGGCAACACCGTCACGCGCGTGACGATGACGCGCCTTAACTGACGATCAGGTTGCCGCTATCGACCAGCGCCTGCGCGCCTGTCAACCCGTTGATGCCCTGCAGGATGGCGACCGTTTTCCACGCCGCCGTGCCGACGCCGAAGCCGTCGATATCGATCTGCACGATCGAATTCGCGCCGCTGTCGAGGATGCGCACGTAATCGCTCAGCACATCGGTCAGCGGGTCATAGACACCCGTCAGCACATCCGACAGGTCCAGCACGTCGTTGTCGGTCACGATGTTGAAATCGGTGATGGTATCGATATTCAAGAGCGCGCTTGCGGATTCGAAGATGAACGTGTCCGCGCCATCGCCGCCGGTCATGCGGTCTGCGCCCGCGCCGCCCGTCAGGATATCGTCGCCAAGGCCGCCAGACAGGATATCGTTGCCCGCAAGGCCGGACAGGATGTCGTTGCCGCCGCCGCCGTCAATGCTGTTGGCTGCGGCGTTGCCGGTGATGGTGTTGTCGCTGTCGCTGCCCGTGAAATTCAGCGCCGTCGTGCCGCCAAGGGTGATGACCTCGATCTCGGCCGTGGATGACAGGGTATAGTTCACGGTAGTCGTCAGGCTGTCGGTGCCGTCACCGGTCACATCGATGATCAGGTCGTTGATGTTATCGACGGTATAGGTGTCGTCGCCGGCGCCGCCGTTCATGACATCGGCGCCCGTGCCGCCTTTCAGCACGTCGTTGCCGTCGCCGCCGATCAGCGTATCGTTCGCCGCGCCGCCGTCGAGCGTGTTCGCGCCCGAATTGCCGGTCAGGATGTTGACCAGCGTGTTGCCGGTGCCGTTCACGTCGCCGGTGCCGGTCAGCGTGAGGTTTTCAAGCCCGCCCTGCAGCGTATAGGTGATGCCGGTCATCACGGTGTCGTTGCCCGACCCATCCACGATCACGTCGCGGATATTGTCGATGATATAGGTATCGTTGCCCGCGCCGCCGATCAGCTTGTCGGTGCCCGTGCCGCCGTCCAGCGTGTTGTTGCCGCTGTTGCCGGTGATGGTGTTGTCGAGGTTGTTGCCGGTGCCGTTGATATTGCCCGTGCCCAGCAGGATCAGGTTTTCGACGTTGGCCGACAGGGTGTAGTTCGCGGTTGCGCGCACGGTATCCGTGCCGTCGCCGGCAAGTTCGATGATGACGTCGCCGGCATTATCGACGATGTAGATGTCGTTGCCGCCTGCGCCCGACAGGGTATCGACGCCGCCGCCGCCGTCGAGCGTGTTGTTGCCCGCGTTGCCGCCGAAGGTGTTGTCGCCGGCGTCGCCTGCGAGCGTGCCGCCGGTGCCGTTAATGATGATGTTTTCGATGAAGTCGGGCAGGACGAATGTGCCGCCGCCCGTCAGCGTGATGATGAGCGTATCGTTGCCGCCGCCGTCCAGTTCCACGATGACGTCGTTGATGCCCGCGATATAGGTGTCGTCGCCGTCGCCGCCCGTGAGGGTGTTGACCGCACTGTTGCCGGTCAGCGTGTTGTTGCCGGCGTCGCCCGTTGCGTTGATGGCGGCGGTGCCGGTCAGGACAATGTTTTCAACGCCGATATAAGACGATACCGAGGCGGAGAAACCCACGCGGATCGTGTCGTTCCCGCCGGTGTCCGCGACATCGTCGCCTAAGCCGTCGAGAATATAAGTATCGTCGCCCAGGCCGCCGCTGAGGATATCGTTACCTGCGCCGCCGTCTAGCGTGTTGTTGCCGTCGTTGCCGTCGATCACGTTATCCAAGGCGTTACCGGTGCCGTTGATGTCGCCGGTGCCGGTCAGGACCATATTCTCGATCCCGGCGGAAAGCGTGAAGCTGACGCTTGTTTCGACAGTGTCGGTGCCGAGCGTGCCGGTTTCCGTGACCCTGTCGCCGATGTTATCGACGATGTAGATGTCGCTGCCTTCGCCGCCGATCATGGTGTCCGCGCCCGCGCCGCCGTCCAGCACGTCGTCGCCACCAAGACCGGTCAGGATGTTTTTCGCGCCGTTGCCGGTGATCGTGTTCGCGCCCGCGTCGCCCGTGCCGTTGATCGCCAGCGCGCCGGTCAGGGTCAGGTTTTCGACGTTGCCACTCAACACATAAGTGACGGAGGCGTTGACGGTATCATTGCCCGATGCCGCAGCCTCGCTCACCACATCCGTCGTCATGTTAACGAAGAAGGTGTCGTTGCCCGCGCCGCCGATCATGGTATCCGCGCCCGCGCCGCCGTCGAGCGTATCGTTGCCGTTGCCGCCGTCGAGCGTGTTGACCGCGCTATTGCCCGTGATTGTGTTGTCGCCGCCGTCGCCGATGCCGTTGATCGCGGCCGTGCCGTCCAGCACCAGGTTTTCGACGTTGTTGCCGAGAGTGTAGGTGTCTCCCGCAACGGTGGATGTGAAGATCGCGGTGTCATTGCCTTCGCCACCCGCCTCGACGATCGTGTCGAGCGTATCAACGACATAGGTATCGTCGCCAAGGCCGCCGGTCAGCACGTTCGCCGCGCTGTTGCCGGTCAGCGTGTTGTTTTCCGCGTTGCCGGTGCCGTTGATGGCCAGAGCGCCGGTCAGGACAAGGTTTTCGACATTCGCCGAGAGCGTATAGGTGACGCCAGAACGCACGGTATCTGTGCCTTCGGAGGCGTTTTCGATGACTACATCGAGTGCCGCGTCCACAACGAAGGTGTCGTCGCCCGCGCCGCCCGACATGGTGTCGTCACCCGCGCCGCCGTCGAGCAGGTTGTTGCCGTCATTGCCGGTCAGGATGTTGACCGCAGCGTTACCTGTCGCCGTCGTGTTGCCCGTGCCGCCGAGCGTTGCGTTTTCGATGCCGAAATACTGGACTGAGGAAAGATTGACGTTGACAGAGGACTGGACAGTGTCGATGCCGCCCGTATCAACGATGACGTCGCTGAGTGAATCAACGATATAGGTGTCGTCGCCCAAACCGCCGATAAGCCGGTCCGCGCCCGCACCTCCGTCCAGCGTGTTGCTGCCGCTGTTGCCGGTGATCGTGTTGTTAAGCGCGTTGCCGGTGCCGTCGATGTCGTCGGTGCCCAGCAACACCAGGTTTTCGATGTTGTCCTGCAGCGTGTAGCCGATCGTCGATTGCACGGTATCAATGCCGGCATTGGCGTTTTCGGAAACGACGTCGCCGATATCCTCGACGAAATAGGTGTCGTTGCCCGCGCCGCCGATCATGGTGTCGGCACCCGCAAGACCGTCGAGCGAGTTCGCGCCGCTGTTGCCGGTCAGGAGGTTGTCGGCGACGTTGCCGGTGCCGTTGAAATTGCCGGTGCCGGTCAGCACAAGGTTTTCAACGAAAGTGGTGAGGGTATAGGTGAAGTCTGCTTTCACCGTGTCGATGCCCTGGTCGACGATTTCGTCGATGAAGTCGCTGGCATTGTGGATGATGTAAGTGTCGTCGCCGTCGCCGCCGATCAGCGTGTCAAAGCCGGCAGTGTTCTTGCCGCCGTCCAGCGTGTTGTCGAGGCTGTTGCCGATGATGACGTTAGCGCGCGCGTTGCCCGTGCCGTTAAATGCATTCGGGCCGACCAGCGTCAGGTTTTCGATTTCCTGTGCCGCCAGCGCAGCCGCCGACAGGTTGAAAGAGGTATAGGCGGTAATCTCGTCGATGCCGCCGCCCACGGCTTCAATGACGACATCCGCCGCGTTCAAGACGGTATAGCGGTCGTCGCCCGCGCCGCCCACAAGGCGGTCGCCGCCCACAGCCGCGCCGTTCAGGCCGCCCGACAGAATGTCGTCGCCCGCGCCGCCGGTGATGGTGTTTCTACCCGCGTTACCCTGAATGGCGTTGCCCGTTGCGCCCGCCGTGCCGTTGATGTTGGCCGTGCCTGTCAGGATCAGGTTTTCGAGGTTCGCGAAAGCCGCAAGACCGAGATTGACGGAAACCGAGGAAAACACGGTATCCATGCCCTCGTTGAAGTTTTCCGTAATGCGGTCGTTCACATTGTCGAGGAAATAGGTATCGTCCCCCTGTCCGCCGATCAGGCGATCCGCGCCCGCGCCGCCGTCGAGCGAGTCCGCGCCCAAGCCGCCGTCTATCGTATTCACCCCCGCGTTGCCGACCAGGTAGTTGGCGGCATCGTTGCCCGTGATGTCCACCGATATGCTGCCGACCAGCGTCGCGTCCGTAAAGTCCATGAACACGCCCGCCGTCAGATCGACGTCGAGAGTGGAATAAACCGTATTGACGACATCGGCAATCGCACCGACGTTCAGGATCACATCGCCGACGTTATCGATGTAAAATGTGTCATTACCGTCGCCACCGCCATCCATCGTATCCGCGCCGCCGGCGCCGTTGATGACGTTATCGCCGCCATCGCCGAAAATGGTGTTCGCGCCGCTATTGCCGATGCCCGTTTCGGAGCCCTGCATTTCAAGAATTTCGATGTTATTCGACAGCGTGTAGGAAACGGTCGCAATGACGCGGTCGATGCCGCCAAGCGAGCTTGCCTCGACGACGATATCGGAAACGTCATCAACCAGATAGATGTCATTGCCGAAATTGCCGCGCATGACGTCGGCACCTGAACCGCCGTCGATCGTGTCGTCAAACGCTACCGAAGTATCCGTGACGATGAGGTCGTCACCTGAATCCCCATCGACTGTCCAAGGACCGCCGCCGAGCTGGATATTGTCGTCGCCTGTCGAACCGGTCCAAGTAGGCATGTCGAATTCCTCTTTGTGGCTAAAATTTCGCTAACCGATTTTAATGGTAATCGGGGCGCATTAACAAAGATTTATTCGGGAGTTATGAAATCAAGCCGTCTTAAAGGCCTAATTTTTCCTTCATGCCATAATACCACGCCCCCATCATCGTCAGCGGCACGCGGAACAGGCGGCCGCCGGGGAAGGGGTAATTTGGCATATTCGCGAAAACGTCCCAGCGGCGGGCCTGCTGGTTGATCGCTTCGGCGGTCAGGCGGCCCAGCAGGTGGGTGGTGGTCACCCCGTGCCCGCTGTCGCCCTGAATGAAATAGACCGTATCCGACAAACGCCCGATATGCGGCATACGGGTGAGCGTCAGCGCGAAATTGCCGCTCCACGCGAAATCGAATTTTTTGCCCTTGAGGAAGGGGAAGGTCTTGAGGACGTGGGGTTCAAGGCGGCGGATGATATCCGACGGCTCCGCCCCTGTATAAACCACACCGCCGCCGAACAGCAGGCGTTTGTCGCCCGTGATACGGTAGTAATCGAGCAGGTAATTGCAATCCTCGAGGCAGAAATCGGACGGCATCATTTTATCCGTCAGCTCCGCGCCCAGCACCTCGGTCGTCACAATCTGGCTGCTGACCGACATGAAACGGTGCGGCAGTTCCGGCACGCTTTCGCCGATATAGGCGTTGCCGCAGACGACGATGAAATTCGCGGTCACCTTGCCCTGCGCGGTATGGGCGACGGGTTTTGCGCCCTTGTCGATATGCGTCACGCGGCTGAGCTCGTAAATTTTACCGCCGAGGGATTCCAGCGCCGCCGCCTGACCCAGCACAAGGTTCATCGGGTGGATATGCCCGCCGCGCTTATCCAGCATGCCGCCGATATACAGCGGCGTGTCGGAAACTTCGCGCACCTTTTTGTCGTCGTACATTTCGGTCTGGTCGTGACCCGCGCTTGCCCAGACTTCGCGGCGGCGTTGCAGGAATTTCATCTGCGCGGGCGTGAAGGCGGCGAAGAAGCTGCCGGTTTTGTGATCGCATTTGATGTTATATTTTTGTATGCGTTCGCGGATGATGTCGCCACCCTCGAAGCTCATGTTCAAAAGCGCTTTCGCCGTGTCCTGACCGTAGCGACCCAGAATGGTGTCGTAATCGCGGGAATAGCCGTTGATGATCTGCCCGCCGTTGCGGCCCGATGCTCCGAACGCGATTTTCACCGCCTCCAGCACCACCACCTTCAGGCCTTTTTCGGCAAGGTGCAACGCGGTCGAAATGCCGGCAAAGCCTGCGCCGATCACGCAGACATCGGCAGTGACGTCGCCCTGCAGCGGCGGGCGTTCGGGCTGCGGGTTGGCGCTGGCTGCGTAATATGAACCGGTATGTGTGGCGGGTTGTGCTTGCAAGATTTAGATATCCCTGAGGTAAGTGTCGTATTCGAGAGAGCTGACCTGGCGGTCGATGATGTCCTGCTCCTGTAATTTGCAGGCAAGGTACATACGCTGGTAATTTTCGCCGAAATATTTTTTGATGAATTTCGATCCTTCGAACAGTTCCAGCGCGGTTTCCCATGCGTTGGGCAGGCGTTTGGCCTTGGAGTTATAGATGTTGCCGCTGGCCGGCTTGCCGGGATCCAGCCTGTTCACAAGTCCGTCATAGGCGGCGGCCAAAATCGCGGCGATGCACAGATACGGGTTGGTGTCGCCGCCGGCCACGCGGTGTTCGATGCGCGTGGCGTCGATATCGGCGGCGGGCACGCGGCAGGCCGCCGTGCGGTTGTCGTATCCCCATGCCACCGCCGTCGGCGCATGGCTGCCCACAGCGAAACGGCGGTAGGAGTTGAAGTTGGGCGCGAAAATCGCGGTCGTGTCGCCCATATGTTTCAAAAGGCCGCCCAGCGCATGGCGCAGCGCGGGCGATCCCTTGTAATCCTTGCCCGCGAAAATGTTTTTGCCGTTTTTGTCGATCACGCTGAAATGCACGTGCATGCCGTTGCCGGCTTCGTTGCCGTAGGGTTTCGCCATGAAGGTCGCATCGAAACCGTGCTTGCGCGCCACGCCGCGCACGACGCGCTTCATCAGCGTCGCATGGTCGGCGGCGGCCAGCGCGTCCGGCACATGGTACAGGTTGATTTCATACTGGCCGGGCCCGTTTTCCGAGATGCATGCATCGGCCGGAATCCCCTGCATGTCACAGGCCTTGGAAATGCCGCCCAGCACGTTGTCGAATTCGGTGATTTCAGAAATGCTGAACAGGTGCGCGGCGTTGGAGCGCTTGCCGGAACGGGGCGACAGCGGCGGTTGCGGATTGCCGCGTTCATCCATCTGCGCATCCAGCAGGTAGAATTCCAGCTCCGCCGCCACCACGGGCGTCCAGCCCTTTTTTGCGTAGAGGCCGACGATTTTTTTCAACACCTGTCGGCTGTCGCCGAAGAACGGGCGGCCGTCGGGTTCCTTCATCGTCAGCATCACCTGCGCGGTGTTTTTCAGCCACGGCACCATGCGCAGCGAATTACGGACAGGATAGCAAACACCGTCGTTATCGCCCGTTTCGATGATCAGCTGCGCCGCTGGAACGTCCTGCCCCCAGATATCGACCGCGAAAGCGGAACGCGGCATGCGCACGCCGCCCTTGAATAGTTTATCCGCGTTCTGGCGGGGCATTTTCTTGCCGCGCAGGATGCCGCTGACATCGACGATAAACGCTTCGAGCGTCTCGACATCGGGGTTTTCGGCAAAGAATTCTTTCGGGTCGATCATGGGCATTCTACTCCGTTATTTCCGCCCAAATTGGCATGCCGTTGGTTAATAAAGCAACCCCGCCACGCTGATGCCTTGATTTTAAACAATTTTTTGAAAAGGCGGACGACGCGCCGCCTGCATTACATGCTTGAAAACCGCACCGCTTTCCCGTATGTTGCGCCCTGTTGCCGCAGTAGCTCAGTGGTAGAGCATCCGCTTCGTAAGCGGGAGGTCGCGGGTTCAAATCCCATCTGCGGCACCATTCCTCCCCCCTTAAAAATATAGCTAAGTTATTTCAATTATTTAGCTTTATCGCTTTTCGTTTGCATAAATCCTATAAGCGGTATAGGTTGTTTCACATAAACAAATACCAGCCCTTCTGGAGTCTCGGCAATCATGTCGAATGAAGACGATAAACGCGACCCTGACCTTACCCCTGCAGGCGACACCCCTTCCCCCGATTCAAGCCTTGTTGATCCTGTGCCTGCAGCGCCACTGCCGCCGGCACCGCCGTCATTCAAATCAAAGCTGCTGTCCACCGGCGCGTCCATCGTGCAGGCGGGATCCGGCGCATTGGCGACGGGCGCGTCGCTGATGTCCAATGGCGCAGCGGCTGTGGGCAAGAAGGCGAAGGAAGCCGCAAATGCATATCGCGCATGGCCACGCTGGGCGCAGCGCGCCGCAATTGCGGGCACGACAACTGTGGTGCTGGGCGCGGGCATATATGCCGAAGTCAAAACATCCTATCTGCAATCGCATTTCTTCACGAGCGTGGCAGAGGGAAAAACCTTCACCCAGATGCAGCAGACAAGCCCCACCATCGCGCCGCCCGCCGCAGGGCCGTATGACGAGCGCATGGGTTACACGCAAACGCTGCAATTCCGCGAACGCCTGACCGCGCGCGGGTTCGAGGTGCAGAAAGAAGGCGAATGGGCCGACCGCAATATTGCGGGGCTGCAGCTGTTCCCCATCTATAATGAAAAGGCGCAAGCCGGTTTGAGGCTGGTCGATGGCAATGCACAGGTGATGTTCGACGCGCGCTTCCCGCGCCAGGTCTATGCCGATTACGACAGCATCCCGCCCGTATTGGCGCAGAGCCTGCTGTTCGTCGAAGACCGCCAGCTGATCGAAAAACAGGCAAACACGCATAACAACGCCATCAACTGGGGCCGCTTCGCCAAGGCCGCGCGCGACCAGCTGCTGAAGAAAATACATATCGGCGGCAACGCACCCGGCGGATCGACGCTGGCGACGCAGACCGAAAAATTCCGCCATTCGCCCGACGGTATCACGCGCACGGGCAAGGAAAAGCTGGAGCAGATGCTAACCGCATCGACGCGCAATTATTCCGGCGGGCGCGACACGCGCGAAGCCGGCCAGCGCATCGTGCTGGATTACCTCAATTCGATCCCCCTCTCCTCCTTCCCCGGCGCGGGCGAAATCACTGGTTTTGGTGACGGCATGGTCGCGTGGTTCGGCGCGGATTTCGCCGAAGCCAACCGGCTGCTGAAAAAACCCGATTCACAAATGGACGACGCGGAGCTGAAACGCGCGGCGGATGCTTACCGTCAGGCGCTGCGGCTTGTCATGTCGGTCACGAAGCCCTCCTCCTATCTGCTGAAGGAACGCGCGGAGCTGGATGCGCGCGTCGATGCCTACCTGCCGCTGCTGGCGGAACAGGGCATCATCAGCCCGCGCATGAAGGACGCGGTGATGGCGGCGCATCCCGAATTCGCAAAACCAAGCCGCGCTCCGCGCGTGACAGAAGAAGCGCGCCAGAAATCGATCGAGGCCTTGCAGGTGAGCCTGCTGCGTGATCTTGGCGTCAAAGACATCTATGCACTCAACCGCCTTGATATCACCGCACGCACGACGATTGACGCGCGCGCGGACGAAGCGGTCACGAAACTGCTGCACAGCCTGTCCGACCCCGAAATCGCGGCGAAGAACGGCCTGACCGGATTCCAGCTGCTGAACCCGGCGCTGGCAGACCAGCTGCGCTATTCCTTCACACTCTACGAAAAACTGCCCGACGGCACGAACGTGCTGCGCGTGCAGGCCGACAATTTCGACGGCGCGCTGAACGTGAACGAAGGCACGAAACTGGAACTGGGCTCGACCGCGAAGCTGCGCACGCTTGTTTCATACCTTGAAGCGATGTCGGAGCTGCATAAGAAATACAGCGGCATGGATGCGGCGGAACTGCAGAAAATCCACGTGCTGCGCGACGACAACCTGTCGCGCTGGGCGATTGATTACATGGCGAACACCGCGACCGACAAATCGCTGAACGCGATGCTGGAGGCGTCGCTGGACCGCATGTATTCCGGCGGCAACGGCGAGCGTTTCTTCACCGGCGGGGGCGTGCATACGTTTGACAACTTTGAATCGTCGGAAAACTACAAGTCGTATAACGTCAAGGACGCGTTCCACCATTCGGTCAACCTGTCCTTCATCCGCATGATGAAAGACATCGTGTATTACACGCAATCACAAAAAATGGATGTCAGCGCGGATATTTTCGACAACCCCGACAATCCGCAGCGCCGCAAGTACCTTGAACAGTTCGTCCATGCCGAAGGCACAACCTTCCTGTGGCGCGCCTGGGGCGAACAAAAGGGCAAATCCCCCGACGAAACCGCAACGCTGCTGGCCGCGAAAACCAAGCGCACCGGCGCGCATCTGGCGGTCGTTTACCGCTCGGTATTCCCCGACGCACCGGTTGAAAAGATGGAAGCCTTTATCCGCAAGGAAGGCACGAATATCGGCGACAACACCAACTTCCAGAAACTGTACGACGATTACGCGCCCGGCAAGTTCGACCTGAACGACCGCGGCTATCTTACCGGCGTGCATCCGCTGGCATTGTGGCTGGGCGAACACCGCGCAAAATCGCCCGACAGCACATGGTCCGAAGCGGTCGCTGCATCCGCCGATGCGCGTATCCTGACTTATAAATGGCTGCTGAAATCCGACAAGATCGAAGCGCAAAATACGCGCATCCGCATCATGCTGGAAAAAGAAGCCTTTGTGCATATCCATGCGACATGGAAAAACCTTGGTTATTCCTTCGATAAAATGGTGCCGTCCTACGCCTCCGCGCTGGGTTCATCGGGCGATACGCCCGCCGCGCTGGCCACGCTGTCCGGCATCATCCAGAACGGCGGCATCCTGAAACCGGCGGAGAAGTTCGAGGAAATCAGCTTTGCTGCGGATACGCCCTATGCGCTCGACTTCCTGCCCAAGCATGCGGCCGGCAAGCGCGTGCTGCCCGAAGAGGTCACCAGGCTCGTTCGCCGCGAAATGAACGGCGTGGTGGAGGAAGGCACGGCCCGCCGCGCCAACAAGTCGGTCGTCCTCAGCGACGGGCGCATCCTGCCCGTCGGCGGCAAGACCGGCACCGGCGACAACCGCCAGCAGACCTTCAGCCGCGGCGGCGGTGTCACGTCGTCGGAGGCGAAAAACCGCACGGCGACGTTTGTGTTCGCAATCGACGACCGTTTCTATGGCACCGTCGTCGCCTATGTCGACGGCCCCGATGCCGGCAAGCATAAATTCACGAGCGCACTTGCCGCATCGGTGTTCAAGGCCGCGATCCCGGGCGTGCGCCCCGTACTGGACAAGGCCTATGGCGTTGATCCCGCCAAGGTCGCCGCCATGCAGCCGCCCGCACCCGTCAAGCAGCCGAAGCCGCCGAAACCCGCCACGCTGTAATGACGCCGGCCACATCCCGCATACGCATCGTCGGCAGTTTCGACGATCTGGTGAACGCATCCTTCGGGCCGGAGGTGAATGCGATCTGCTGGGCGCGGCAATTGCCGGGCAATTTCGATGAAATCGCGGCGCTGCTGCAGAACGAAGAAGACATCGTTTCGCTGGATGAAGAAGCCATTGAAAGCCTACGCCCGCGCCTGAGCGCACAGGGCTGCATCGCTGCCGATATATTATTGGCCGACCGTCAGCTGTTGCAGGAACGCGGCCTGCTGCCCAGCCTTGAATGCGTGCCGCGCTATCCGCGCGACGACGGCAACGCCGTGCCGACGGATGTATATTCTTTCCACGCCGACCGCGCGCCCGTTCAGGCCGACACCTATCTGTGCAGCTATAACGAATCTTCGAGCGAAGGGCTGGACAATGCCTCCGCGCAACGCCGCATCGACAATCCCGTAACGCGGCAAAAATTGCAGGATTTATTCGCGAATAAAGGCGGCGGAAGCTTCGAGGAATTCCTGCGCGAGAATTGTTACGACCTGCATTATGCTCCGCTCCCAAACGCCGTGCGCTATTCGTTCGGCATCGGCAATATGTGGCGCATCGCGGTCGAATATCCGGGCAGCCCCGTTGCGCCCTGCATCCACCGCGCGCCCGACACGGTTGACGGCCGCCCGCCGCGTTTGTTACTCATCAGTTAGCATGCAACCGCTCGACAACATCATCTGGACCGCGCTTACCACCCGCCAATCCCATTTCGCGATGGGCGACGGCGGGGTGAAGCGTTTCGTGCCCGAAGTCGCGCCCTTCAGCGGGTTTGAAAACGGCGAGGTCGATCATGATGCACTGGCGGCATTGCTGGGCAACGGCGTGACCGCGCTGTTTTTGGCCGAGCCCTGGCAGCCACGCAAGGGCTGGGAAGTGCTGGCGGGTGCGCCGCTGATCCGCATGGTCTGCGACAGCGGCATTCCCGATGCGAAAGAAAGCACGGCGGAAATCGTGAAACTTAGCGCCGCGCAATCGGCGGAGATGATCGCGCTGACGACGCTTGCCCGCCCCGGCCCCTTCACCAGCCGCACGCATGAAATGGGCGATTATTTCGGCATCTATCAGGACAGTAAACTGGTTGCTCTTGCGGGCGAGCGGATGAAGGTGCCGGGATACACCGAAGTCAGCGCCGTCTGCACCCATCCCGATTACACGGGGCGCGGTTATGCGGCGGCGGTGATGACGAAGGTGATGCAGGGGATTATCGCGCGCGGCGAAACGCCCTTCCTGCATTCCCGCGCCGATAACGACCGTGCGGTAGCCCTGTACAACCGCCTTGGCTTCCAGACGCGCTGGGCGGGACATTTTGTCGTGCTGCGCCGCGAGTAGCCGGAACTATCTGAAACCTTGCCGATTAGCTTCCTGTACGCTATTTCCCCGCTGCAACAGGAGATTTCACCATGCCCGGCATCAAAACCCCTGAAAATTCAACGCAAACCGAACGCAAGACGCTGCACCTGAACGGCCTCGACTTTGAAAATCTCGAGGCGCGGCCGGAGCCTGTCGACCATGAAAAAGAGCGCGCCGCGCAGAAAAAATTCGAGGGTGATGCCTTTTACGGGTCGGAACGCGGCATCAGGAAAATGGTAAAGGCCGACAACGTAACGAAGAAATTCGACGACCTGACCTGCGAAAACCGCCTCAACCCCGAAATCAATCACGGGCGCCATTTCGACGATATACATTAGGCATTTGCGCGCGCTGCAGGCAGCTTATTTTTCTATGTTGATGCCGAAAGGCAAAAATACGTCTTTGCCGCCGCGCCGGATCTGCACGAAATATTTCAGGTATCCGGGGTGGTCCGGATGCAGCATGAATTTCACGGGCGACGCGCCACGGTCTTCGGGTTTTTCAGGTTCCGCCCCCATCGGGTGCATATGGGCGACAGCCTTGAAGCCTTCATAGAAGCCGACGATATGTCCGTATGCGCCCATCACGGGCTCGAGATCGGCAAGCGGCTTGCCGTCGGTGCCGGTCAGGATCACTTCGGCGTTCACGGGCGCACCAGCCTTGACCGTTTTGCCGTCAAACACCACCTGCGCCGTCACATCGCCGGCCGTCACGCGGTCGGCCGCGGATTTATCAAGGCAGTCTTTAGCGCAGGGCACAGCGCCGTTCAGCTTCACCGGAATCATCTGCGCAGCACCGTTCAGCGGCTTCACATCGGCATAGAGCATATAGTTATGCGCGGTATTCGGCGTAAAGGCGAAAGTGTATGTGCCCGCTTCGCCGCCCGCCACGGGATGCAGATGATGGTAATCGGTCATGCTTTCATCCACGACCAGCAGGTGGATTTTGCGGGTATGGCGTTCCTCCAGCGCGGCGAGCGACACAGGAAGATTGTCTTTGGCCAGCGTCAGCGTGAACGCGGTTTCGCGGCCCTGCACCAGCGCATCGGGCGAAACGCGCGCCTGCATCCCGCCCGCCTGTTTTTCAACGGCAGGTTCATCGTGCTTCATCGCCGCATGGTCGTTTTCGGCCAGCGCGGAAAAGCCGATAATGGCGGTCACGACCACCAGCGGCATCAGGAAATAAAACAGGCGGCTGTACATGGCGCAAAGCTCCTTTTGCGAATCCGGAACGATGCCAGTATGCCATATCCGGCTGAAGCAGTACTGACGGCGAATGTGGCGTTTTTGATCGATTACTTATATTATTATGAAAATAATAATTAATATATATTACACGCTATATCAACGGACTAACAGGTACGTGCCTGAATTGCCGGGATGACGGGTGGACAAGGCCTTTTCGGGGGCTATATCCTTTCCCGTGACGACTGCGAATGCGGCGTCAGGTGCAACCCAACAAAAGGATAATTGCCATGCAAGAACAACTCAAAAAAGACGAAAAAGGCTCCTGTTCCTCCAACGCTCCCAAAACCGGCTCTTGCGGCACGGAAGCGAAAAAAGTTGAGACCTCGGGCTCTTGCGGCACCAACACCGGCTCCTGCGGTTCTTCCAAGGAGAAATCGGGTTCGTGCGGCGGCTAATATAACCGCTTCACTGTGATTTCAAGAAGCCGGGCTTTTGATGCCCGGCTTCTTTCATTTTTGGGCGGGCATTTTCGGGGAACCCCTGCCGCCCTCGTTCGTTTGTCAGTTACAACCTGTCAACGAACGCCCGCTTGAAGGGCAATGGAGGATTCCATGCAACCCATTAAACGTGACGAGCTGAACAGGCTGATGTCGTCGGGCGAGGATTTCGCCCTTATCGAGGCATTGCCCAAATCCGAATACGACCACGGCCATATCCCGGGCGCGCTGTCGATGCCACTGGAAACGCTGGCCGCCGAAGCGCCCAAGCAGCTGGCCGACAAATCGCGGAAAATTGTCACCTATTGCGCCAGCGCCGATTGCGCGGCATCGACCAAGGCTGCGGAAATCCTCGAAGGCCTCGGTTATACCAACGTGTCCGATTACGTCGGCGGCAAGCAAGACTGGAAATCCGCCGGCCTGCGCCTTGAAGGCTCGGAGGTTTATGACGAAAATATTCAGGGCGACGGCCTTGACGAGGGCCACGGCGAGGCAAGCGCAGTGTCGTCGCGCACGGTCGAAGACCTTGAAAGCCTGGCGCGCGACTATCAGAAGGAATACCGCACCAGCAGTGCAGGCGGTAATGACACCTATTTCAATACAGATCACCAAAGCGGGCGCGAGATTTAATATCAGCGCATTGCATTGAAGATAGGAAAGCCGGGCTTGCAGCGCCCGGCTTTCTACCTCCTGCCGAACGATAGTTGATTTTTCCCGCGCTCCGCCATTATATTCCGGCTGTAACCGGAGCAATGATGCCGCATGGAAGCCTTCCTGACCTATATCCCCAATCTGCACCCGAACGCGATGCTGGCCTTTGGCATGCTGCTCCTGCTGGGGGTCACAGGGGGGCTGATTGCGAACCGCATCCACCTGATGCCCACCATCACCGCCTTCATGCTGCTGGGGCTCCTGACGGGTCCGCACGGGCTTGGGCTGATCACCGCCGACATGCTGAAGGACGCGTATGTCATCATCGACATCGCGCTGGGGCTGATCCTTTACAAGCTGGGTAACATGCTGCATCCGGAGGCGATGCTGCGCTCGAAGCGCATCATGCTGACAGCAATACTCGAAAGCCTGCTGACCTTCGCCGGCGTGACGTTCGCGGTTAAATTCCTTGGCAACAGCTGGACGGTTGCGGCCCTGATCGGCGCGATCGCCATTTCGTCGTCCCCCGCCGTGCTGGTCCATGTGGCGGAGGAAATGCGCGCGAAA
Organism: Alphaproteobacteria bacterium; assembly: GCA_016794125.1. Classification (GTDB taxonomy): domain Bacteria; phylum Pseudomonadota; class Alphaproteobacteria; order Micavibrionales; family UBA2020; genus JAPWJZ01. Next base: position 1,228,450 of record JAEUKT010000002.1, on the reverse strand, counting down.
GGCACGGTCACGTCGCTGGCGAAATCGCTGGTGGCGATGAACAACCTTTTTTCCTTCATCGTGTTTTCCGCCGTGCTGCCCTTTGCGATGGCGCCGGAAACCAGCGCGGCATCGGCTGCGGTCCTGGTGCCGGCCTACCGCCTGTTCGGCGCGACGGGCGTCGGCATTTTCGCTGCCTGGTGCGCCGTGCGCATCGCCCGCGTCTTTCGCGAGCAGGACGAACATTACCGTTTTGTCGTCGTGATCGGCGCGGTCATGGTCACGCTGGGCGTTTGCAGCATGCTGGGCATGTCGGGGCTGTTCGCGCCGCTGGTGATGGGCATCGCCACCCGCTGGTTTGAATCATCCAAATCCAACCTGTCAAAGGTCGGCTTCGGCGAAGGGGGCGACCTGTTCTTCATCGCCCTGTTCGTGCTGGCGGGGGCGAAAATTGACCTGCCTGCGCTGATGATGGCGGGCATCGCGCCCGTGCTGCTGGTGCTGATACGCTGCGCCACGAAAACCGCCGGCGTTTTTATTGCGTCGCGCTTCACGACGGTCGATAACAGGCAGGCGGCGGCGGCATCGCTACTTATCATACCGATGGCCGGCATGGCGATCGGGCTTGCCACGACACTGAACAAGCTGTTGCCCGGCACGGGCGCGCAGGTATCGGCGCTGGTCTTCGGCATGGTCGCGGTTTTCGAAACGATCGGCCCTTTCGCCGCCACACGCGCCTTCACCATGTGCGGCGAAGCGGGACAGAACAGGCCCGCCGAACAGGGCGAGAACAACCCCGGCTGACGCGCCGGCTTGCCAGACCGCCGCAGAACGCCTAGCATGGGGACATACCAAAAGGAATCCTCATGACCGAAGTTTCGCAGAAACTGACGCGCGCATTGTTGTTTGCCGCCAAAAAACACACCGACCAGCGCCGCAAGGGCGAACGCGCCGAGCCCTATGTCAACCACCTGATCGAGGTTGCCGACCTTGTCGCGCAATTCACCGACGGCAAGGACGCCGATGCGCTCTGCGCCGCCGTGCTGCATGACACGATCGAGGACACCGATACGAAATACGCGGAACTGGTGAAGGAATTCGGCCAGAACGTCGCTGATATCGTGCAGGAATGTACGGATGACAAATCATTGCCGAAGGCGGAGCGCAAGCGTTTGCAGGTCGAACACGCGCCGCATAAATCGGACGCGGCGAAGCTGGTAAAGACCGCCGACAAAATCTCCAACCTCCGCGCCATCCTCGACTCCCCGCCGCCCGACTGGAGCCTCGCGCGCAAGCAGGAATATTTCAGCTGGGCGAAGAACGTGGTCGACGGGTTGCGCGGCGTGAATGCGGGGCTGGAGGGCGAGTTTGATAAGGTCTATGCGAAAGGCGCGCAGAAGTTCGGGATGAAGCCGTAACACCCGCGTCATCCCCGCGAAGGCGGGGATCTCAGGGATTGGCAGGGCTCAAGCCGCCGACGGGATCCCCGCTTTCGCGGGGATGACGACAGAAACAAAAACGGCCATTTTCTCAAAATGAAAATGGCCGTTTTGTTTTGGTTCGGTGAAAGGCTTAGCCTGCCTTCTCCAGGCGCTTGCGCAGGTTGGGATCGAGGATCGCTTTGCGCAGGCGCAGGGTTTTCGGGGTGACTTCGACCAGTTCGTCGTCGTTGATGAAGGTGATCGCCTGCTCCAGCGTCAGGATGCGGGGCGGGATCAGCTTGGTGGAGTCATCCGAACCCGAGGCGCGGACGTTGGTCAGTTTCTTGCCGCGCAGGATGTTGACGGCAAGGTCGTTGTCGCGGTTGTGTTCGCCCACGATCATGCCTTCATAAACCTTGGTACCCGGCAGGACCATGATCACGCCGCGTTCTTCCAGTTTCCACAGGTCGTATTCGGTCGCTTCGCCGGTGTCCATCGCCAGCAGCACGCCGACGCGGCGGCCTTCGACCGCGCCCTTGAACGGGCCGTAGCCGTGGAACAGGCGGTTGATGATGCCCGTGCCGCGCGTATCGGTCAGGAATTCGCCGTGATAGCCGATCAACCCGCGGGTGGGGGCGATAAAGGTCATCTTGACCTTGCCGGCGCCCGACGGTGCCATCGACATCATCTCGCCTTTGCGGATCGCCATTTTCTGCACGACCGTACCGGAATGTTCCTGATCGACGTCGATCACGACTTCTTCATACGGCTCCAGCTTTTCGCCGGTCGCTTCGTCTTCCTTGTACAGCACGCGCGGGCGGCCGATCATCAGCTCGAAGCCTTCGCGGCGCATGGTTTCGATCAGAACCGACATCTGCAATTCGCCGCGACCGAACACTTCGAACGTGTCCGAGGTCTGGCCGTCGAGGACTTTCATCGCCACGTTGCTTTCCGCTTCCTTGAACAGGCGCTCGCGGATCATGCGGGAGGTGACTTTGGTGCCTTCGGTGCCCGCGAACGGGCCGTTGTTGACGGCGAAGGACATGGAAATGGTGGGCGGGTCGATCGGAATGGCCGGCAGGGCTTCGGTGACCGACGGCTCGCAAACCGTGTTGGTGACGGAGGTCGCCTGCGTCATGCCTGCCAGCGAAATGATGTCGCCCGCATGCGCTTCGTCGAGCGGCTCGCGCTCGATGCCGCGGAAGGCCAAAATCTTGGTCGCGCGGAAGTTTTCAACCGCGCTTCCGTCGATCGACAGCGATTTCAGCTGCTGGTTGGTCTTCACGGAACCCGTGGTGATGCGACCGGTGACGACGCGGCCCAGATAGGGGTTGCTTTCGATCATGGTGACCAGCATCGAGAAGGGCTTGTTTTCCTCCACCTTCGGCGCGGGCACGTATTCGCAGATCAGGTCGAACAGGGGCGCGAGGTCTTTCTTGTCGCCGTCCAGCGTCTTGGACGCCCAGCCCTGACGGCCGGAAGCGTAGAGGATGGGGAAATCGAGCTGTTCGTCGGTTGCTTCCAGCGCCACGAAAAGATCGAACACTTCTTCATGCACTTCGTCGGGGCGCGCATCGGGGCGGTCGACCTTGTTGATGACAACGATCGGCTTCAGGCCCAGTTTCAGCGCCTTGCCGGAAACGAATTTGGTCTGGGGCAGCGCGCCTTCGGCTGCGTCCACCAGAATGACAACGCCGTCGACCATGGAAAGGATGCGTTCGACTTCGCCGCCGAAATCCGCGTGGCCGGGAGTGTCGACGATATTGATGCGGGTGTCTTTCCACATCAGCGAGGTGACCTTCGCAAGGATCGTGATGCCGCGCTCTTTTTCAAGGTCGTTGGAGTCCATGACGCGCTCGGCGACTTTTTCGTTGGCGCGGAACTGGCCCGACTGGCGGAGCAGCACGTCGACGAGGGTTGTTTTGCCATGGTCAACGTGAGCAATGATGGCAATGTTGCGAAGCTTGTTGGTCATATTTTTCCGCCCTGAATCGTTTTGAATCGTTTATTGTTGTTTTGTTGCGCTGCATCCTATTGAAAAATCGTTATTTTTCAATATGTTTTTGGTCAAGCGTTCGACATAATACACGAATCCTTAATTATGTATAGTATAATATAGGCTCGGATGATTCCTTTCGAAGTTTCAGGCGCTTATAGCGCGCCTTTTGTTGAATGACCGGATCCGATGGCGAAAAACGACACCAAAGACCCGCATAAAAAAGGCCAGCTGAGCGCGGTATGGCGCAAATTCGCGGCCTCCACCGCGCTTGCGACCGTGCTGCTGGGCAGCGCCATGCCCGCATCGGCGCAGAACGGCCCGCCCGCAGCCCCCGACGGCACCGGCGCAGCGGTTACCGAACAGGTACCGCCCGACCTGCGGGAGATGGAATACCGCATGGAGGTCCGCATGGCGCTGATCAACGCGGCGCGGAACGACTTCATGGCATCGAAAATCCACACCGGCGATGCCTATTCGCGCGACCTGAACCTGCTGGGCGACCGCCTGACGCTTAGCCTGCAGCATATGCAGGGGCTGCATGACCGCGTCGTACTGCTGGACCCCGCCCGTTTCGATGCCGGCACGGCGCTGGGCCTGCCCTCCACCGCCATCGTGCAGATGATGCTGGGCGAGCATAATGTGCAGATGGAGCCCGCCCGCGCCCGCATCGTGGCAGGCAGCATGGCCAACTTTTTCCAGTTCAGCTTCGGCCTGGTCAAAACCCAGAGCCCTTCCGCCTTCGTCAACATGACGGGGGCTTCCGGCGAAGCCTGCGTGATCGTGCCGTCATCGGCGCATGCGCTGCCTTTTGACCTGCCCGGTTTGACGTTCCAGCAGAAAGTCGCCTTTGTGAACACCCATGAATCCTGGCATTGCCTGGACAGCCGCTACCCCATCCACGGGTTTGACGAGGAGGCGGTGGAAAAGGAAATGAAGAAGCCCAACGCCGCCCGCAACAACGCAACCGTGCGGGAATTTATCGCGCTACGATATAATAAGGAGTCGCTGGCGGATGTCGGCGCGGCGGGCGACCTGATCCGCAGCGGCAAGGCCGGACTCGAGATCATCGACGCGGTATCCGACTGGCGGAAACGCGAACTGGGCGATGTCCTGCATTTTTCGCCCCCGGTGCTGGCGGAACTGAAAAGCCGGATCGTCAAAATGGGCCTGCCCGCCTTCCGCGCGCTCAACGACACGCAGGCGCAGGCGCTTTACTTCTCGGTCATGGACGCCAAGGAGCTGACCGGGCCCATCGTGGGCTATACAGTTATGCTGGAGGATGCCAAGACCCCCGCGCAGAAGCGGGCATTAGGTATTCTGGCAGGGCAGGACCCCGATTTTATCCGCGCACAGGAATTCCGCCGTATCTATGTGGCCGCCGAACAGGCCGACAAACACGCCCCCAAGGGCGGCACGCCGCTGACGGACAAGGAAAAGGCCGGCATGGCCAAGGTGCGCGCCTGGAACGCCAGCGCGATGCTGCAGGAACGCGCCTTCGCCCTGTATGGCAAGATCACCCCCCAGACCATGATCGGGGCCTATGGCGCGCTGCAGACCGCCCTGATGGACGGCATCAAGACCCAGCCTGACAACGCCGCCCTGCCCGTCCTGATGACCAAGCTGCAGCAGACTTATCTTAACGATGTGCGCCGGATCGATTACGTGGCGGCGAATGCGCGCCACGGCGTGGATATCGCGGCGGTAGAGCCCGTGCTAAAGAGCATTCCGAAGCCGACAGCCGTGCTGCCGCTGCGCCAGCCGCAGCCAAAACCGGCATCGTGAATATTCTGTAACGCGATGTGACCGGCGCAAAGCCCCTGAGATTTCAAAAATTCTTTACATTGAATCGAATCAACTTATAACCTTAATTATGAGGGCACGGCAGCGAACGATTCGCGTGCGGTTATCTCATGACAGCCCGCAGGAGGGTTTCATGAAATGGAAAAATTCGACGGCCCCGAAGACGTAGTCCGCCAGCGACGCCCCAACATTCCCGTTACCTGTTTCCGCCCCGCCGCCCTGCAGACCTCTGCAAAGTGGTTTCTCGACAATTTCCCGGGCAAGGTGCTGTACGCCGTCAAGGCGAACCCCGCCAAATACGTGCTGGCCGGCCTGCGCGATGCGGGCGTGAAGCATTTTGACGCGGCATCCATCCCCGAAATCCAGCTGGTGAACGAAATCGCCCCCGGCAGCCATATCGCCTTTATGCACCCTGTCAAAAGCCGCCATGCCATCGAGCAGGCGTATTTTGATTACGGCGTGCGCGACTTCTCCTTTGACTCGGTCGAGGAACTGGAAAAGATCGTCGCCTGCACCGGCAAGTCGAAAGACCTCGGCCTGTGTCTGCGTCTCGCTGTCCCCAACACCTCGTCGGAATTGCCGCTCGCCGGCAAGTTCGGCTGCCTGCCGGAAAAAGCGCCCGAAGTGCTGAAGCTCGCGCGCAAGCATGCCAAGCGCCTTGGCATCTGCTTCCATGTGGGCTCGCAAACGATGGACCCCGCTGCCTATGTGGCGGCGCTGAACATCGTGGGCGGCATCCTGCGCCAGATCCCGCGCACCCGCGTCGATATCATCGACATCGGCGGCGGCTTCCCGTCGATCTACCCCGACATGGCGCCTCCGGCGCTTGCAGATTATAAACACGCCATCGAAAGCGGTTTAGACCGCCTTCCCCACCCGGACCGCTACGAGTTCTGGTGCGAACCCGGCCGCGCGCTTGTGGCCGAGAGCGCATCCGTGGTCGTCAAGGTGGAGCTCCGCAAGGACGATGTGCTGTACATCAATGATGGAACCTATGGCAGCCTGTTCGACGCAGGCCACCTGGGTTTCCGTTACCCGGTTCGTCTCATCCGTCCGACGCCGGGAGGCACCAGTGCGCCGCACAAGGGTTTCCGTTTCTACGGCCCCACCTGCGACAGCATTGATTATATGCCTGGCCCCTTTTACCTGCCGGAAGACGTCCGGGAAGGGGATTACATCGAGATCGGCCAGCTCGGCGCCTATGGGAACACCATGCGTACCGACTTCAACGGCTTTTCCGCCCATGAAGTCGTGTCCGTCAAGGCACCGCCGCTGGTCACGCTCTACGATGACGCGCTGGAAACGACGGATTCAAACGAACTCTGCGTGACGGGATAATTTTCGCCACAAATTGACCGCGTAAAACCCTTTTCAGGGCCACTCCTTATCTTAAGGGGCGGCCTGAAACGCGCAGGGCAGATTGATAAAAAGGACTAAAGACATGAAAAGCAACCTGAAAGCCGTGAAGGCGAAACCCCACCCGAAAAGCAACCGCAAGGCGGCGCTGCTGAACACCCCGATCGAGCATATCGACATCAAGAAATTCGATGCGCGCCCGATCATCGACGGTATGGGCAAAATGTCCTTCACCTCGCGCGACCTTTCCCGCGCGGCAGATATTTTCAACACCATGCTGCAGGACAAGGGCGCGACCTCCATCCTGACGCTCGCGGGCTCCACCTCGGCCGGCGGCTGCATGGACCTGTACACCGAAATGGTGAAAAGCAACATGGTCGACGTGATCGTCGCAACCGGCGCATCAATCGTGGACATGGACTTCTTCGAAGCGCTCGGCTTCAAGCATTACCGCGCCGACAGCCAGGTGGATGACCGCGAACTGCGCGATCTTTACATCGACCGCATTTACGACACCTATATTGACGAAGAAGACCTGCAGGCTGTCGACCACACCATCTTTGAAATCGCGCAGAGCCTCGAGCGCCGCCCCTATTCGTCGCGCGAATTCATCTGGGAAATGGGCAAATACCTGACGAAAAAAGCGAAGAAGAAAAACTCGCTGATCGCTGCATGCTATGAACACGGCGTGCCGATCTTCTGCCCCGCTTTCGTGGATTCTTCCGCTGGTTTCGGCCTTGTGCTGCACCAGAAGAAAAACCCCAAGAACTATATGTGCATCGACGCGGTGGCTGACTTCCGCGAACTGACCGACGTGAAAATCGCAGCCGGCACCACCGGCCTGCTGATGATCGGCGGCGGCGTGCCGAAAAACTTCACGCAGGACACCGTCGTCTGCGCGGAAATCCTCGGCCACAAAGATGTTGATATGCACAAATATGCCGTGCAGATCACCATCGCCGATGTGCGCGACGGCGCCTGCTCCTCCTCCACGCTGAAAGAAGCGTGCAGCTGGGGTAAGGTGGACGTTGCGCTTGAGCAGATGGTGTTCGCGGAAGCAGGCTCGGTCATGCCGCTGCTGGCATCCGACGCTTATCATCGCGGCTACTGGAAAAAACGCAGCCGCCGCAACTGGAACAAGCTGTTCAAGTAAGCGATAACGAAATATTCCGGCCGGAACCGTTAAAAAGTTCCGGCCGGAAATCTTTTTGAAGGAATACACAAAATGGCACAATTCAATGTCCGCGCAACCGGCGTGCTGATGAGCGACGAGGGCGAAGTCCTGCTATTGAAGCGCGCGCCCGCGCCGGGATCGGAATTCATCGGCTGGGAATTCTGCGGCGGCGGCGTGGAGCATGGGGAGTCACCCGAAGACGCGCTCGCCCGCGAATACAAGGAAGAAACCGGGTTGAAGGTCGATGTGATGCAGATTTTCCACGCCCGCACGGGAAAACGCGAAGGTCAGCCGCTTTTGAACCTCGCATATCTCTGCCGCCCGCTCGGCGACAAGGTGAAGCTGACGCCGGAGCATAGCGAATTCGTCTGGGTGCCGATCGAAGACCTCGACCAGCATGACCTTGGCCCCCACGTAAACCTCGACCGCGACGCTTTCCTGGCGATTTCCAAGGGCAGCGGGATGATCGACGACGAGTAAGGCTTGAAAACGCCGGCGGTGTCGCTATTCTTGCCGTCAGAAATTTTGAAAGGAGCATAAAATGGAATTCATGAAACCCGCCGACGGCTTCCTCGGCCTTGAAAAGGGCGATGCCGTATCGCCCAAAGACGCGCAAGTCGTCGTCATTCCCTTCGGCCTTGAAGCGTCGGTGTCCTATGGCGGCGGCACGTCGAAAGGCCCCGCCGCGATGATCAACGCGTCGCATCAAGTCGAATTGTTCGACGACGAATTCTGGAGCGAACCGTTCCGCGAATACGGCGTTGTGACCGCAAAACCCGTGAAGATCGCAAAATCGGTCGAAAAGGCGCTGGAACAGCTGGATGCACAAGTCGAAGAAGTGCTGGCGATGGGCAAATTTCCCTTCGTGTTCGGCGGCGAACATTCGATCACGGCGGGCGCGATCCGTCCCTATGCGCGCAATTTCAAGGATGTGGCGGTGCTGCATTTCGACGCGCATGCCGACCTGCGCGACGGTTATCATGGCGAGCATTATTCCCATGCGTCAGCCATCTGCCGCACGATGGATCCTGCGAATGTCAGCGTTTATTCATTTGGCATCCGCAACATATCGTCTGGCGAAATCCCGTTCCTGGAGAAAAACAAGAAACGCCTGAAAATCTACTGGGCGCGCGAAAAGCACCTGTGGGACATGAAGGAGATCGTGCGCAACTTCAAGGGCAAGAACGTCTATGTCACCTTCGACATTGACGCGTTTGACGCCAGCATGATCCCCGCGACCGGCACGCCGGAGCCGGGCGGGTTGTTCTGGGACGAAGCCGTCAACATCATCCGCGAAGTCGCGAAGGTCTCGACCTTCATCGGCGCGGATGTGAACGAACTGGCGCCCAAGCCCAATATGCATGGCTGCGACTTCCTCGCCGCCAAGCTGGCCTACAAGATCATGAGCTACGCTTTCCTGGCGAAGAAAGTCAAAACGCGCACGAAAAAGCTCGCGTAATTCTTTCGCCATTCCAAACCTTTAAAACCCCGCCCGTCAACCGGCGGGGTTTTTTCTTGCCTTGCGCGCGCGATGCGTATAAAAACATCGCTTTCCCAAAAAGGTGGCACATGCATCCCTGCGGCATCGATTTCGGCACGTCGAATTCTGCAATCGCGCTGGGCGATCCGGCCGGCGCACGCCTGCTGAAGGTGGAGAGTGAAGCCGACACCTTGCCAAGCGCGATATTCTATCCCGCCACCATGCCCATGCCCGCCTTCGGCCGCGCCGCGCAGAAACTGTTTTTCGAAGGCGAAGAGGGCCGCTTTATGCGCAGCCTGAAACGCATTCTGGGCACATCCTTGATGAACCAGGGCACGGTCGTGAATGGCCGCATGCGCAGTTTCGACAGCATCATCGGCGATTTCATCAGCCATATCAAAAAGACCGCCGAACAGCAGCTGAACCACGAACTGACCCATGCCGTGATGGGCCGCCCCGTGCATTTCATCGACGGCGACACCGCAGGCGACGCGCGCGCGGAAAGCGAATTGCAGCGCATTGCGGCCGCAGCCGGCTTCAGGCATATCGCTTTCCAGTTCGAGCCCGTCGCGGCGGCATTCGCGCATGAAGTGAAGGTAACAAACGAAAAACGCGCACTGGTCGCCGATATCGGCGGCGGCACGTCCGATTTCACAGTCATCAAGGTATCGCAAAAATATATCAACCGCGCAGACAGGTCGCAGGACATTCTTGGCCATTCGGGCGTGCGCATCGGCGGCAATGATTTTGATAAATCCCTGAGCCTTTCAAGTTTTATGCCGTCTTTCGGCTATCGCAGCACCTATGGCGAAAAACGCTTTGACGTGCCGCTGTCGCCGTTCCACGACATGTCGGAATGGTCGAAGGTGAACTTCCTCTACACGCCCAAGGTGAAGAAGGATATGCGCGACATCTTATCTGAATCGCACGCTTCGAAACGCTTTGGCCGTTTCGTGAACGCGCTGGAACACGAGCTTGGCCACCGCATTCTGTCGTCGGTTGAAACAGCCAAGATCGAGCTGACGGACAGCGAAAGCACGACAGCCGAACTGGGCTTCATCGAAAACGGTTTCACGCTGGATGTGCAGCGCGAAGTGTTCAACACCGCCATCACCACGCATATCGACCGCATTTCGGAATCGATCACGGAATGTCTCGCAACCGCGAACCTGACGGATGACGATATTGAAATCATCATCCTGACCGGCGGGCCGACCGAAACGCCGCTTTTGAAACAGGCGGTCTGTTCGCGTTTCCCCAACGCCGTGTTGTCGGAAGAAAACAAGCTGTCTTCCGTCGCACTTGGCCTCGGCTATGACAGCCAGCGTAAATTCGGCAGTTAAACCAGTACCATATATTCTGTTTGACGGGCTCGCCCTGCTTCCCCTATATTCCGGTTATGACAAGCAAACGTGCGAAGATTTTCACCACCCTCGCCACCACCTCGGCGCTGGCGCTGGGATTTTTGGCAGCATCGGTTCGCCCGATGCGTGCACAAAATGCCGTTGTGCCGGCAGCGGCTGTGCAGCCCATCCCGCAAACCGCGCATAGTTATTGGAAGCACCCCGAATATGACGGCGTGATTGATGTGTGGACGGATTCAACCGGCATACAATTCCGCATCCACGCGCTGAACCCCGAAAACGATAAAGTCCGCACCCTTGTCGCAGGCAATGTCAGCAAGGACAAGAATAAACTCACGCAGGCCGATTTCGAAAAGGCGCTCGACTACAAACCGCAGCTGCGCGACATGAAAAATATGGGTGGCGGCAGGTGGCAAGGGAAAATCTGGATCGAGCAGCGCAAGGAAGCCTTCGGTTTCGACATACAATTGCCCCACGGCGACCAGAAAAATTTGAAAATCCGCGGTTACGCCATCAGCGGCTGGAAAAAAGTCGTCACGCTGGGCGGCCTTGTGGGCAAGACGCTGGAATTCACGCCCGTTACCAACCCGCCCGATCGCGGCTTATCGACCGCGCCGAAAGATACCGTCGCCTATCCCGCGCCGAAACACTAATCACCATTTCTTGAAGATAAAGAACGACGCCGCCACGATCAGCACAAACCCGACGATATGGTTCCATTTCAGCGGCTCGTGCAGGTACCAGACCGAAAATCCCGAAAACACCACCAGCGTGATGATTTCCTGAATGGTTTTCAACTGCGCGGCGTTGAACACCGCATTGCCCATGCGGTTCGCGGGAACTTGCAGGCAGTATTCGAAAAACGCGATGCCCCAGCTGATGAGGATCACGATCCACAGCGCAGTTTCCTTGTGCTTCAGATGGCCATACCACGCGAAAGTCATGAACACGTTGGAGGCGAACAGCAGCGCGATGGTCTTGATGGCGACGTCCATATTTGAAACTCCGTCAGGATGCGATTTTCTTGTTCCAGAAATACGAGATAATGCCGAGGATGAAATTGGTGGCGACCAGCGCCGCCAGAATACCGGTGAAGCCCATTTTCGCCTGCAACACATAGGCAAGCGGCACATAAATCACGAAGGTCTTCAGCAGGATCAGCGTCGTCGCGGGCAGCGGCTTGCCCATCGCGTTCAGCGCGGCGTTCGACACCACCAGCACGCCCAGCGCGCCATAGCTGATCGGCACCCAGTGCAGGTATTGCGCGGTATAGGCAATCACTTTTTCGTTCGAATCGAAAAAGGTCGGGATGTGCCACGCAAACGCCCACAGTGTGGCCGCCAGCAACAGCCCCCAGATCATCGAATATCTAGCACCCGTGGCGACGCCCTGTTGGATGCGGCCGTAGTTGCCCGCGCCGTAATTCTGGCCCGCGAAAATGGCGATCGCCGCGCCCATGGAATAAAACAGCAGCGTCGCCATGCTTTCGATACGCGTTGCCACGCCCAGCGCGGCCACCGCTTCCTTGCCGAACTGCGCCGCCATCCATGTGATGATGGCGGCGGAAATGGGCGCGATCTGGTTGCTGACGATGGACGGCACCGCCACGTGCAAAATACGCCCCCATGATTTCAGCTGGCCGGGATGAATGACGGGATGCGTCAGGATTTTCTTTTTGAAGATCAGGAAATACATGGAAACGCAGCAGGTGAGGTAATAGGACGTGACCAGCGTCGCCGCCGCCCCCGCCAGTTTCCATTCCGGAAACGGCCCCCAGCCAAAGATAAAGAACGGATCGAGGATAATATTGCTGACGGCCAGCAGCGTCATCATTTTAGAGACAAAATGCGTATCCCCCGTCGCGCGGATGCAGGCGTTCCCAACCATCAACAGGCCGAGGAACGGCAACCCGCAATACCAGATCATCATGTAACGGTGGATGAGCGGCATCAGCTCCGGCGTCGCGCCCATCAGCCGGAAAATGGGGTCGATGAACAGCATGCCAAGGATCGACGCGCTAATGGTGCTGACGACAGTCAGGCTCAAGGCATCGGTCGCCATGCGGCGCACTTTTTCAAAATCGCCTTCGCCATAGACGCGCGCGATGGCCGATGTCGTGCCGACGGAAGTACCAAACACGATGCCCATGAAAAACATCACGACCGGAATCGTGAAACCCATCGCGGCCAGATATTTCGTGCCTAGATGCGAAATAAACCACGCGTCGAACACCGAAAAGCTGGTCATCGCCAGCATGCCCCAGGCAAGCGGGAGCGTCAGGCGCCTGATATGCGCACCCGGATCGCCCTCCAGCAGCGTGGGTCTGGTGTTCAAAATTTTTCCCCGTTATGCCTTGAGTTTCTGCAAGGTTTTCACGAGGTCTTGTGCCACGCCCGCCACGCCCTTGGCGAATTTTTCGTCCTTCAGCGTGCCGTCATCGTTGAACGCCGCGGCAGCACCACCCACCGCCTGCATGCGTGGCAGCACCGTCACGTTGATGTTCATCAACAACTCGCGCAAGGCGTAGAGCCCGCGCAGCCCGCCCAGTGCACCGGGCGACGCCGCCATGATGCCTGCGTATTTCCCTGCGAATGCGGCGGCGGATCCTTCGCCCGCTTCCGACGGGCGGCTGGCCCAGTCGATGGTGTTTTTCAGCACGCCGGAATAGCTGCTGTTGTATTCGGGCGAAGCAATCAGGAAACCGTCGGCCTCCTTCACCAGCTTCTTGAATTCCAGCGCCTTTGCAGGCAGGCCGCTTGCCCCTTCATCGTCGCCGTCATAGAGCGGCATCGGGTAATCCTTGAGGTCGACGAGCGTCACATCGGCGCCCGCATCACCCGCCGCTTGCGCGGCGAGTTTTGCGAGTTTCTTGTTGAACGAGCCGTTACGCGTCGCGCCCGCGAAAACGAGGAGTTTTGTTTTTGTGGTCATGGTTTATTTCCTTTGTTAACGGGGCAGTTCGAACACGAGCAGTTCGGATTTTTCGGTCGCTTTAATATCCGCCTTGCCGGGTTCATTATCAAGCCCGAGCGCATCGCCCTGCTCCAGCGTTTTGCCGAGCAGCTCCGCAGAACCGCGCGCCATCTGGAACCAGTATTTCCGGTCCGGCTTCATTTCCAGAGAAACGCCGGCACCCGCATCCAGCCGCGCAACCCAGAGCCTTGCATCCTGCTTGATCACCAGCGAGCCGTTTTCGCCATCGGGCGACACGACCAGCCGCAGCGCATTCTGCATTTCCACCGGATTGAACGTGGTTTGCTGGTAACCCGGCTGCGTGCCCGCAACATTGGGCATGATCCAGATTTGCAGCAGGTGGACGTCTTCAGACTCCGACGGGTTTTTCTCGCTGTGCAGAATCCCTTTCCCCGCGCTCATCAATTGAACGTCGCCGGGGCGGATGATGCCGCCATTGCCGAGGCTGTCCTTATGCTCCAGCGAACCGCTGAGGACATAGGTCATGATCTCCATATTCGCATGGGGATGGGTGTCGAAACCCGTACCGGCGCGCACAACGTCTTCGTTGATGACGCGCAGCGGGCCGAAACCCATATTGCGAGGATCATAATATTCGCCGAAGGAGAAGCTGTGGAAGCTTTGCAGCCAGTAAGTACCTGTTTCTCCACGATCATTCGATTTTGTGATGTTCATCATGTTACACCAACCTTTCTATCTACCAATATATTCTGTTCGTTTAAAAAGCGGAATATCATGAAATTATCATTTATATTTCGATTTATTCGACTAATATAAATTATGGACAGACTGGCCAATATCCTCGCTTTCGTGACGGTCGCCGAGACCAACAGCTTCGCAGAAACCGCACGGCGGCTGAACATCGCCAATTCGGTGGTCAGCAAACGCATCAAGGATCTGGAAGGTTATCTCGGCACCCGCCTGCTCCAGCGCACCACGCGGCATGTGGCGCTGACAGATGCGGGCTATCAATACTTCGACCATGCGCGCCGCATCATCCACGAACTGGCCGAAGTTGAAGAAAACCTGCGCTATCAAAATGAAAACCCCGTCGGCGATGTGCGCGTCAGCGCGCCGGTCACCTTCGGCACAAAATTCCTCGGCCCCGCTGTCGCGTCATTCCTTGATAAATATCCCGATGTCGGCGTGCGGCTGTATCTTGGTGACCGCGCGGCTGAATTGACGCAGGAGGATTTTGACCTTGCGATCCGCATCGGCGATATCGCCAATACGTCATTAGTTGCGCGCAAACTGGCGGAAAGCCGGCGCGTGACGGTCGCCAGCCCCGCATATTTAAACCAGCACGGCCGCCCCGAAAAACCGCAGGACCTGTCGCAGCATAACTGCATGGTCTATAGCGGCGTGAATGACGGCAAGGCCTGGGGTTACCGCATCAACGGGCGCAAACATTTACAGCCTGTGGCGGGACGTTTTTCCAGCGATAACGGATCGCTGCTGCTGGATGCCGCGCTCCGCGATTGCGGCATCACCGTGCTGCCCAGTTTCATCGTCGGCGACCATGTGAACAGCGGCGCGCTGGAAATATTGCTGGAGGAATACGAGGAAGAACCGATGCTGATACAGGCCGTCTATGTGCCGCAGCGTCATTTAAGCGCCCGCACCCGCAAATTCATCGACCATCTGGTGCAATATTTCGCAGCCTTTTCAGGCTGATAGTCCGGGTTGACTCCTGTTGCGATTGCCATAAAATAGGTTATCTCAGGAGTAAAATGATGACCCGCCTTGAACAGTTCATGCAGAACGCGCGCGATATCGTGGCTGCGTCGCCCCATGTCTCCATTGATGCCGAAAAGCTGCACGATGTGGCGGTATCGTTCAAACAGGCGGGCAAGGCACCCAGCTGGAATAATTATATCAGCGACACCGCCAAGCAGGACCCGTTCGATGCCACGCGCGTGTTGTTTGAAATGGCGCTGATCTGCGCGCAGCAGGGCGGATTTATCACGCCCGATGCAAACGGCGTACCGCAGAAATGGAACATCAACGGATCGGGCGCAGCCGCGATGCTGGCGAAAATGGACGAGCTACGCGCTGCCAACGTGATACCCGGCATCGACATTCACGATGCCGCACAAGTAGATGCCAAAATCGCGCCGCTGCTGAAGGACGCGCCGATGGCGCAGGAACGCCTTGCGATGTTCCGCGAATTCGCCGACCCCGCCGCCTATGCCGCGCTGGATAAACTGGTGAAGGCTGCATGGCAGCCGCAAGATAATAAATACAATTTCGATTTCGCCTTTATCAACGCGATGGCCGATATCTTCCCGCAAAGTTTTGCCGCCGACCCGTTCCGCAAAAAAGCGATCCTGAGCGTGCTGATGACGGCGGCACATGCCGAAAACCGCGGCGTGGCGGTTGTAACCGACGCGCCCGTGGCATCCGACTACGTACTGCCGCAGGTGCTGGAGGGGCTGGGCGTGCTGAAACTGTCGGATGATTTGCGCGAAAAACTGACATCGAAGCAGGGCTTTGCCGAAAACGACTCTGTTGTGCGCGACCTACGCGCGGCGACGATCACCGCTGCCGATGAATTGGCGAAGGCGAGCGGCGCGCGGTCGCAGGATATCGATAGCCATCTGTGGCTGGCGGGGCGCGACCCGGCGGTAAAGCCGAAACTGCTGCCCGCCATCAATGTTTTCACCACATGGTTCTGACATGACAATCATTGCCATCGGCGGCGCAGAGGACAAAACCGGCGAAATGACCGTGCTGAAGCGCGTGCTGGCGGAATCTGCCCTCGCGAACCCGCGCGTGCTGGTCATCACGACCGCGACCGGGTATCCCGAAGAAGTCGCGGAAAAATACCGCGACGCTTTCGCGCGGCTGAATGTCACGCCCGATATCCGCCATATCACGACCAAGGCAGAAGCAGACGCGCCCGCCAGCGTCACATCGCTCAAAAATTACGATGTCGTCTTTTTCTCGGGCGGCGATCAGGAAAAACTGTCGGCGGCCTTTGGCGGCACGGCATTCCTTGCCGCGCTTGCCGCGCGTGAAACCGAAGGCGCGGTCATTGCGGGCACCAGCGCGGGTGCCGCCGCCATGTCGCAATTGATGATCACGGGCGGCGAGCCGCGCAACGCATTGAAACCCGGCGGATTGGGTCTTGGCGAAGGATTAAGTTTCACACCCGATATCGTGTTCGACACGCATTTCAACCAGCGCCACCGGCTGAAGCGTTTATTCGGCGCAGCCGCCGCCGACAGCCGCAAGATTGGCATCGGATTGGACGAAGACACCGGCGTCGTGATCAAAAACGGCAATTACGAGGTCGTCGGCAAAGGCCGCGTGACCGTGCTGAAAGACGGCGTGGTGACGCGCCACAAACACGGCGACAGTTTCAGCCTTTAGCCAGATATTTATTGAGCCGCTTCAAGCGGTCTTCGGGAATAGACCGGCCGCTAAAGCGCGCGCCGACCAGCAATTTGCCGATCAAATCCGTCAGCGCCATTTCACCCGCCAGAAATTCGCCCTTTACAGGGTTCACCAGTTTGATGATCTGCACACGCACGCGGAACCGCGCGGGATCATCCGGTTCGCGTTCGGCCTGCTTTGCCACAACGCCGATGCCGAAGATGCCCTTGGGGCGCGGCCCCTGTTTCAGCAAAAACACTTGGTCGCCGATTTGCATCTTGCGCGGCGCGGCGGTGCGCCAGTTCAAAAAAATCTCCCCCTTCCGGCGGAAGGGAGAGATTAATTTCTTCACAAGGTCGTCATCCGACCAGTTGTCGCCTTGGTCGCCGATCGCGGGATTCCATGTTAAAAGGAAACCCGGCATGGCTTATTCCAGATGCGCGTGCAGCATCCAGGCGTTTTTCTGGTGCAGCTGTTGGCGGCCGATGGCAAGGTCGACCGTCGGTTCGTCGCCGATTTCTTCGGCGGCCTTCAGCACTTTTTCGGCCGATGCCACGATGGTTTCCTGATCTTTGGCGAGGTTTTTCACCATGTCGGTCGCCTTGGGCGATTCCGTTTCTTCCTTGATGCTGGCCAGTTTCGCAAACGCCTTGAAGCTGCCCGGCGCCTTGCCGCCCAGCGCGCGGATGCGTTCCGCGATTTCATCGACGGCGGTGGAAAGGTCGGTGTATTGCGTTTCAAACAGCAGGTGCAGCGAATTGAAGCTGGGGCCTGTCACGTTCCAATGGTAATTCTGCGTTTTCAGCTGCAGCGTGTAGCTGTCCGCCAGCAGTTTTTCGAGTGCTTCGATGACTTTCGCGCTTTTCTTGCTCATGAAATAACTCCCTTAAAAATTAAATCGAAACAGCCTGCGCCGCCGCGAACAACACCGCCGCGATGCGCAGCGTATGCTGCACGCCGACTTTGCTGATGTCATGCGCCTGCGCGCCTTTCGCATGGGCGGCAAGGCAGGCGGAGCAGCCGTTGACGGCGGAAACGCCCAGCGAATAAAGCTCGAACGTCACTTTATCCACGCCGGGGTTGCCGATCACGTTCATGCGCAGGCCTGCCGGCAGCTTGCCGATTTCATCGTCGCCGACCATATAGGTGGAGCGGTAGTAAATATTGCTCATCGCCATCACGGTCGCGGCGGCCTTCGCGGCGTTGATTTCTTCGGGGCTGAGGATGGAGGCGGTTTCACCCTCCAGCGCCGCGATCACGGTGCGGTTGCGCGTTGCATAAGCCGAAGCCAGCGCGACACCCATAACATGGTTGAGGCTGAGGCCGCCCGACACATCATCCGCCTTGATCACGCCCGACAGGTTCAGGCGGATATCTTTGGCGAAATCGGGCAGCGCGTCCTTTAGCGTTTCGATGTTGTTCACATGGGGCAGGACGTGTGCGGTTGCGGTTCCGGTCATTTCATTTTCCTTCATATCAAAAAGTTGTGCTGGCAAGCTATATAAGCTGCGCCTGCCGTTTCGCCACCCCTGCCGGATAAAAATCCTTACGCGGCGGCGGATTTATGTTCGCGTTCAACGACTTCCGCGCAACGGGCGCAGATGCCGGCATGGTGCGCGTTGCTGCCCACATCGCCGGTATATCGCCAGCAACGCTCGCATTTCGCGCCCTCTGCCTTGTGGAACACGACCGATACGCCCTCCACGCCCTGCAGCGTGAATGCGCCGGCGGGTGCCGCGCCATGCTGCACATCGATGCCCGATGTGATGCAGACATCGGCGAAGGAAATGCTTTTCAGCACGCCCGCCAATGCGGTATCGGCCACGAACACCTGCGGCGATGCCTCCAGCGACGCGCCGATCTGTTTTTCCGCGCGCTTGATTTCCAGCGCGCCGGTGACCACGCCGCGCACGGCCGCGATCTTGTCCCATTTCACGGCAAGGTCGGCATTCAGCCATTCTTTCGGCGCGACGGGCATGGTGGACAGGTGGATGCTTTCCTTCGCGTCGTCCAGCGTCAGGCCCTTATACGACAGCCATGCTTCTTCGGTCGTATAGACCAGCACGGGCGACAACCAATGCACAAGGTGGTTGAACACATGGTCCAGCACCGTCAGCACGCCGCGGCGCTTGTCGCTGCCGGTCGCTTCGCAATACAGCGTGTCCTTGCACACATCGAAATAGAAAGCCGACAGGTCGCGCGCGCAGAAGTTATGCACCACGGTCGTCAGTTTCAGGAAATCGAAATCATTCACGCATTGGCGCACGGTCTGGTCGATTTCATACAGGCGGTGCAGCACCCACTTGTCGAAATCGCCAAGCTTGTCATACGCAAGACGATCCGATGCCTTGAAGCCCGTGACCGAACCCAGCAGATAGCAGAAGGTGTTGCGGATGCGGCGATAGATATCGACATGGCCGGACAGGATGTTTTCACCGAACTTGATGTCTTCGGTGTAATCCGAACCCGCGACCCAGAGGCGCATCACATCCGCGCCGTATTTTTCCATCAGCGCGTTGGGCGATGTCACGTTGCCCGTGCTTTTGGACATCTTGTAGCCTTTTTCGTCGAGGATGAAACCGTGCGTCAAAACAGCCTTGAACGGTGCGTCGCCGCGCGTGCCGCAGCCGACCAGCAAGGATGACTGGAACCAGCCGCGATGCTGGTCCGAGCCTTCCAGATAAAGGTCGGCGGGGCGGTGCAGGTCGGGACGGTTTTCCAGCACGAAGCCTTGGGTGGAGCCCGATTCAAACCAGACGTCGATGATGTCCTTCACCTGTTCGAAATCGTCAGCGTTATAACCAGCACCAAGGAAATCCGAAGCAGGACGCGCGAACCACGCATCCGATCCTTCCTTGTTGAAGATATCGATGATGTTTTTCAGGACTTTTTCGTCCTTCAGCGGCTCGTTCGTTTTCTTGTTCACGAAGATCGCGATGGGTACGCCCCAGGCGCGCTGGCGGGATACGCACCAATCACCGCGCTGCTCCACCATCGCCGCGATGCGGTTTTCGCCGCGCGCGGGGATCCAGCGCGTTTTCTTGATTTCCGACAGCGCCTTCGCGCGCAGGTCGTTTTTCTCCATCGAGATAAACCATTGCGGCGTGTTGCGGAAGATCACGGGCGCTTTTGAACGCCACGAATGCGGATAGCTGTGCTGGATCTGCGCCTTGGCCACAAGGTTGCCGGACTCTGTGATTTCCTTCAGCACGGTTTTATTCGCCCAGCCTTTTTTGCCGTCGGGCAGATAGACGGGGATGCCAGCGAAGAGCGGCACGTCTTCGAAATACGTGCCATCGCCCTTCACGGTATGCGGCACTTCAATATGGTTTTTCAGGCCGAGGCGGTAATCGTCCTCGCCATGACCCGGCGCGATATGCACGAAACCCGTACCCGCATCGGTCGTGACGAAATCGCCTTCGAGCATCGGCACGTCGAATTCGTAGCCCTTGCCGTGCAGCGCGTGATGGCAGATCGTGCCTTCGAACGCTTCGCCCTTGGCAGATTCCGATTGCGTGCTGCCGGTGATTTTCGCGCTTTTCAGGAAAGCATCCAGCAGCGCGGATGCGACGATCAGCTTGTCGCCCGCTTTTACCAGCGCTTCTTCGCCAACCGAGGACACAGTCACAACGATGTAATCAATGTCCTTGCCATAGGCGACGGCACGGTTGCCGGGCAGCGTCCAGGGGGTCGTCGTCCAGATAACGACGGATGCGCCGTCGAACGATGCCGGGAATTTCGTGCCTTTTTTCGCGACGGGGAATTTCACCCATGCGGTGTCGGACGTAACGTCCTTGTATTCCACTTCCGCTTCGGCGAGCGCGGTTTGTTCGGGGATCGACCACATGACGGGTTTCGATCCGCGGTACAATCCGCCGTTTAGCAGGAATTTGTGGATTTCCTGCGCGATCGTGGCTTCCGATGTCGGGTGCATGGTGCTGTAGTAATTTTTCCAGTCGCCCATCACGCCCACGCGCTGGAATTCGCTGTTCTGCACATCGACCCAGCCCTGCGCGAAATTGCGGCATTCGGCGCGGAAGGCGACGGCGTCGGTATCATTCTTCTTCTTGCCCTCGGCGCGGTATTTTTCCTCGATCTTCCATTCGATCGGCAACCCGTGGCAATCCCAGCCGGGCACCAGCAGCGCGTTTTTGCCGGTCGCCTGCTGGCTGCGCGTCACGAAATCCTTCAGCGTTTTCGACAGCAGGTGGCCAAGATGGATATGCCCGTTGGCGAATGGAGGGCCGAAATGCAGGATAAACGTCTCGCGGTCTTTCGACGCCTCGCGCTGCTTTTTATAGAGGTCCATATCCGCCCACCGCTTCTGGATTTTCGGCTCCAGCTGCGCAAGTCCGGCGCGGCGCGGGAAGTCGGTTTTCGGAAGGTGGATGGTGTTGCCGTAGTCGATGGTCATGGTGTTCCTCTGGGATGCAAAAATCACTTAGCAAAATGCCTGAATTAGCTTTTTGGGTCTATCATCTAATTATTTTCATAACGTCATTTCCTTGTGTTTGCGCAACAGTTTTCGCCCCCGCCGCTGCTTGCGCGGGGGGTGAAACGCGAAGTCAGGCGAAGGACGGGTTATTTAGCGGCTAATCGATATGTCGCTGGTTTGCGCGGGCGTGGAAATGTCGAGCGTATAGGGCTCGCTTTCCAGTGCCGAGCGCAGGCGGCCGGAGATGATTTCCGCAACGGCGCGCTGTTCGGAGGTGGTTTTCGCGATCACGATTTTCGGCGCGTCATTCGCATCGCCACGGTCTGCGATTGCAGGAGTGGCGATAACGAGAGCGGCGAGAATGGCGAGTGCGATTTTCATGACTAAAACCTTATGCAACGGATACTACATTATTTCCTGAATTTTACCAACCCGGATCGACCTTCGGGCTGCCCGGCTTGCGGATCTTTACGTTTTCGGGCTTGTGGATCAGCGCGTCCGCGCCCGCGACCGCCTTTTCAAGCCGCGCCTTGAACACCGCATTATCCTGCGATGCCGCCGCCTGCGCCACGATATCGCGGCTGTCTTCGAGGCGTTCCAGCGTTTGCACGCGCGATTCTTGTTCCATGCCCTTGGCCGAATTCATCCATTCGATCTGGCCTTCAAGGAAGTACAGGCGCGCCGCCTGACGGATGGCAAGCGCCTCCGGCGTTTTCGGCTGTTTTGCGTCGTCTTCGCTGCTCATGCGCGCCCAGGGGGAAGATTGTTCCCACAATTCGGCAATGCGCGCACCGAAATCTTCGGGCTTTTTATGGCCGGGGCGCAGGGTGCTGTACTGGTTCAGGAGCGCCGCCGCGATCACTTCGGGATCGCTGGAAACGCTGTCGGCCACGACTTTGGCAATCGCGGCATTTGTCTGGGCATAGCCGCCCAGCGGGTCGCCATCGAATGCCCATGCCTTCATGTCTTCGTACACGCTGCGGATGGTCGGGTGGTCCGGCAGACCGGTGTTTTCGAATTTCAATTCGTTTACGCGCTGCGCGACAACGCCCGCCAGCGCGGTTTGCGCGCCGACCAAGGCCGTTTGCGCGGCCTGCAGCATTTCGGTTTCCGTCGTGCCGTCGCGCGCGATTTCGGCGAGGCTGCGTTCGTTCATGTCGATCACGCGGCTGACATTGCGGTATTCGATGATATGCGCCACTTCGCCGGCGGCGATTTTCGCCTGCACGGCCTGAAGGCCAATGACGGAGGTCGCCAGCAACACCTGCTGTTCGCCCGCGGTCGAGAATTTCGGGTTTTCGAGGTCGAGTTCGTAGAATTTTTTCAGGTAATCCGCCGCGCGGGGGGACACAGACTGTTCGAACTGCTCCGCCTCATACGGAATAACCATGCCGTTCATCAGCACACTCGCCGCGATCGCATCGGGGTCGGGGTTCTTGGCATTGGCCGTGATGATCTCGCCGACCCGCACCGCTTCCCGCGCCCAGTCGTCGCCATCGGTAAAAAATGTGCGCATGACGTTATACGCCTTCTCGACGGTCGGGTGACGCAACAGGCTGGTGTCTTCGAATTTCATGGCTCTCGGCTCGCTGGTTTTGAGGTTGCGCGGAGGATACGGGATATGACTTGTTATGTCAATATATGGATTAAATTACTGAAATATATGTATTTTTTATTAGGGATCATTCCGATTTATGATCTTCGCATTCATAGAAGGTAAAGCCCCGCTGAATACGAAGCCTACCTGCGCGCCACTTAACTTGATAAATTTCTTCGACAACGAGCGACGCGGGATTTTGCCGTGAATTGAGTTGTTGTTCGATATCGACATTCAGGCGATGCGCAAGCTCGTGCAATACTACTGTTTTGGCTAGTTCCTTTGCTTGGGTTTCATCCATCGCGCTAATATAACGAGTCGTAATAAAACAAGCATTTTCTAGTTTACCATCAAACTGAATGCGAAAATTTTGACCGTGCAATCGAGCTCGATAGCGTTTCAAAAAAATCCGAGAAAATATCGACGCGATCATAACAGCACCCTAAGCCCGTGTTTAGTTACGCAGCCGCGTCAACCCAATCGCTTCCCTGACATTCGACAGCGTCTCGCGCGTCACTTTGCGCGCGCGGGCTGCGCCTTCCTCCAGAATGTCGTCCAGTTTTTTCCGGTCGGCCATCAGCTCGTTATACTTCGCGGTGGGCTGTTCGAAGTTGCGTTCCAGCGCCTCGAACAATTTCTGTTTCGCGTCGCCATAGCCCATGCCGCCTTTTTCAAAGGCGTCGCGCATCGCCTGCACTTCTTCCGGCGTGCCGACATGCGTGTAGATCTGGAAGATCACGTTTTCATCGGGGTTCTTGGCTTCGGCGGGCAGTTTGGAATCCGTGACGGTTTTCATCACCAGCTTGCGGCGCGCGGCGCTGTCGATGAAGACGGGGATATGGTTGCCGTATGACTTGCTCATCTTGCGGCCGTCGATGCCGGGCAGCAGCGCGCCGCCGGCCTCCAGCTGGTATTCGGGCAGCTTCAGCACGTTTTTCTTAAACGCGCCGTTGAAATAGCCCGCCATGTCGCGCGCGAATTCGATGTGCTGCACCTGATCCTTGCCCACCGGCACGATATCGGTATTCGCAATCAGGATGTCGGCGGCCATCAGCAGCGGATAGGTATAGAGGCCCATATTCACATCGTTATCGGGGTCGCGGTTTTCTTCGGCGTTGCGGTCCTTCGCGGCTTTATACGCATGGCTGCGGTCCATCAAGCCCTTGGGCGTGACGGCGGATAAAATCGTGACAAGTTCCGGAATCTCCGGAATATCCGACTGGCGGTACAAAACCGTTTTCGCGGGATCGAGCCCGAGCGCGAGCCAGCAGGCCGCGACCTGATAGCTGTCTTCCTTCAACGCTTTTGGATCGTACACCGCGTTCAGCGCATGGTAATCGGCGATGAACAGGTAAGATTTCTCGTGGCTTGCGGCAAGGCGCAGCGCGGGGCGGATGGCGCCGATATAATTGCCGATATGCGGCGCGCCCGTGGGCTTCACGCCTGTCAGAATTGTCTTGCCCTTTTGGTCCGCCATTGCTCTATTCCTTCTCGAATTTTGGAAAGCGACTATATCATGTGCGGGCGCTATAAACAAATCGCTGCTTTGCAGGAACTGGCCGACCGTTTCGGCATCAAAATGCCGCGTTTTGTGGATGCAGCAGGTGTGGCCACCCCCGGCACATCCCTGCCCGTCATCCGCGCCGATTCCATCGAGCATCTTTATTGGGGCTATGTCCCGCGCTGGGCGAGGGAGGGCAAGCCGCTGGTCAATTGCCGTTCCGAAACGATCTTTGAAAAACCGTCCTTCCGCGACAGTGTGCAGGCGCGGCGCTGCATTATCCTTGCCGATGGTTTCTTTGAATGGGACCGCACGCAAAAACCGCCCCAGCCGTTTGACATCGTGCCCGCGCGCGTCACGGGCTTTGCCGGCATCTGGGATACCTTCAACGGGCGCGACGGTTTTGCGGTGCTGACCACAGCCGCCGTGCCCGCCGTTGCGACCGTCCATGACCGGATGCCGGTGATTTTGCAGACGGTCGATGATTGCCGCCGCTGGCTGGCCGCCCCCGACCCTGCCCTGTTCCGCGCCGACGATTCGATGGAATTCATGCTGACCTCGACCGGGCAATTCCAGCGCCCCGCGAACAGCGATTTACCAGAAGACCATAATCAACTGTCTTTATTCTGAAATATTGCCATAACTGGTTGACTCAAGGGGTGTGGGTGTTAATCTGTTTCCACACAGAAATTCTATAAGAAAAGGGACCGCACAGATGGGTATCAAAAACTTTCTCGATAAACTGAAACAAAAAGCCGAAGACCACCTGAAGGAAGAAACCGATCCCGCGAAAATCCGCGCGGCCAAGAAAGAAGCGAACGAGAAAAAGATGAAGCGCACCGCCGCCGCCATCAAGCTCGCGCAAAAAGGCCTCGCGACCGCGAACGAAGTGAATGACAGGATCGAAGCCGTGACCGACGCCGCCGCCGTGAAAATCGGCGACCTCGCCGAAAAAGCGAAACCGCTGGCCGAGAAAATCGACGGCGTGGCGGGCATCGCGGGCGACGCCATCACCGGCGCGTTCAACGTGGCAAAAGACAAAGCGATCGAAGGCGGCCTTGCCGCCGGCGCGAAACTGGAAGAGCTGAAAAAAGACGCGGACACCAAACCCTCGACCGGCTCCAGCCTCCTCGACCTCATCGCGCCCGTCGTGCCCGACACGGATGCGACCAAACCGAAAACCCCGCCCAAGGCACCGGAAGCACCGAAGCCCCCGAAAGCGTAAGGTTTCGCGAATTCAAAAAAAAGGCGGTCCGCAGGGGCCGCCTTTTTTTTCTTGTCCCCTCTCCCGCGTGCGGGAGAGGGTTAGGGAGAGGGTGAGCACTGCACGAAATCGTCGCCACCTGCGTTTGCCTGTTCTTCCGCTCGGCACCCTCTCCCCGTCCCTCTCCCGCAAGCGCGGGAGAGGGGGAAGGGCAGGCTTTCGCGGGGATGACGCGCTAAAATCGCTTTTCCCCCTGTCGCAAACGTAACATTCGCGTTACGCGCGCTGCGGTTTTGAAAAAATCTTTTTCCGCGCAAGCTGCTCAACCGCTTTGCAAAATGCCTGTCACAAACGCGTTGTAACAAAATATTATGTTGAATCTTGAGGTCAAAGTTGAGACAATTTAGGCAGGCTCAAGAAGTGTGAGCGAAGGGGCTTCCCGCAACATTCAGAAAACGGAAAAAGGTGCTGCAACGCATCAATTTTTGCGCGTGTTTTTCGCGCTATGACAACTGCCGCATATGACAAAACAAGCGCGCTTTACAAGGCGTTTTCTGGCTGTTACGGTTTCCAAAAATCAGATTTGATTTAACAAAAAAACGCAGCGGTGTGGGTGTGAATGCTTGCAGTTCCAGTAAAGGGACTGCGGCCTTTATCAACTTCTTTTTGAAGAGTGAAAAATGACCGAAGCCGCCTCCCCCCAGCCTCAAGGCAAGTATCCGTGGAGCAACAAATATCCGGTGGATATCGACTGGGACATGGAAGTCCCCGTCTCCACGATGACGCAGATGTTCGAGGACTCGGTCAAGAAAAACGCCGACAAGCCCGCGCTGAATTTCATGGGCAAGACGCTGACATACAAGGAACTGGGTCAGGAAGTCGATAAATTCGCCAAAGGTTTGCAGGATGCCGGTTTCGGCAAAGGGTCGCATGTCGGCCTGTGCCTGCCGAACACGCCGTTTTACGTGATCGCCTATTACGGCGCGCTGAAGGCGGGTGCGACGGTTGTGAACTTCAACCCGCTCTATGCCGAACAGGAAATGCGCGGCCAGATCAACGACAGCAAGACCGATGTGATGGTGTCGCTGGCCGTCACCAAAATCCAGCCCAAGATCGACAAAATGCTGGACGGTTCCACCTGCCTGAAAAAAGTGATCGTGGCAGACCTGCCCGATGCGCTGCCGGGCGTGAAGGGTTTTGCGTACAAAGTCCTCAATACCGTGAAGGGCTGGTTCGGCAAGGCCGACACCGTGAAAGTGAAGAGCGACGATAAACACATCCCGTTCTCCAAACTGATGAAGAACAAGGGCAATCCCGCGCCGGTCGACGTGAAGCCGACCGACCTTGCCGTGCTGCAATATACCGGCGGCACCACGGGTATCCCGAAGGCCGCGATGCTGACGCATGCGAACCTGTCCGCCAACCTGAACCAGGCGGATTTCTGGTTCACCAGCGGCACGACGAAAGCGGCGAACAAGCAGGAAAAAATGCTGGTCGTGCTGCCGTTCTTTCACGTGTTTTCGATGACCGTGCAGATGAACCTGTCGATCAAGCTGGGCGCGGAAATCGTGATGCTGCCGCAGTTCGACGCGAAAACCACGCTGAAAACCATCGACGCGGAAAAGCCCACGATGTTCGCGGGTGTCCCGACGCTGTATAAGGCGCTGATGGATCATCCCGATGTCAGCAAATACGACCTGTCGTCGCTGAAAATCTGCCTCTCCGGCGGCGCGGGCCTGCCGGAGACGACGCAGCAGCGCTGGACGAAACTGACCGGCACGGCGCTGACCGAAGGTTACGGCCTGTCCGAAACCTCGCCTATCGCGGTTGCGAACCCCGTGCATGGCGAAAAGAAACTGAATTCCATCGGCATGCCGCTCCCGAAAACGGAAGTGAAAATCGCCAACCTGGAATTCCCCGACCAGGCCTGCCCGATCCGCGTGGAAGGCGAAATCTGCCTGCGCGGCCCGCAGGTGATGCAGGGCTACTGGAACCGCCCCGACGAAACCGCCAATGTGATGGACAAAGACGGCTATTTCCACACCGGCGACGTGGGTTACATGGACGAAGAAGGCTATATCTTCATCGTCGACCGCATCAAGGACATGATCAACGCGTCCGGCCTGAAAGTATTCCCCCGCAAGGTGGAAGAAGCGATCATGCAGCACCCGAACGTGTCCGAAGTGATCGTGCTGGGCGTGAAGGATGAATACCGCGGCGAAACCGTGAAAGCGTTCATCGTGTATAAATCCGGCATGGAAAAAATCGACGACAAGACCATGACCGCGTTCCTGCGCGATAAACTCGCGCCGTATGAAATGCCCAAGCAGTTCGAAACCCGCGACAGCCTGCCGAAAACCATGATCGGCAAGCCCGACAAAAAGGCACTGAAGCAGGAAGAAGCTGCGAAAGAAGCGGCAAAGGCGAAAACACCCCCCGCCGCGCCGAAAGCACCGAAACCCTAACCAGAGATAAAGAAAGCACAGGAAGACGATGGAAATAGTTATACTTGGCGTCGTCGTCTTCCTGTTCTTCCTCTGGGGTCGTTTCCGCGCACTTGAAGACAACGTGACCGAACTGCGCGCACGCATCGACCGCGCCCCGCTGCCGCCCCGCCCCGTTGATATCATGCCGCTGACGCCGGCCGCCGGTCAGCCCGCAAGCACCGCCAGCTCCATTCCGCCCGCATCGCCGCTGCCGCCCGCGACACCTGTGCCGCCGTCGTCGCCGCTGACGACCGGCATGCCTGCCTATACGCCGCCCGATGAAATCCGCGCGGCGTTCGAGCGCGA